>MGDX01000026.1:0-24973 GCA_001791035.1 Candidatus Uhrbacteria bacterium RIFCSPHIGHO2_02_FULL_53_13
TAGCCGTAGCTACATTGAGGATTTTTTCTTCCGAAGAGCTAGGAATTTGCCTGTTTCAAGAATGATGGAGTCCTGTTTCATAGTGTGGTGACTATAGGTCTTTGCGAACATAGCGAAGCAATCTCATTCTGGCGTTAGATTGCTTCGGTCGCTTCGCTCCCTCGCAATGACATTCTAAAAAGTTCGCAATGACGGACTGGCGAGGCATTCCGACCTCTGACATCCAACTTCCAACATTCATTTATTCAACTTCCATTTCTTGCAACCTGTTCTGCCAGAAGAACTTCCTCCGGCGTATTCACGCCGATGCCCTCCTCCATTGGACAGGGAGATGTTTCAACGCCGCGGCCCTGATCAACGGCCAGCGCAATCAGATCCGTGAGTAGGAACTCCCGCTTGGCGTTTGCATCCGACAGTCGGTGGATGTTCTCCCACAACCACTCTGCATCAAAGCAATACAATCCGTTATTCACTTCGGTACAAGCGCGTTCCTCATCGGTACACAACGCATGCTCGCGAATCGTGCGTACAGCTCCGCTATCATTTCGCAAAATGCGTCCGTACTGCGCGTAGACGGCGCGCCAATCGTCATAGTCGGGAAGCGTGACCGTGGTCATGGTAATGACGGCGTCATTTTTTTGGTGGTTCTCTACAAGTGCACAAATCGTCTGTGCCTTGTACAGCGGATGGTCCCCATAAAACACGACGACTTGGTCCGCTGGATGAAGGGCATCCTGCGCGACCATCACGGCATGCCCGGTTCCCCTCTGCTCGTGCTGGATCACCGGCTCCGCGCGATCACCAACGTAGCTCTGCAATATCTCAAGATCGTGTCCCATCACAACCGCCGGCCGTGTATCAACACCGGATTCATTCACGGCGCTCAAAATGCGATCAATAATCGGAATGCCGTCCACCGGTACCATGGCCTTTGGCACGGCCGCCCCCATGCGAGACCCCTTCCCCCCTGCAAGAATAAGAACGCGTGTATTCATAGAGTGATATATTATCACAATCTACCAAGACCTCTCTAAAACTGATGGATTTTCGTTGAGCGGGCTGCCCTGCCCCGCGAACCCTACTGAAGCGTAGGGAGAGCGGGGTCGACGGGCGCCCGTGAGACGAAAAGACGCAGTTTTAGAGAGGTCTCTATAACCAAAGAGCCCGCCGTGAGGCGAGCTCTTGTCATGACCTGTTAGTTGAGATCCACGCGCTTCTTGAGAAGGTTGCGATCGGCCGAGAGACCTGCCGCATCGAGCACCGCATCTCCGAAGGAGAATCGTGGGAAGAGCGTTGCCGGAACATCCACGACATAGTCCGCCCAATTGTTTCCGTAGAGTGCCTTGGCAACCGCCTCGGTGCTCACCCATCGGAGCGTCGGCTTGTGCATATTGCCGGATGTCTCCGTGATGGCGTACACCTTAGGATCAGATTGGATCTTCATGAGAACCACATTGTGCTTCGGCAACATCACTCCCTGGAGTGGCAAGGCCGAAAGCGTGGCATTCGACACCGTCTTCACGCGATCGAAGTCCGCGGTCCATGTGAAGTACGTTTGTGAGTCCATGAACGCGCGTCGTCCACAGGTGGTCGTCACATAGTAGACCGTTGAGAATCCACTGCTCTTGATGAAGTTGCCGGCCGCAACCGCGGTAATCGCCTCCTGTGCTCCGGAGACCGGCGACACGCCCATGCCAGATGGCATCGTGCATCCCAAGGTCACTTCGAGCGCCGCAAACGTGAACTCCGGCTTTCCTGTACTATTCAATCCATTGTATGTCACTCGCAAATCGTTGATTCCGTTGGCATCCGTGTCAACATCCACACTTTGATCCTTCTTGACGGTCACTGTCACCGGATCAGACGCGATGGTCATGGTGGCTGCCGTAGCCGTTGCCGATGCCACTGTCACCGTGTGGGACGATCCGCCAACACTCACGGACGCAGGTGTACCGACACTCACAACCGCCACTTGAGTTGCCACCACTGCCGGAGCCGGTTCCGCGCTTGGAGACGCTGGTGTTGCGGACTCAACCGTCGGAGTCGCTGGAGTCGCTGGAGTTGCCGGCGTAGACGCCGCAGGGCTTCCGCCACCACCGCCACCACTGCTCCCTGAAGAGAGAGTCGTCATGGAACCGGTCAACGGATCCGAATCGTTCAAGTTCGTATCTGTGGCACAAATCGCGATGTTATACGTTGTTCCAGCATTCAAACTGGTAAGCGTCGCGCTCGCCGTAGACGTTGTCGTTTGCGATCCGTCGTTACAACCGTCCACCGTACCCGTTCCGTACGCAACCGTGTAGTTGCTCAAGTTGTCCAAACTGGTACTGCCGGTTGTGGTCGTCGGCGCCGTCCATGTGAAAGTAATCTGGTTAGCGGAACGCGCTCCGAGCGTAAAGTTCGTTGGCGCGCTTGGCAAAAAGTCAGACGACGCCGTGGAATTGTATCCGTACGTGCCGTTGTAGTATCCGTAGTTACCGGCCGCCTGGGTTAACGCTTGCACCGTCTTGTTCACGGCCATGGACGAAAGAATGAATAGCACAAAAACCAAAAGCCCGACGACAATCCGCCAGTGCTTCATGTGCTCAAGACGCGTGAGGTTATTCATATGATTATTCGCTCCTTAATTTGCTTTTTAGATTATAGCACGACAATTATTGTTGTATTCCAGATATTTATCCACAGGCTACCTGGAGACGTGCCTCTTGAATATACGGTCAGTCACAATGGCCATTATACTCCATCCAAGGATTTCGGGGGCAACATATCTCACAGAAAAGGGTGCGGATAAAACTAGGTGCGTGCCAAAGATCAAAAGAGGTATAGCAAAGATCAAAATCATGAGCACGGGCGAGGTGATTTTTTGCCTCCACCCGCTCACGGAAAGGATAAGGATTCCGCAATACGTATAGACGTACCAAAAGTTTCGTGGAGTCAAACGATCACTGCCGGGAAACCACTTCGTCGCGGCATACAACAACAGAACAACCCCGGAGATAATCAATATCGAAAACAAGACCGACACGGTAAGACGCTCAATGGGATCGAGCGACCGACGCCACGTCTTTGACTTTTCGGATGTCATTGAAGCGTGCTCCGGAAACAGCGAAAGCGTCGAAAGCCATCCGGGAACGAACAGCAACACGATCGTCCCGAACAACTGGACCAACAAGTGCGGGCCGCCGGATTCCAGCGCGACCGCAATGCCCGCGCCAATCATGAGACCGACGCCGATAATCAGAGCGCGGCGCGAATACACACCGCCAACCACCGTCTTGGAGACGTGCGTCATGTGCGCGGCGGCGAGCTCGCCCATTCGATGTTCCTTGGGATCGCTTCCCCGATGTTCAGAGGAATGCGCGCGATAAAAGTACATCAACAGAGGAATCTTCATAGACGTCCTGCGAGAGAGTAATACGCAATGCCCAACCATTCATGGAGCGCCGTGACGGATGTGAACAGCGATGCGTGCGTTGGTACGAAACTAAACAGGTCGAGCTTGAGCGGCGCGGTTTGAAAATCCGCGAGCACCGCGCGAACGTCAAACCCCACCGCTTCAAATGTCGCTTGCGCGCGGCGCATGTGCGTCGCCGACGTCACCAGCTCGATCGTGCGATGGGCATCTTTATCGGCTGAAAAAAACTGTTCGTTCAATGCGCGCGCGCTTTCAAATGTCGTACGCGATTGGTCTTCGACTGCCGCATCGTGCGGCAAAACACCCATGGACTCAAGATAGCCTTTTGCTATGTTGGCCTCTAGCGAATGTTCCACAAACGGATCTCCCGACCCCCCACTGTACATCACCGGAACGCGCCCTTCAAAAAAACGATAGCGTTCATACCCGCGCCACAGCCGCCGCCAACTGGCTCCGGACAGCTCTTGCACGCCAAACGCGCTCGACGATCCACCCGCGAGCACCACAATGGCGTCCGGTTCTTCACTCGCCGTCTCGATAGCAGTTGATGACGCATACAGTCCTTGCAGGGATTGCGTCAACGCATAGGCGACCGGTTCAATGGAGAACACATACAGCACCACGACGGCCAAGAGCAAGATGCGCCACGCCCATGCGCGCGAGCGATGCCAAACACCAACCACCACCAGCAACAACAACACAACCACGGCCGGCGGCAAGAGAAGCAGTTCAATGAGTTTTTGAAGGAGTAACATGGATATATTTCTGTCATTGCGAGGTCGAGCGGGATGAAGAACATGCCATTGAGGCATGTTCGAACCGTGAGACGGGTACTCCGATGTGCGCAGAATTGCGCACCGGAGTGCCCCGAGCATCAAGCTGCGAAACAATCTGGCGTTAGGTTGCTTCGGTCGCTTCGCTTCCTCGCAACGACAAGACGCGGGACTCGTAATGACTAAATAGGGTGTTTTTCTACACTCTCAATCGTTGTCACATGAAGTGACGAAAACGGAACGAGGCGCTGTGGTTCCTTGTACGTCGGGACATACTCTGCCAACAATCGCCTCAAACGGCTTTCGCGGTCAGGGTCCGGATGACGCAGAGCGCTCTGCACGCTCTCAATCATCTCGCGAAGCACAGGGCCATCATATCGTTCTTGCGCGCTCGCGACAAAAATTTTCTCATGCCGCGTAGCCGTCGTCCCCTCTTCGGAGTGCAAATATTCCTCAAACATTTTTTCTCCCGGGCGCGGTCCAATGATCTTGATGTCTATATCTTCGTAGGGCGTCAAGCCGTGAAGACGAATGAGCTCCTCGGCCAAATCAATAATGCGCACGGGATCGCCCATATCCAAGACCATCACGTCCCCTCCCTGTCCCAGCACGCCGGCTTGTAACACCAGCGACACCGCCTCCGGAATCGTCATAAAGTAACGCTTCATCTCTTGATGCGTCACCGTCAACGCCTCGCCCTTTTGAATCTGCTCCAAAAAAAGCGGAAGGACGGAACCGCGCGATCCAAGCACGTTGCCAAACCGCACGGACACAAACGCCGTGCCGCCATCCAAGTGAAAGCTCAAACAGATTTTTTCCGCCATGCGCTTGGTGGCTCCCATCACGCTCGTTGGATTCACGGCTTTGTCCGTTGAAATGAGCACGAAGCGCGACACGCCGGCGGCCACCGCCGCCTGTGCCACGACATGCGTTCCAAGCACGTTCGTTTTGAGCGCCTCGTCCACGTTCGCTTCCATCATGGGCACGTGCTTGTACGCCGCCGCGTGAAATACGACGCTCGGTTTGTACAAAGAAAACGCCTGCTCCACGCGCTCCCGGTCGCGCACATCGCCCACGAAGCATCGGACGCGCTTGATGAGTTCAGGATAGGCGCGCGCCAAACGGTGCTCCAAATGGAACAGTTCCGTTTCGTCAATTTCAAACAGCACGAGTTCGCGCGGATTGAACCGACACAGCTGATGCACGATTTCACTTCCAATGGAGCCGGCGGCGCCCGTCACAAGCACGACCGCGTTTTCCATGGCGTTGCCAATCTGTTTGTAGTCAACCGTGACGGCTTGGCGGCCGATCAAGTCTTCAATTTGCAAATCCTCGAGCTCCTGAACACGCACTTGCGGCCGCTGAAAATCGTAGATGCGCGGAACGATTTTGATTTCCGTTGCTCCGGCGCTGTGCGCCTGCCGATAAATTTCCTTGAGCCGCATGTGGCTCAAGGACGGGATCGCTAAAATGACCGCTTCCGCTTCAAATGTTTTGATCGCGTGAGACAGCGCGCTGAGAGCGCCGCTCACTTTGACGCCGTGCACGTACGTTCCAATGCGGTTGGGGTCGTCGTCCACAAATGCCACCGGAGCATACTTCACAAAATTACTTCGTTGCATGTCGCGTAAAATCATCTCGCCCGTGTTGCCCGCGCCGACAATCACGGTTCGTTTGCCTTCGGCGTTATACGGCTGTTTGCGCATGACCTCGAGCACTGTACGCTTGGAGATGCGCAAACCGAACACCAACAGGAGCGTGAGCACCGCATCAATCAAGAGGACGCTTCGGGGAAATCCGGGAAAAAGCGTCGAACGGAAAAAGAAGATGGCAACGGCAAGAGCTCCGCTTGAAAACAGCACCGCCTTGACGATGTTGGACACATCGTTGATGCTCACGAACCGCCAACTGATGCGATAGAGCCGAAAGAACGCGAAGCTCATGAGTTTTACAACCAAGAACGACGGAAGCGCCAACACGAATAACTGCTCATAATAGGACGTCCAGCGAAAATCCAAACGAAAGAGAAACGCCGCATAGAGAGACGCGATGACCATGAGGATGTCCGCCAAAAAGAAAAACGCAAAGCGCTTGAAATGCGTCGGCGCAAAAAGCTGATCGGTTACGGACATGCGTAGAAAAGATTATGAGGACGCGCGCGTTTGGACGCTGTGCCACACGAACGTCCAAAAAACAACCGCAATAAGGAACGCCGGTAACACAAACCGTGGATCGTAGGCGGCAAAAATGGCGAGCGGACTTGCCAGGATATTCAAGAGCAAGACGCGCACCACCACGCGTGCGTGCGTGCGGTTTTTGAGCGCGAGCTGATAGGAAAACTCTCGATGAGCCGCGTACCATTGCTTGCCGTCTAGCATACGCTTGATGGTGGTAGCGGTCGCATCCACCAAAAACGGCGTGAGCAAAATGAACCAGACAAACAACGGAAGCGCATGCGTGTACTCCGTCCAAAGCGCCAACACCCCAAAGGTGAATCCGATAAGAACACTGCCCACGTCCCCGAGGAAAATGCTCGCGGGATGCCAGTTCCAAACAAGGAACCCCGCAACGGATGCTCCCAAGAGCCACACGATGAGCGTGAATGGACCCGTGCCCGCAAGCGTAGCAATAAGCGCGCCGGCGATGGCACTCACCCACACGGCCTGCATGCCGGCCAATCCGTCAATGCCGTCCATAAAATTGTAAACGTTGGAAAACCACACAATGCCCGCAACGGCTAAGACAAATCCGAGCGGCGCTCCCAGGAGGACCGGCGCGCCAACAAACAGCACCGGCATCCCACCGAGAATCCATACGGCGTAAACGGCCGCAAAGACGTGCACGAGTACCCTTACCCAAAGGCTCAAGGGCGTGCGTTCATCCATCCATCCAACAACGGCAATGGCCATTCCGCCGACAACGAGTGCCCAAGCAATCGCCGACGGGATCACATTGGTGATGCCAAGAACGGCCACCGTTCCCAAAAAGACAACCGCAACGGCAAGACCGGCCCCCGACGGCGTGGGCGTGCGGTGCGAACTGCGCTCGTTGGGCACGGCGAGCCATCCGCGCGCTTTCGCGTGACGCGACAACCAAAGCGTCAGCAGTGCAGACACGACTCCGACACCGAGGATGAGAAGATATGGGCTCCACATAAGAAGGTTCATAGTTATTGAGAGTGTAGAAGGATGGATAAAGGTCACCAGCACTTGTCATTGCGAACTGCGTGAAGCAATCTCATACTGCGGTAGATTGCTTCGTGGAACTCGCAATGACTATTCTACGACCTCATCATTTCTACAACCTCATCATTAGCGTTCCTCCACACTCCACGCGTCCCAAAAGCGCGCATCGTACCGAAAGTCGTCTCTCGCGCTCTCTTGAAGTGTGGAAGTGGAAAAATAAACAACGATGGAGTCGTTTGTGAGCGTCATGGCGCCGTTGGCATATCCGGGCGGAATCGCGACCACGGCCGGTTTGCTCGCCGACAGAATAAAACGACTCACGCTTGCCTTTGGATCGGGATGTTCAACATCCGGCACGCTCACCGCTCCGACAATCGCCGCGCCTCGCAGAACCGACACGTACTTCCCCTCCCGCTTGTGCGCGTGCCACGCGCGAATAAATCCCGCCGTGTGATTTTGCACGAGATAAAATCGCTTGACGCCTTTGAAGTCAAACCCGTTGACAAACGAAATGAGGCCTCGGTCGTCAACGCTCACACCTCCTTCCATGAGCTTGAGCTCCGTGATGGGAGGCGCGAGCTCAAGATTCGCCAAGACCGTGTCCATACGCTTTGAGATAAGCCGCGTTATTGTAGCGCGGATGATTGATGTCTTTGAGGCGGCCGCCGGAAATGAAATCGCGCATTTCTTTGATGCCGTCTTCCACACTGCGCGTAGGCGCAAAGCCCAAATCGCGGCGCACTTTTGCGCACGAGACTCGGTAGTCCCCCGTCGTCTTGACGTCTGCCTCTTGCACCACCATGCGGCTCCCCGGAACCAGCCGCGCAATCGTTTCCGCTATATCCAAAATGGTTCGATTCTCACTCGCGATATTATACACGCCCGTTGCGTCCGCTTCGAGAGCACACACCATGGCATCGGCAACATCCCTCACATGCAGTAAAGGGCGGTATTGCGTGCCGCCAAATACCGTCATCGTCCCGTCTATGACCGCGCGCGCCGTAAGCAGGTTCGTCACCAAGTCCAATCTCGGCCGAGAGAATGTGTCCCCCAGTCCAAACAGCGTGCTCAACCGAAAAATGAGCGCGTTGTGATTCTGCAGAATCTTCTCCGCTTCCAGTTTTGTTTGCACATACAGGGAATTGGGAGCGGTGTGGTCTTCTTCCGTCAGCTCTTTGTTCTGCAGTGCGTACACTAAACAGGTTGAAGGAAAAACAATGCGCCCGTCAAAATGACGAGCGAGCCACTGCACGCTCGTCTGATTGAGTTCCACGGCAAGCTCCGAATACAAGTCGCACGCGCCGTCGGCCACGAGCGCACAGAGCCACACCACCGCGTCGGCCCAATCAAGATGTGGTTGGAGCGCCTCGTGGTCGCGAATGTCTCCGCGAACAAAATCAACCGGTTTTAGATACTCCGGCTCAAAGAGCAACGCATCAAATATGCGCATCGTATGGTCGGTGTTCACCAAAGCGTCTGTGAGCGCTCCGCCAACATAGCCCGCGCCTCCGCAGATGAGGATGTTCATGGGGGTAGTATAGCAAACTCATCCACCAGAAGCCCTAAAAGTTGAGAAATACAGACCTCTTTTGTGACGTAGCGTTTTACATATGCGCGGCCGCTTTCGCCGTACCGTTTACGAGCTTCCGCGTCCTTGGCAAGCTGTAAAACAAGGCGCGCGGCGGCGGCGGCGTCGCGCGACTTCATCACAAGACCACACTGTGCGGTTTGGATGATCTCATGGCCTTCGCTCTCAGGATTCAGAAACGCTACAACCGGCAAACCCGATGCCATAAAGCCGTACAACTTCCCTGGAACCGTCGGCGTTTTGCAATCCATGCGCAACGAGAGCAATCCGGCGTCGGCTTCTTTGAGTAGTGACGGATACGCGTCGGGAGACACGAACGGACGAAAGTGCACGTTGTTGATTTCCTCGTCGCGCACGCGCTTTTGCAGATGCTCCGTCTCCGTACCATCACCAACGAACACAAAATGGATATGCGCGTGATCACGAAGAACCTTAGCAACATCGAGCACAAAATCCAGTCCTTGCGTCGGCCCCAAAATGCCGGGGAACACCATCAGAAACGCCGATTCAAGTTTGAGCACCGCGCGCAATGCGCCCGTCGCTTGCGCATGATCGTACGGCATCGCATCAATCCAGTTGGGTACGACCGTCACGCACTCTATTGGAACATGCTTACGTTCCACGAGCAGGTTTCGCGCGCGATTCGTGCACGTCGTGATCGCATCCGCGGCCTCGTACGCTCGGCGTTCCATGCGTTCAAAAAACTTGATGATCCATGTGTTCTTCAGAATCCCCAAGTCAATGGCGCCCTGCGGAAAAATATCTTGAATATTCAACAGATACCGCGCGCCCGTTTTGCGTTTGATGCGATTGCCTACCACGGTGAGCGGCAAGTGGGGGCTGTACACCACCACTGCGTCTACTCTTTCGCGCACGTGCTTGCGAAATGCCCACATAAACAGCGGAGGCAATAACACCTGTGCCACTCCACGCAACAGATACGCAACTTTGTGCGTGGGCAAGGTCTTGATGCGAATGACGCGAACACCTCGTTCGATCGTGACGGTTTGGAATGCGCGCCGCTCGTCCTCTTGACTCAAATTGTATTGTGGCCACCCGGTGAGCACGGTGACCGTGTGGCCTTTGTGCGCAAGGTATTCGCAGAACTCCCGCACCATCGTTGAGATACTGCGGATTTCAGGAGGATAACAAATGCTCACGACGACGATGTTCATACCATGCGGTCAAATAACTGGATGAGCTGACGCGCCGTCTTTGTCCAGTCAAAATCTTTCTGACGCTCCAACGCCGCGCGCGTAATCCGAGTGCGCACGTCTTCGTCAAACAAGACCTTCTCCAAACCATCGGCGATGCTTTTGGGATCAAACGCTTCCACATACACAGCGCCGTCCTTGCAAATTTCCGGCATCGGTTGATGCGTCGTGGTGCAAACGGGCGTCCCGCACGCCATGACTTCAATGAGCGTGTGCGGACACGCTTCAAGCGTCGAGGGAAACACGAACGCCCGCGCTTGCGCGTACAGTTCGAATAAATCTTTTTGCGGTACGAGGCCCAAAAACTCAATCTGTTTCTGCAAGCCGTGGTCACGCACAGCTCTTTGGACGCTCTCAAAATACGCTTTGTCGTGTACGCCTCCCGCAAGTTTGAGCGGCGGAACGTCCAAACGGCGCTCACACAGCCGCGCGTACCCGTGAATCAAATTGAGCTGATTGGCGTAGGCAACAAACTTAGATGCCGACAGCAGAAAATTTTGCCGCGCTGCCGGTTGCGGCGCCTGCGTCACCGGATTGCCGTTGTAAATCACGACCGTCTTTCCTTCCGCATCCGGAAACCGTTCCACGACGCGCTCTTTGACACCGCGTGAAACGGCCACAATGCGATCGGCCTTGCGCACGGACAACGCCGTCATCATCCACTTCATTTTCGAAAGGATATTCAACCGCCAGTGGTTGCGATAGTGCGCGTACACAAACGGTTCCACGTTTCGAATCGCGGTGACCGTTTTACAGGGAGCAAAAAGCACGTTGATGTTTTTTGCCGTGTACACGATATCTATGTGGAGCTGTTTGAGCTTCCACGGCAGAGCAACCTGCTCAAACAAGAATCGCTTGAGGCCCGAGGTATTTTGGCCGAGCACTTCGTGAAACACTGCCCGAGAAGACGTCACGCGCTCCATCAGTGGATGTCCGTGGGAAACAAAAAAGTGAAACGTGTGCGCGCGGCCTTCTTCCACAAGTTTTGGAATGAGGTTTTCAAAATATGTGACACCTCCATACCGCACTCCGGACAACAGACTCAAGGCGATGTTCATACGAGTACGTTTTCTCGCACCCAACGCAAGAGCACATACGGCGCCCATACGCGCGACCAGGTGATCCCGTGCGTTCCGGACAAAAAATCGCTATACAGTTTGCGCGTCGTATGAAGAGAAAGACCGATCGCCTCGGCGGACGGCGTGTCGTCGAACGTGCTGTGGAGTTCCTCGGCAAGTTCGTTGCGCAACCACATATCCCATGGAAACGTAAACCCCATTTTTTTGCGCAGATACAGCTCCGGCGGAAGATCGTCCTTCACCGCTTGCAGAAGCGCCGGTTTTGGAAGTGTTGCGTGCATTTTTGCGTGTTCCGGTAGCGACCATACCGTCTCAACGAGCCGATGATCCAAGAACGGCACGCGTACTTCAAGGCCGTGCGCCATGCTCATCACATCCCCATCGCGCAAAAGTGTGTTTGCAAGATAGCCTCGCATCTCCATCAAAGAAACGGCGTTGAAGAAGCTGGACGCGTCCGCGCGCTCATCTATGAGAGTCATCGTACATGGTGCATTTGGCAGTGAATCAGCAATGGCATCTGGAGTAAACAACTGTCGAGACAGCGCGTACAGCGAATCCATCGAGTGTCGCTGTGCCACGAGCTGTGCCACCTTGTCACGAGCCGCACCTATGGGCGCCATGCGCGCAACAAGCGGCGCGTAGAGTGCGCGCGCTTTTGACGGAACGTGACGGTGCAGTGTCGCCACTCCCGCCCATTTCGGAAGCCGTGAAAAATTCGGATAGCCTCCAAACACCTCGTCGCCTCCTTGACCGGAGAGCACCGCCTTGATGCCGCGCGCGCGCACGGCCTTCGAGATCGCGTACGCATTCACGCCGTCAATCGTCGGCTGGTCCATCGCCTTAAGAGTGTCGGAGAGCATCGCGGACACCTCGCTCGCCGAAAGCACGATCTCCGTATACGAGGAGCAGAATCGCTCCCCAATCTGCCGCGCGTATGCTCCCTCGGAATACGCGCGCTCATCAAAGGAGATGTTGAATGCGTGCAGATCGGCGGCTTGCGTGCGATGCGTGAGCACCGCAAGCGCGCTTGAATCCACTCCGCCGCTCAAAAATAATCCAAGCGGCACGTCGCTCACAAGATGCTCCGTGACGCTTGCATTCAGCGCAGTGTTTACGTCCTCATACGCTGTCTCCTTCCCTGCCTGCGGCGTCCAGTACGTGTCAATCGTCACCGTGTTCGTGTCCGCATCGAGCACCAGCGTCTGCGCGGGAAGCAATGCCAACACATGCTGAACGATGGTGCGCGGCGCCTGCACCGATCCGTACGAGAAGAACGACACGCACGCGTACTCGTCTATGGCGCGCGGCACAACGCCCGCGTGCAACAACGCGCGCACTTCGGAAGCAAATGTGAACGTCCCGTCTCTGTGCGTGTAGTAAAACGGTTTGATGCTGAACCGATCCACGGCACAAAACGCGCGACGACGGCGAGCGTCCCAAATGGCAAACGCGAACATGCCGCGCAAGCGATGCACGCACGCATCTCCAAATTCGGCGTACGCTTTCAAAAGTACCTCCGTGTCGCTGTGCGTCTTGAACACGTAGCCGCGATTCTCCAAGTCGCGTTTCAATGCGCGATAGTTGTAGATCTCCCCGTTGAACGTCACCCAGTTCCCCGTGTCTGCGTCGTGCATGGGTTGCGCGGCCGCCGAAGTCAAATCGAGAATGGCAAGGCGCCGATGCACGAGAGTCACATGCTGGTCGCCCACCAAAAGCGTTTGACATCCCTCGCCGTCCGGTCCGCGATGCGCGAGCGCACCCCCAAGACGAGCGCCCATCAAAGGCGCGTCGCTCCTCTCCTTCCCAATAAAACCGGCGATGCCGCACATACTTATTTCATTTCGTTCAACGTCGCATGAATCCGCTGTGCGGCAAGATGCCAAGAATGGCGTTCCACAAGATCTTCTGACCGCGTCTTCAAAACCACTGAACGCGACGCCTCTTTGCATAGCATGTCCGCCAAACGTGCTTCCGATGGACGAAACGTTTCAAAAGGAATCTCGGGTGTCAACAGCTCTCGAGGAATAAATGGACGGCCAAAAAAATCATTCGGAACATAGAGTTTTGCACCGCACATCACGGCCTCCATAGCAGAGAGACAGGCGCTTTGAGGCGTCGTAAGACAAAAAATGTCCGTCGTGGCGTATCGAGTGATCATCTCCTGCCACGGGACTTTTTGACTGCGTTCGTAGGGATGTCTATCAAGCGGCATGGTATCGTCCACCTCCACAACGCCAAGATTGCTTTGAACAAAGACGCGAAAACGCGCACCGGTTTTTCGGGCTCTACGGATGGCGCCGTAGTAAGCGGCTGTGCAGTCGCGGACGCCCGCAACATACGGCGGATGATCAATAAAGATTGTCAGGGCGTCGTCGTCCTTTTCCTTTGGCGAACACTCTATTGAATCGGCGCACCACCCCATTTCGATAATCCGTATGTTCGAATTTCTTGCGCGCCGACGAATGGACTTCGTCAGGCGTTCCGAGGGAGGACGGACTGAAAAAATCACATCTTCTACATACGGAACATCGTCATAATTGAAGTCATACACAGAGCACAATGGACCAGAGACATGCGAGCGGATGGCTTGAAATAGTTTGCTGTAGCCTTTTTGAATGAGACGATTGGTAAAGCCGCGCTGAAATGTTGAAAGAACCGCCCATACGTTGTCGCAATCCAAAATGGCGCGAGCACAATCCATCCCCGTCACGTTCACGACATCGTAATATCGCCGCAATTCACACGTCAAAAAATACGCCGTTACCGAGGCGTGTGAATCCAAGTTCTCACGTTCGAGTGTCTTGTCGTTTCCTCCCCAAATCACGAGTTTTTTCATAGGGGATTCCTCCCTCTCCCAACAATGCCGTTTGGCCCTTTCTCGACTGTCACATTCACAAGATTCGCCTCTGCAAACCATCGACGCACCGTTCGAAGCGATTGAGGTTTGTCATATATTGGCGCATACATATCGAACGTGTCCAGGATTGCCCACTCGCGCGCAAGATTGTCTCGCAAACCAAGATGGCCGTACTCTGCAATCGGAAAGAGGCGCGCGCCGATTTGACCAAAGCGTCGCCGCGTTGCCGTCGCAAGCGGCAAGAGACGAGGAACGCACGCACGCACAGCGCGATACAAAGTAAAAGGCGGCAATCGCTTTGTCAACGGGCGCAGGAGATACTTCCATTGCAAAAGCGCCGCGACATCTTTGCGATACACATCCACGACGATTTCCCCGCCCGGCTTCACAAACCGCACGAGCGAACGAAACGCGCGCTCGGGATCGGGCGTATGCTGGAGAACTCCCAAGCACAACACACGATCGAATGACTCGGGAGGAAACGGAATGTCGTACACGCTGGCTCGAAAAATGTGCGCCCGCGGATGCGCACCGTGTTGCGCGACGTTCGCTTGCGTTGCATGGCTGGCGTCGAACGAATAGACCTCGGCACCGGACGCAAGCAAAATCTCCGTAAAACGGCCAGCTCCGGATCCCGCTTCTAGAATCTTTTGCCCCGACAGCTCGCGCGGCCAACCCGTCACGCAAAACAGACGATTTCGCGAAATGGGAAGCCCACTATGGCTATCCAGTTGCGCCTTCGCGTGCTGATTCCACTGAAGCCCGAACGCGTCCGTTTCCTCATGGCTTTGCAAAAACTGCGGCACGCCGTTGTGTGTGGGAATGGAGACATGACACGCCTCACAGCAAAGATCGTCCGTAAGATCGTTATGGCAGATTTGGCACACGAACATACAGCTCATACCCTTCAGATTTCGTGATAAGCCTCCAGGCGTCATTTTGCGCCACGAGTCGCATTTCGTCCATGCTCACATACGCCGGACTGTCTGCGCGAAGACTGTTGTTCGTGAGGTCGAGCAAGACATAATCGGCAAGTACGGTTCCATCTTTGGACACCGTGTCTGGAAACACCATCGCCGCGCGCTTTTGATACAGATGTGGATGAAGAAACTGCGGACTCGAAACAACGGCATCATCCGGGATCATTCGAATGAATGTGGCGACGGCGCGATGATGATCATTGACGTCGTAAGCAGAGATGTGAAAATTTTGCGTCCGAAACGGAGCGGGACGAACATCCTTCGCCCAAAACTGGAGTGAGAGCGGAGACGGACCAAACACGATCGCGCTCACAAACATACCGGCGATGAGCGCTGTTCCAAGCGCAGACTCTCCCTGCTCCTCCGTTGCACATTTCCCCATACGCGCCCGAATCCACACGTGCGCCTTGTTCCATCCCCGGAGCACGGCGTAGAACACAAACGGAACGCTCGGCGACACGTAGTACAGCATGTACGACGTGTGCACATCGGCGATACTCACAAAACCAACACCAAGATTTGCCGCCATCCCAATCAACGCCGTTGGAGAAAAGAATGAAAGTCCCAGGAGCGGAATGAAGAGCATGCCGATGTTCGCCACCTTGGTCACTTGAAACATCTCCATCATCACCCATATCGGACGTGACACGATCGTCTGGAGCATGTGCAGGGGCGAATCTCCAAACGTCGAAAAAAAGGGCGCGGCAATATACGCATACTCTCCCTGACGCAATTCAGGCATCACGAGACTCGTAATGACAGCGAAAGTCCCCATGCCAATCACCATCGTCGCGATTCCTTTCCAGCGCGCGCGTTCCACGATAAAGAGAAACACACCGAGGGCAGCCACCGTGAGTCCCACCTCTTCACGCACGAGGCTCGCAAGCACCACAAAGAGAAAAAACCACGCCGTTTTTTTCGCTTCGAAAAAATAGAGCGCCCAAAGCAGAATCGGAATGCTGAATCGCAACATTTCAAATTCATAGAGCGTGATGTACTGAAACGTCGGATACCAAAGAAGAAGCGGGACACACAGCCACGCGATCCACAATCGTCCGGTGAGTTTTTTTGCAAGCAGGAACAAAGGAACGGCAGATGAAATCATGAACAACACACTCACCATGAGGAGCATTTCCGGCCATGGAATGAGCGCAAACGGCAATGCGATCACATACACGAGCGGCGTAAAGTGAACGGAAAAGTAATTGAGCGTTCCCGGACGAATGAACTCGTGGCTGAGTGAAAGGGGGAGGCCTGTTTCACGAATGCTCATGAGCACCCCAAGCCAATGGGAAAAATCCACGTACATGCCAAGCGCATGAAACTTCAACACGGGCAAGACAAGAAGACTCGTCGCGCCGATGAGCGACGCGACAAAAAACACCTTCCATGAAATGGGCCGCGTCCAACGAAGACTCCACCAATACACAAGCACACCGGCCGCAAAGACCGCCAAACTCCCGATCAAATAATAGAGCACGAGCGCCATCATGCGGTGGGAGTATTCACGAACAAAGCCACGCGACATCGAAGTTCATCGTCGGTATGGTGGGCTTTCCACCACTCATTGGGTCGTTCTTTCAAGCGCTCCACCACGACGTACGGAATCATGGTCGTAGAAAAACCGGCGTCCATCAAGCAACGCAGAATATCGTTCGCGCGCAGTGTGTTGATGCCTTTCCCGTACGTTTTCCAGTACTCCTCTTTTGATCGCGTATACAAGCCGCCAAACGGGTTTTCGCTTTCACGATGATTGCCAAAGTTCACCAGATGAATGAAGGTGCTATTCTCCGCCGACAATCGTTTCAGCTTTTGCACGGCGGCCGGAACGTCTTGTATGTGCTCAAACACCGCGTTGGAGAACACGATGGAATACGTTTCCGAATCCTCGAACGCTTCTAGAGTCTTTTTCTGAACGTACACGCGCTCTTTCAACAACCGCAAAAACTCCTCAAGTCCCATACGCTCCCCGTAGAGTGCGCAGAGATCCTCGTGCACTCCGCGAAAATACTCCTTGGCTTTCGGATGTTCCAAAATACGAGCGTTGTAAGACGGTTCAACAAAACAGTAGTGCTCGCACCCCAGAAAAAGAGCGATGGGAGCAAGGCCGAGTAACGGCCCGCCGCCGACTTCTAGCACACGCTGTCCGGAAAAATTCAGGTTCCACGAAGGTTGAACGCGACGAATAATCGTTTCGTAGCGCCAAAGAAAATTGATCATCCTCTGCGGCCGAAGATGCTTGTTGACCGTGAGCTCTGGCTCAACGACATCCTCCAAAACAAATTCGTCCATCTCGTGACCTTTGAATCTTTTTCGTATTTTTTGGAGAACAACCTTTGGCGGCAACTCGAACAACAGCCGCAATCGCGTTTTGAGCACATACGTGTTCATCATACCGTTTCCTTCGCGCGCGCGGTCGCACGGTGCTGTTCGACTGTCTGTGCAACGGGCAATCCGTCCTCGCGATACGAGCGCTCGATCCAATGATGATAATCCTCCGGCCGATGCGTGCGAAAATCGTCCTCGTCCAAGCGGCGCAGAAGATCGTCGGCAATGCGGTCTGACGCTTTGCCGTCACCAAGTCCGTGCTCCCACCTCGTGCCGTAGAGATTCTCAAATTTTTGAAACACCTCCGCGGTCGGATATTTTTCCGGCGCGTCCGGATCAAACTTGACGCTCGAACGCACATCGTACACTTGCGGGCGCTCGGTGGCTTTGCGCATCTGAAGCGACGGCACTTGCAGAACGCACGTTTCTTCCACAATGGTACCCGAGTCGGTAATGACCCCTCGGCTATTGACCATGAGCGTCAGAATTTCCTCATAGCCAATCGGATCAACCATCATCACGTTTTGCGGCAGAGCAAGTCCGTACTCCTTCAACACGCTCTGCGTGCGATACGAAAGCGGCAGATAAATCTTCCGCGGCGTACTGCCGATGAGTTTCAGAATCGCCTCGAAGGAAGAGCGAATGTGGACATTCTCGCGCCGATGCCAAGTCATGAGATAGTATTCGCCTTTTTCAATGCCGCGCGCTTTGAAAAATTCCGGCGTTGCCATCGCGTCAAATTTCTCTTTGCGCTGAAAATAATAGGTGTCTAAAATCTCCACAATCGGATTTCCATCCGTGACCACGATGCTCTTGGGGTTGAGTCCCGCGAGCATCCCTTGATACTTGTACTCCGGAAAGTAGGTGTAAATCACGTCCGAGAGCTGATCAATCAAATTGCGGTACTTCGTCTCGGGCATGCGCCAATCGTACGCGCTCCAACATCCCTCAAAGTGCACGATGGGGATATTGAGTTGCGCGGCGACAATGGAACCGACGACGGTGTTGGTGTCTCCCAAAAACAGCGCGGCAGACGGTTGCAATCGCTCAAGCACGGGATAGAGCTTGGAAAGGACACCAGAAGCAACCTCCGCGTCGTTCTGGCCTGTCACGCCGAGTTCTATCTGTGGACGCGGCACGTCGAGCTCTTGAAAAAACACCTCCTTAAGATTATCCGAGTAGTGCTGTCCCGACCAAATGAACACGATCTCGTGTTTGTTCTGCGCAAATAGTTTTCGCAAAACAAGAGACGCGCGGATGATGTCGGGACGAATCCCAAGGATAAACGCGAGCTTTTTTCCCATAGAACATCAGATGAAACGAGATGAATGATCGCTTATATTGACGCACATCTCCTCAAATGGCAATGTCGTTTTTTTCATCCTTTTCTTTGCCATCTTTGCACAGCCTCCCCCGCAAAGCTCCCTTCACCTTTTTCCAAAAAACGAGTATCGGACTGACAACGAACAAAATCGCGCCGGCAAAGATGAGGTAGAACATTTGAAACAAACTCCCTCCAAGACCCGGATCAATGTAAGCGAACGCTTGATCGGGCACAAACAGCGCACCGAACAATACGACGAACCACACCACAGAGTGAAACGATAAGGTGTTGTCACGCATAGACTCTCTTATAGAATTATCAGTAGGAATTTTTTCGGCGATCCCCACACAGCTAATGAGGGATCTGCTCACGGAAAGCTTTTGTCTTCTCCATCTGTCCTTGAATCAGAATCATGAGCTCGGCAGCCAGTTCCGGTTCACGGTCCATGAGGTTGTCTTGTTCTTGGGGATCCTGCGCTACATTGAACAGCTCAGCTTGAGGGTACGATACAAAAAACCGTTCCGCATACGACCCCTCTTCTATCGGTATCTCATTGAGATCGTAATCCGCAAAAAAACGATAAATCATTTTATGGTCGCCGCGATACACGACAAATGTATAGAGGGCTTTCAACACATCAACGTTCGTGAGCCGTGTCACTCCAGGGATTGTTTGGCTAAAGGTTGTCCGAGTCTCCGGTGGCAGCGCTTGGTCCGCGCGCTCCATGGAAGGGAGCAACGATATTCCATCCATCCATAGCGGCGACACATATCCAAGGGCATCCAGAATCGTCGGAGCGATATCAGCCAGTTGGGCCAACTCAGACACACGCGTTCCTTCCGTTTGCCCCGGCATATGAATGAGAAGTGGGACATGCAAGGTCTGCTCATACATGAGACCGGTTCCATGATACAGCTCTCCCTTTGAAAACGCCTCGCCATGATCGGAAAATACAATGATCATGGAGTTTTCCATCAATCCCTGCTCTTCAAGATAGTCCAAAAATCGTCCGAACTCATCGTCCGTTGCGGCCAGATACTCTTCAAAAATGAGCTTGAATTCCTCCACGAGCGGTTCTTTTTCCGGCGCGTACGGAGGACCCTTCCACTCGAGAGCGTCTTCAACCGCCTGCGGAGTCACTAAACTTTCAAGAAACATTCCCTCAAATCCCACATACCGTCCATACCCATCATGTGTTGGGAGTTGATGAACCCAAAGAAAAAAGCGATCCGGTGCGTAATGGCTCATGTAATCCTTGGCGAGATTAAACTTTGTGCTTCCTGGTGGATCACTGGAATCTAACGCCCAATCAAATTCATGCTGACCAAAAAAATCACTAAACAATCCCTCAACAACGTGAGCCGGAAGAAATGGGTACGTTTGCGCAACAATCTCTAAGGTACGGCGAGTTGAGCTCCCATAATATCCATCCAAAAATTCGGGTTGTGCGTCATTGTAGCGTAGGACACGACGAAAGATGTCATCAATCCCCTCGTATGGACGATAGAGCATATATGCGGTTTCAAAACCATTGGTTTTCAAAACGGTTGGCATGTATCCAACGATATTTCCGCCGGCAAAATAGCGCCCCACCCTTGACAGCCGTGTGGAATAGGGCAAAAGACCGGTGTGAATGGACGGGATACTTAGATGCGTCTGATCGGCGTTTGCGTGCGCGCGATCAAATACATAACTGGACCGTGCCAATCGTTCAAAATTGGGAGTGGTCGGTCGTGGATTCCCATACAGCGACATGCGTTCTGCCGGAAGCGCGTCAAAAGAAATGAGAATGACGTTTTGGACATCGTATGGCTTTGGAGATGCGGCGCGTTCAGGTGCTGTATACACATCCGATGTTTTTGCAGAATACGCAAAACCAAGCACCGTGGACGAGACAAGAAACAGAATCGCCGAAGGAATCATCGCCACGCGAACGTGTGACAATGCGCGAGCATATTCGCGCCAATACATCAAGAAAAAGAGTGGCAAAAACCAAAACCCATATTGAAAAAACGCCGGCACCAGTTTGTACGTCAAGCGATTTTCAATCACAGCACTCGTCAATCCAAAGATCAGAATGGTAAGGATAAAGGAAATCAATAGCAGAGCAATGCGTTGTGTGCGGTCAAGTGTTTTAAATTTTCCAGAAAGGTTTGCCCACGTAAGCACGAAGAACGCGATGAAGAGACACACCAGCACGACGAAAAACATCATCTTCACGCGATCCGTGGAGGCGTTGTCAATCTTGTCTCCCCAAAAGTAGAGGAATCTGAACACGACGTATGAAATGGGAATCACAATCGCCACCCGTGCCACGGCGATGAGCGCGTTCTGCCACGCGGGATTGATGGTTCGCACTATGAGAAGCCCGAAAAGCAATGGGAGTGATCCGAAGAGAATCAACAGAGCGAATATCGGCAGAAACGAAAAAAAGGCGATCGCCACTTCTTGAACGGACAGTGAGGTGCGCAACGAATCCCACCGATACAAAAACCCAAGCACCCACACCACACTAAACGCGAGAAATACCTGTGCGGAAAAGCTCAGGTAAGATTTTAGTGCGGGTGCTTTCTGCATACAATAAACCGCCGGTCTTCCGTGTGGGGCGAGAGCAACTCGTACGAAGCGTATCGGCGCTTGATTTCTTGTTCTAAGTGATCAAGAGTATACCATGGATATGCGTACAAACTCTGTTGTATGAGGCGCTTGGCCATGCGATCCTCCGGCCCAACCCATTCAAGGAGAATCGTGTGCGTGGCAAACGCATCGAACGTTTGCAGGATGCGCTCAAAACTCTGATGCTGGCTGATGGCAAGGTGATGAATCAACGCAAACGCAAAGACCATGTCTGTCTGAAATCGCGCAATCGCCGATGGAAATTGCCGCGCGCACCATCCAAATGACGGTGACGGATTCATGACGTCTAACACGAGAGGAAGGATGTTGGCTTGGCTCTTTACGGCGTCTTCATAGAGCCGCGACACGCTCGACTCGTCCGTGTCCACCGCAACGACGCGCGCGCCCACTTCTGCCGCAAGCCGCGAATACACGCCGGTATTGCACCCGGCATCAAATACGGATGATGGCTTGTACCGGTGCAACACCTCGCGGACGATCTGCTCTTTTTGCGCAAACTCGCCTTGCCCATACGAACACATGTCCTTTTTGTCCTCATAATACGCTCTCCAGTGGGATCCCTCGCTTGGCATCCGTATGGATTGCACTTCCTTGAGGAGCGCGCGCAAAAATCGCTTTCTTCCCTGCTCTATCTGTGTCTGCTTCTGCTGGTACGATGTTTTAATGAATGCACGCGCGCGTTCCTCCAATCCCCATCGGCGCACCGCGTTGGCAACGCGATGGTTCGAGGCAAGTTTGGCATAGGGCACCGGATGTTGCAGCTTGAGTGACCATGGCGCAAGCCGGAAAAACTGATCGGAGGATAGCCCGTTCACATAATCAAAAAGATGCTTTCGTGCCGTGTCATAAAGACCAACCGAGTACAGATAAAGCGGAAATAAAAAAAATGCGCAGAATTGATCGTACGGCGCCCAAAGCACATCGTCTCGCGCGGGAACACAGGAGCCAAAATCAATGAGCACGGGCTTTGATCCGTCAAAAAAAATGTTCCATGGATAGGCATCTTGCAGAGTGAGGTGGTCGTCCGACAGTTCCAGACAGATCGTGAGCGTCAACAGCGCCGCATCCTTGAGCATGCTCGGCGTCCATTCAAAGCAATAGTTTGGATTAGGAATACGCCGATGTTCAATGAGCGACTCAAATCCGTCTGCGGTTTCCGGAGGAACCCATGCGTCAATAAGTTGGCCGTTCTGTTGTAAGCTCTGGATTATTTTGTTGTTCATGAGTCGCCGCACGTGTTCCGTGTGTTCAGAAAAAATCCCCCGAAAAACCCTTTCATGCCACAAAAAAACACGACCGGAAGGATCCATGTAGGATGAGGGATCAATGTGGATTTCCTCACGCGGGATCACAGCCATAGTATAGAGGCGTTGGTATGCTTGAAGGTAAAACGCGGTGATCATCCTACCCTAGCACACGGCTCGCCGCAACTTTGACGCAAATACTTGTCTGAAAAAAAATCTCCGCAGACACCGGTGTGCCTGCGGAAGAATTGCCGCTACTTTTTCGGCAAGAAAGCGCCCCGTGTATAGAGGTCCTCACGGAGCTTTGCCGCGCCATCAAAACCGGGTTCAAACCGATAGGTCGACAGGCCGGCGGCCTGTGCCATGGCGCGACTTTGCGCGGAATCGTCGATGAGCAAGACGTTCCTTGGATCGACGTTTGCAAAACCCACAGTGTCCAAGATCCGCGCCCACGTCTGCGGTCTGGATGACTTGAGCTCACCGAGCTCATGAGAACGCGCTACGCGACCGTAGTCCCACGCACTGAATCCGAGCATTCGTTCGTGTTCGGTTTGCCACACGTTCGTCGTTGTGGCAAACCCGAGAGGGATGCGGGCGACCACCATCTGGCGGAGAATCGAGATCACCATTGCATCAATGCCGTAGATGTGCGCATCGTGCGCCGCGCGAATCAGCGTATTGGGGACAAGCGGACACTCCATCGCGGCACACACCCCGTTCACGAAATCGTTCGGCGAACCCGCGCGCACAAAAGCATCGTGATGCACTCCGGTAAAGAATCTGGAAGCGGCATCGCGCCGCACGCCGCGTTCCATCAGAATCTCGTGCGTGATCCCGTGCGTCGACAGGAGTACGACGTTGCCCAGATCGAAGATGACGTGTGTCACTCGACTCATGGACGCGCCTCCTTGGGGAACCAATCAAGCACATCGAGCACCGCCGTGCCAATATGCGAGAGCGCCTGTGCGGTTTTCGCCGTCGAGCACGAAGTGCAAGCCGAAGTCGTCAATCTTCCCTTCCGTGTCAAGCTGAATGACCACGGGCGACTTGCCTACGCGCGGCGCGATGGCGACTATTCGTCTGCACATCGGCGCGCCATTATGCGTCTCCATGTCGAAAAATCGGTAACGCATTCCCGTGAGGCGAAGTTGCGTCAAAATGACAAGTTCAATGTCACCGACCGGACCGGCAGTCACAATGCCGGTCGTGCCGTTGAGCGTGTCTTTCCCTACGGGAACCATCTTGAGTCGGACCTCTTCGTTTACATGCGTCCCCCAATGAGGGCTTGACGCGACCATGCACCCGCGCACATGACGTTGCTCGGCATCAAAGCGTGCCTGGTGCTTCCGAAGCTGACCTGGCAGGATCACGTTGACCCAACCGCCATACGAATTCTTGATCCCAAGCTCGGCGATCTCAAACACCTGCTCGACAAGCAAGTTCTCGGTCTCCGCCATGCCTCCCGACGGCTCGGCGGCGCTCTGTACCGCCGGCGCGCCCAGGTTGCGCACGTGCATGATAGCCACCCACTTGGGGAAACCGGTACTGCCGAAGAACTTCCGCAAGAGATGTCCCATCCGCCAGTAATCGAGCTTGGTGAGCGCTTTCCATGGCACAGGCACCACGATCGCCCCGCCAAAGTGAGCGGTGAACCGAAATGGTCCCGGAACGCGATTCTTGATCTGCCACGCGGCATCAAAATCCTGGCCGACCTTACGTGCCTCTCTCGGATTGCTGGGTTTTGACGTATGACGGACCGTCAAACCTTCGGTCGCGGCAATGATGCTTCCATCAGAGCCAATCGTCCCATGCACAATTCCACTCACCCACTTATTAGGCAAGATTACCTCGTGAAGTAAGCATGCGACAAGAACTTATCGCACAATCATGACATCGTAAACACGGCGCGCACGGCTTCGTGCATTGGCAGGTCGTATGAAAACAGCTGTTGCCAGGCTGTGTTGGTTGCCTTGAGCGTGCGCGTGAGTGTCTGCGGCGCTTCTTGCGGCGTGATCACTACATTTTTGCCGGAAACTTGTTTAAAAATATTCAAAAGTTCAAACTTTGTTACGGCAAGGTTTGGAACAAAATGAATCGCCGACGTCGAGCCGCGCACGGCATCAAACGCATCGTGAAGAATCAGCTCTCGACAAAGCTCGGCAAACTGCGAAGTCGTCACGCCCGTCCAATGCTGGTTCGTAAAACCGGAAACGGTCGCGCCTTCGGGCTGATTCATAAACCACTCCCAAATCCCCGCCTTCAAGTGCGGACTTGGACCGATGATGGACGTTCTAATGTTGAGCACGCGGTCAGAGACAGCTTCGCCCAAACTCTTTGTTTTTCCGTAGG
>MGDX01000026.1:25129-25401 GCA_001791035.1 Candidatus Uhrbacteria bacterium RIFCSPHIGHO2_02_FULL_53_13
GTTCCATGCAACACGAACGCGTCGAGCTCCTCCACGGCTCCCATCGCATCAAAAAAATCAGGCGAAGATGCATCCTCCGCCTGCGTCCCACCGACTTCAAGCTCTGATGTGCCGCGCATGACACGTTCAACCATCGAGCCGAGCATTCCGTTTTTTCCCAAGATGAGAACACGCATGTCTTACGGCTCAACCGTCACCTGTGGCAGAGGAACGATAAACTTCCCTCCCTTTGCTAAGTAATCTTGCCGCCTCGCGAGCACTTCTTTTTTGAA
>MGDX01000027.1:0-8427 GCA_001791035.1 Candidatus Uhrbacteria bacterium RIFCSPHIGHO2_02_FULL_53_13
ATGAGAGCGCCGATGCCAATGAGGGACATAGAATGATGTATCACGTATGATGTATCAGGTATTCAGAAGAAACGGACGACGAACGAATTGTGGGTTTGGGAAGATACTGATGAATGTGCGACCAAATCTCGTCGTGGATGTCTTCGACGGTGCGCAGAGTGCCGGAAGGTGCGCAGTCGATGAGCTGAAACCCCGGGAATCGAGAAACATCTTTGTAGGTTTCTGCCGCATCGTGCAAGTGCTCAATATCGGACTCGTGAATGTCGCCTTCCACTTTGGTCTTTTTGTGCGCGCCGTCGGCGGCCAGCTTTATGGCAATGCTTGGCGGAACGTGCAAGATGATGTTGAGCGTCGGGCGAGGGATATTGAAGATGGTGTGTTCAAGATGGTCGTTCCATTCCATGTACTCGCGCCGCTCTGCCGAGTCTGCTATTTTTCCGCCTTGATGCGCGATGTTCGAGCCGACGTATCGATCGGTGACAACAACCTTTCCAGCCTCGAGCCATGCGCGAATTTGAAACGAGGCGTCAAACCGATCTACCGCAAACAGGATGCTCGCCGCGCGCGCATCAACATCGCCGCCGCGCCGTCCGTACGCTCCGCTCAAGTACGCCTCCACGGGTCCCGCGCTTTTTTTGCCGTATTGCGGAAACGAGATCGTCTCTACGTCAAAGCCTTCTTGCCCGAGGCGCTCCACGAGCCGCTTAGTCTGTGTAGCCTTACCCGTACCGTCAGAGCCGTCCATCACAAAAAACAACCCCGGTGTTTGGCTCACTCCCCGCCTGCTGTTCATAACATCTGTCATGCGCACAGTATATCAAAAAATGCCGCATGTTTTCCATTCATGGTGAATGGCCATGGGGACAACTAATGCAAATCGCTTCGATAGTCGACAAATCGAGGTTCGAGTATGCCATCGCCTTCAGGATCAACGAGTTGAAACTCGTACAATCCAGGGAGATAGTCTCGTTCATCATGTGGGACATCGTGTACCACGCGTTGCACGAGCGCGCGGAGTTCTGCGTCGTCAAAATCGTATTTCCATACACGTGTGTTTGGATCCTGCCATGCGTGATACAACTCGTGTGCGCTGGCTGTGCCTGCGCTGACTGGACCTTGCTCACCTTTACGGAACTCGATGCGTGCGGCTCCTTCTTTTGAGACGGAAATGTTTCCGCCGTACACCTGCTCCAAAAACTCGGCGACGTTGACGCTCCACTCGTGAGGATTCTTTTTTGCGTGACGACGCACAAAAGCCATGACGCCTTTTTTGGTTGCGTTCAGGTCGCGTACAACTTTCCCGTCACGATTCTGCAAGAGGATAAAAAATCGCGTTGTCTCCAGCGAAGCAAATCCGGATTCGG
Source organism: Candidatus Uhrbacteria bacterium RIFCSPHIGHO2_02_FULL_53_13 (assembly GCA_001791035.1). Lineage (GTDB taxonomy): Bacteria > Patescibacteriota > Patescibacteriia > UBA9934 > UBA11717 > 2-02-FULL-53-10. The sequence goes on from MGDX01000027.1 coordinate 1,365, forward strand.
GATCGGACAAAAACGCATCCGCGATCAAAAGGTTTCGTCTATAATGGGGTAGATCGAGGATTTGAACGGCCTCTTGGCCCACCTCGCGCGGCTGTTCGAGAGATGCTTTGAGCTTTGCGTGCTGTTCACGCAACCCTTCGGACCATGCGCGCAATCCTTTCCCATGTGATGGTTCTGCCATATTAGGATGCGTTTTCATTCTTTACAAAGTTTCTCCACATTTGCGATGCAACTGGTTTGATGTCGCCGACGTACTTACTGCCAAGCTCCTTGGAGTAGGGCTTTTCGCACGGCGAGGAGATTTTTTCAAACGCAATCTGGGCGATGGGCATTTTGTAGTAGAGCAACATTGGCATGTTAGCGACGTTGCACAGTTCAAGCGTGAGTTTGAGCGAATTGCCCGGATCAAGAAAACCGGCCGTTACGTGGATGAGGAGCCCCATGCGGCCGATGGAACTCTTGCCCTCGAGGCGGCCAACGTACTCTTTGGAAACGCCCGTCGTTTCGTAAATCATGGCGAGCGCAAATTCGCCCGGATGCAAAACGAATGGTTTGTCGTCGGAAATTTCTACCGCTCTCATCATGGGATCAATCGGCTTTTTTGGATCAATCACGAAGTTGGTGTTCGTGTCGTAGATGAGAAAGTGCTTGTCCAAATGCAAATCCACCGATGCTGGTTGCATCATGGAGGAGTCAAACGGTTCGATGGAGACGTCGCCGCGTTTCATGGCGGCCTTGATGTCACGGTCAGAGAGGATCATACGACGGTTGATACGGTGTTATCTTACCACAAACCAAAATCGGAGCGTATGCTCCGATGTGTGGCTTATGCTGCGGTGTCGAAGGCGATGCCAGGGCCCATGCTCGTGGTGAGCGTGGCGGTTTTCATGTACACGCCTTTGGAGCCCGACGGTTTGTGGCGGCGAATGGCGTCTAGAATGGCGTCTAAGTTGGCGGCGATTTTCTCTGGACCAAAACTCACCTTTCCAATCAACACGTGCATGTTTGCGGTCGTGTCGTTCTTGAAAGCGATTTTGCCGCCTTTTTGATCGGCGATCATTTTCCCGACGTTTTTGCCGACCGTATCCGTTTTCGGGTTCGGCATCAGGCCCTTTGGCCCAAGAATCGGAGCAATTTTGGCGAGCTTGGGCATCATTGCCGGCGTGGCGATAGCAACATCAAAATCAATCTGCTTTTTTTGCGCGATGGCTTCAATGTCCTGTTCGCCGAACACGAAATCGGCGCCCGCGTTCTTGGCTTCCACTTCATGCTCTCCGTCCACGAATGCGGCAACGCGCTTGGTGTTTCCGGTTCCGTGCGGCAGAGTCACCGTTGCGCGCACCTGTTGGTCGCCTTTTTTAGGATCGATGCCGAGGCGCATATGCAGTTCAACTCCGGCGTCAAACTTTACGTTCGACGTTTCAAGAGCGAGCGCGACGGCCTCCTGTTTAGTGTACACGCGCCCTTTTTCAACCTTTCCCTTGAGCGCGTTCATGCGTTTGGATAATTTCATATCGTGGTTCGAGTGACGATGTTTTGGATCGTCTCCCACATTACGTTAAGTCAGGAATATTGAGTCCCATTTGCCGCGCGGTGCCGGCTACGATTTTGATGGCCTGGTCTTCGTTATCTGTGTTGAGGTCAGGCATCTTGAGGCGCGCAACTTCGCGCAACTGATCTTCCGTAATCGTGCCGATCTTTTGCAGAAGCGGATTGCTCGATCCTTTTTTGAGGTTCAAAACTTTCATGATGAGCGACGACGTTGGCGGCGTCTTCATGATGAAGCTGAACGTGCGATCGGCGTAGACGCTAATCACGACCGGTACAATGTCGCCCATGCGATCTTTGGACGCGTTGTTGAACTGCGTACAAAAATCATGAATGTTGAGCCCGTGCTGTCCAAGAGCCGGACCAACCGGCGGCGCCGGATTTGCTTGTCCAGCGCGAATTTGCAGTTTAATCTGCGTGTGCACCTTTTTTTCTGCCATAGCCTTGATAGTTACGAAGGATTCCGTTGTATTGGACGATCCCAATAGTGCGGTAACCTTGCTATGAATGAGTTTTTCCAGCCTCCAACCTCCAATTTCCAACCTCCAACTTCTACTCCTTATATCTTACTAATCTGCAGGAAGTCAAGCTCCACGGGGGTTTCGCGTCCAAACATGTTAACCAAAACCTTCACCTTTCCGCGCGTTTCGTCAATATCGCTGACCTTTCCTTCAAAGTTTTTGAACGGCCCGTCGATGATACGCACTGGATCGTTGACGCTCACATCGATGTTGAATTCCGGCTCCTCAATGCCCATGCGTTTTTGGAGCATGGCAATTTCCTCATCCGACACGGGTGTTGGTGTGACACCGGTTCCAATAAAGCCTGTGACGTTCGGTGTGTTGCGCACCACGTACCACGAGTCGTCGTCTACCACCATTTCCACCAAAACGTATCCGGGGAAAATCTTCTCTTCAATGATTTTGCGCTTGCCGTTTTTGATTTTGATTTTCTTTTCCTTTGGGACAAGTACCGTGAAGATTTTTTCTTCCATGTCCATGGACTCAATACGCTGGCGCAAATTTTGAGCCACATTCTCCTCGTAGCCCGAATAGGCGTGAACGGCGTACCAGCGGCGGCCGTAATGAGAGGTTTGTTTTGCCATAAAAGTTTATGTCGTTGCGAGTTATACGAAGCAACCTAACCGATAAGCCATGCGACGAATTTTTTAAAGACAATATCCAGTCCGCCAAAAAACACGGCGGTGAGGATTGTCAGAACAATAACGAGAATCGAGTAACGCACAGTGTCTTTGCGGCTCGGCCAGGAGATGCGCTTGATTTCGTCTTTCGACTCGCGCAAATACGCAGTGAGTTTTTTTACGGATTGCATAAAGCTATCTAAAAACCCCTCGCGGGGTCTTGATTATATGCACAGAATAGCGCGCTACTATTTAGATGTCAATAGACAGACGCGAACACGCAACGTATGATTGACACATTATGGAAACACGCAAGGACTCTGAACGCGGAATTTTGTCCACAGAAGAAGAGACATCCGGAAGCGACTCCGCGGCGCCGTCAAGTGTAGAATCGTCGAAACAGGAAAGCGATCACGTTGAAGGCGAAGACCTAGTCGCTGGTTCAAAAGAAGACATCTTATTCCGATTCCATGAGTGGCGGAGCGAGCGAAGTCGTGATCGTCATCCCGTCGCTTTGAGAGCGCTTCTTCAATCCCGTTCTGATGGAGAGCTCATTGATTTGCTTGCGGATGAACAGACTGTGCCTGGAATGGTTGTCGAACGACTCAAAGAAATTCCCGAGCGTGCCATTGAACGATCAATAGATGTTTTGGAGGAGTTGGTACGTCGAGGCATGGAGATGATTCCACTTTCCGCATCTACTTCCGCGATTCGACGATTAAATATGGTTCTGCGCGCGAAGCCGTTCAACCGAGAGCGTGTCAAAGCGGCACTCGAAACAAGTTTTGATTTACCCGATGGCCCCATGTTTGCCATGGAAATCATGTTGGATCAATACGATACGACACAAAACCTTATTTCTAAGGGCACAGTAAAACACCATGGAGAACTCGTGCAAGACGCTATGGTACTTGAAGGAGAAGAACGTCACGCGATGTTGGATATGCTCCTAGGGTATACCGATGTGGTTGATGCCTTGAGATTGGGCGCGTTTGGAAGTGAGGAGCATCGTGTCAGCGCCGCCGAGTCATTGGCGACTTCGGGAGAACTTAAAAGTCTCTTTGAACAGCATGCTATCCATGAACTTCTGAATAACCCGCAACTCTATGAGCTTACGGATGAAGACTACACGCGCTACATAAAAAACTCCTCTGTATCGAGTGGTCGTACGGCCGAGTCGTTTCGATTGTTTGAAGACGGAGGTGTGGAACGCTTTGAGAGGTTTGTTGACGGTCTCTCGCCGTCGGACTTTGAGAAGTTACTTTCCACGAGCGATTCACTGTTTGGTTTTAGGGCCTACAAGGAGCATCCATCGGAAACAGACAAGATTGTGGTGATGTATGAAGCCATGATTTCACGAGTGGCGCGTACTATTCAAACCGAGATCCAGTCATTGGATGAAATGGATCAATTGATTGATCTTTCCTATCCTGTGGTACTTCTCAAGATATTTCCAAAGCTTTCCAAGCTTGATTACGCGAGCGCTATGCTCATGTTGCGGGAAAAGGGAGACATTAATGTCCCGTCGCTTGAGCAACTATGTTTTGGGGGAGCGTCGCTGGATGCACCTGAAAATGGCTCGTCTGTTCTTCGTACTTCAGCATTGCCGTATATTTGGCGAAAATTGCAGGATTCAGGTTTGCCGGACGAAGCTCTGATCGTAGCCGATAAGCACAACGATTGGATGTTTGCCCATGCCAACGGTCGCGATGCCGCGAGCATTGTCAACGAATTATTGGACGATGGCATAGTCACGATAGACCTGCAGACCATGCGTCGGCTCATAATCAAGCTATCAAACAAGAATAATGTAGGCGGAACCGCAGAATTTCGTAAGGTCATTGGTAGATATGTGGAATTGGAATGGCCTAACGATCACATGTTTTTAGGGTCTCCGGAACTTTTTAAGATGTTGGAAGGCGAGCGTCGAATTGAGCTCATTGATAGAATGGCGAGCGAAGATCCATATCGTTTGGCGTGTTTTTGGGGCAATGTGCCTTGGTCAAGCTCACAAGCGCGAGTGGCCAAAGTGGAAGCGTTGCGTGATGCCGGCGTAGAGCCGTTTTCCTTTGTGTCGGATGCGGTGCTTATGGATAAACTTCTACGGCATAAATGGCAAAGTCCCTACAAAGAGTTTTTTGCGGATGCAGAGAGAGCGGATTCCTCGGAGCGGTTTCAGAGTATAAAGAATCTCTACAAAGCAAAGCTTGAGCAATCTGAAAGTTGGTTTAGTCAGCGTGCAAGTACAGAACAGGATATTGTGCTTGCCTTGGCAAGTTTATATAGAGGTGGTCTACACTTTTGGGAGGATATGGAATCGTTGATGCAAAAACTTGACGAACCGCAAGAACGCCGAAATGTTGAACGGTTGAGCACTGTTATAGAGCACGGTCTTGAAAACTCTCGATTGACGCCTGACGTTCAAGAAACATTGGTCCATCATTTTGTCAAAACGGTGACTTTAGACTTTGGAGAAGGCCCCATCATTTTTGGGTATGGAAATATCGACGATGTTTTTGAGTGCATGCGCCGTTTGCGATCGCCTTTTGAGGAGGGGAATACAGAATTAACTTTTATGTTTCAAGAGTGGCTCAAGTCGCACTACGATCTTTCGCCATCTGTTCTTTCTGCGTGGATGGAAGTCGGTGACGGTAGGCATGGCGCGCGACGATTTCTTCAAAACATCCGTACGCTTAAGTTCCTCGAATCAAAGAAACCCGGAGGCGCGGTATTGCTCGAAAAGTTTTATGGGGTTCGTGCGTTTGGGCGCTATCCACAAGAATTATTGCTTTGGCAGGTGGACTTGCATGAAAAGCCGGATGCTGCTTACGGAGTGCTTGTCAACGGGCGCGGTGATTACAATGGAGCCCTTTATAATACCAGGTCGTACGAACCGTTTACGGCATTACAGTATCACGGAGTGCGTATTATTGAGGCGTCTTCGCTCTCTGAAGTCGCCAGAACGTTTATCGCAATGAAGAAACGCGGTTTTCCCAAAGCATCGTTTGCGCTCCTCGGAGGCCACGGGACACCGGAATCCGTTCAATTGGCGATGGCGACATCCTACAATGCACAGGGACAGAGCGAAAATCGGGAAGGGCATTTTGATGCGCGGCACTTGAAAGAAGGGCGCGGCGTGCGGAGATTCGGACGCGTCTTTATGCAAGATGGTGCACCTGTGATCTTCAACAGCTGTTCGACGGGACAGGCGGGAGGCATTGCGGAGAATGCATCAGAAGCGTGGGGCATGGATATGATTGCTCCGGACGCGCCTTCGTTTATCGACCACATTGCGCTATTAGAAACGCAAGATCGTGTTGCGGTGGAGCGTGTTGAGTACGGCACGGAAGAAAGAAATGTTTCGCCGCGCGAGCAACGCTATGTGGCAGGCCAGCCAATCTTGCGCCGCGCACAATAATGCAGAAGTCCCTAAATATCAAGGTTTTTTACGCTTTTGGCGTGCGTGGAAATAAACCGTTTACGCGGCGCTACGTCTGAACCCATGAGCGTGTCGAACACCTCGTCGGCTCGCGTGGCGTCTTCAATGGTCACGCGCTTCATCGTGCGGCTTGCGGGATCCATGGTGGTTTCCCAAAGCTGGTCCGGGTTCATTTCTCCAAGACCCTTGTAGCGTTGAATGTTTGCCTTTTTTCCACCTTCGGTTTCCACGACCTCCTCTCCCGTTGCCTCGTCAATTACAACCTTGATTTTTGCCGGCTTCTTTGCGTCTTTCCCAGGCTTGATCATTTCGGCTACGGCTTTGTCTCGCTCCTCGTCGGAGAATGCATATCGCACTTCTTTGCCGACTTGCACTTTGTACAACGGAGGTTGAGCAATAAACAAATGCCCGTGCTGAATGATCTCGGGGAAGTAGCGGTAGAAGAGCGTCAACAACAGCGTCGAAATATGCGCGCCGTCCACATCGGCATCCGTCATGATAATGATACGCCCGTAACGCAGTTTCTCAAGCTCAAAGTCGTCGCCAATGCCCGTGCCAAGCGCGATCACGAGCGACTTGATTTCATTGTTGGTGAGCATTTTATCGAGGCGCGCGCGCTCGACGTTCAGAATTTTGCCGCGCAACGGAAGAATCGCCTGAAACTCGCGGTTGCGGCCTTGCTTTGCCGAGCCGCCGGCGCTGTCGCCCTCGACGATATAGAGCTCCGTGCGCTCTTTGTTTTTGGAGGCGCAGTCGGCGAGTTTTCCAGGGAGTGTCAAACCCTCGAGCGCGCCTTTTCGCAAAATGGTGTCGCGTGCCGCTCGCGCCGCTTTGCGCGCTCGCGCCGAAATGACAGCCTTCTCCAGAATCTTTTGCGCGTCGCGCGGATGCTCTTCAAGGAAAATCTCCAGCGCTTCGGAAAGCATGCTCTCGGT
>MGDX01000027.1:8439-33628 GCA_001791035.1 Candidatus Uhrbacteria bacterium RIFCSPHIGHO2_02_FULL_53_13
CCCCCGTTAAATTTGTGTCCTTCTCCTTCAAAAACCCCTTATCACGGCCGTAGGTATTCAAGACGCGCGTCAACGCCGTGCGAAATCCCACCAAATGCGTTCCGCCCTCGGGGTTCAAGATGTTGTTCGTAAAGCAAAACATGTTCTCGTGAAACTCCTCGGTGTACTGAAGCGCAACTTCAATTTCGATTTTATCCACGGCCTTTTTAGTGTGCATGATGGACTCATGCTTCGGCTTTTTTCCGATGTTGATGTGACGAACGTAACTGGCCACGCCGCCTTCAAAGTAAAACTGATATTCGCGTACTTGGTCTGGTTCACGCTCATCTATGGCGATCAGATTTACGCCGCTTGTCAAATACGCGTGTTGACGCAAACGATCGAGCACCGTTCCGTATTTGTACACGGTCGTCTCAAAAATAGACGCGTCCGCCTTGAAGGTGATTTTTGTGCCTGTGCTCTTTGACGGACCCGTCGCTTTGATTTTGCTCGATGGCTTGCCCATCTTGTAGGTTTGTTCCCAGATTTTCCCGTCGCGTTTTACTTCGGCCTTGAGTTCGGTGGAAAGCGCGTTTACCACCGAAACACCTACGCCGTGCAGTCCGCCGGACACTTTGTATCCGGAATCCTCTCCGCCGAATTTGCCGCCGGCGTGCAGTTTGGTGAGTACAAGTTCGAGCGCTGACACTTTGTATTTTGGATGCTTGTCAATCGGAATGCCTCGGCCGTTGTCTTCCACACTCACCCAGCTGTCCGGCAAAAGACGCACGGTAATGGTGTTGGCAAATCCGGCCATCGCTTCGTCAATGGAGTTGTCCACGACTTCCCAAATCAAATGATGGAGACCGCTCTCACCGGTCGAACCAATGTACATACCCGGTCGCTTGCGTACCGGGTCGAGTCCCTCGAGCACCTGAATTTGCTGTGCGCCGTACTTTGCGGCGGGTTTTTTTGACGATGATGTCGCCGGTTTTTTGGCGATCTTTTTTGCTGGCATAGTGAAGCTATCCTACATGAAAATCGCGTAAACGACAAGATGGACGCGTAGGATGCTATACTATGGGGGCCTATGGGATTCTTCAAAAAGTCACCGGCTCCATTGGAGGCGGATGTGGACGTTGCATCCGAGTTGCGCGGACCGACGCTCAAGGAAGAGACAAAAAAAACCGCCAAGCAGTTTGACCGCGCGATTTGGTGGATTCGTCATCGCGAAACACTCAAGCGCGGCGGCGTCGTATTTTTGATTGTGCTGGAGGCCGTCATTGGACTTGTGGGACTGTGGAAGTTTGTGGATTATCTGCTGATTGACTATTCACGCGAACAGGTACTGGTGAACACATTTTTTGACGGAGCCGGGAGTCTGCATGAAACCGCGAGTGCGCAGGCGCCGAAAGAACTCACGTTGCGCGCGCCCGTTGTGGTGTCAAGCGCTGATGCTTATGATGTGGTTGCCTTTGCAGAAAACGCCAACGAAGCGTGGGTGGCGCAACTTACCTATCACTTTACGTATGGCGGACGTTCATCAGAACCGCAGACGACGATTCTCCTGCAAGGCGAAACGGCGCCGCTGGTGGCATGGGGCGTTGAGGCTCCACGACCAAGCGGGGCACAGCTCGTGGTAGAACAGACGGATTGGTGGCGCATTGATAAAAAAGAAATCCCGTATCCGATTGCCTGGAAAGAGGAACGGCTCAACCTCAAAACTATCGGAGAACCTGTCCATAGCAACGACATTGCTATTGGATCAAAGACGTTCGGCCGCACGACATTCACGCTCAAAAACACATCGGGGTTTGGATTTTACGATGTTGATTTGTTTGTGGTTCTGCGCCGAGGAGGTGCGGTCGTTGGCGTCAATCGCACAGTGCTCTCAAACGTTCTGCCACTTGAGGAGCGCACGGTGCAGGTGAATTGGTTTAGCCAAGTGCCGCCTGCAACGAGCATTGATTTATTTCCGCGCGTCTCGCTCTTTGATGCCTCGGTGTATCGTCCCGAGAGTCCGGAGGTTCCGGTGCATCTGCGCGATACGCTGATTCGCCGGCGGTAAATGCGTCTCACTTCACGACTTTTTTCCTCTGTGGACTGGTTGCTTGTGCTCTCGGTGTTTGTATTGGTCGTGCTCGGACTCTCGGCACAATACGGCATCACGCTGGCGCAAGAAAGTGCCGCCCTGTCCATTTTCACGAAACAACTTGTTGCGCTGTTGGTTGGTCTTCTTGCCGCGCTGGTGCTGGCGCTTTCAAATTACCGCCAGCTTCAAAGCTATGTGCGCAGTCTGTATGTCTTTGGTACGGCACTGCTTTTGGGCGTGCTGTTTTTTGGTGTCACCCGTCGCGGAACCACTGGATGGTTTGACGTAGGGATTGTGGACTTGCAACCGGTCGAGTTTGTTAAACTCATTCTGATTTTGACGCTCGCAAGCATGCTCTCGCGGCGCACGCACCATCGCATCGGTTGGCGTGAGGTGATCATCACGGGAATCCCCGTTGGCGTATATGCGTTTCTCGTGATGCTTCAGCCGGACGTGGGTTCGGCGGCGCTCATGATCGGTATTTGGGTGTTCATGCTCCTCATGGCGGGCATGGATCGAAAAGTCATGCTCGTTTCTGTGATCGGCGCTGTAACGCTCATGATGGTCTCTTGGCTTTTGCTGTTCCAGGATTTTCAAAAGGAGCGCGTCTTGACGTTCCTAGAACCTGAGCGCGATCCGCTGGGCGTAGGATACAACGTCCACCAAGCGCGCATTGCCATTGGTTCGGGACGCCTGTGGGGGAAGGGGCTTGGATTTGGATCGCAAAGCCAACTACAATATCTTCCCGAGGCGCAAACCGATTTCATTTTTGCCGCCATTGCCGAGGAGTTTGGGTTTATTGGCGTTCTGCTCGTGCTTGGCGCCTTCTTCTTGTTTTTGCGGAGGCAGTGGCTACTTCTATTGCGTGTGCGCGATGACTTTTCCGCATTTTTGATTGTTGGAATTGCTTCCATGATTGGTATCCAAATGGCGGTCAATATTGGAATGAATCTTGGACTCGTGCCGGTCACCGGTCTACCGTTGCCATTTGTGAGTTACGGCGGCAGTTCTTTGGTTTCTAGTTTTATGGCGTTTGGCATTTTGGTGAGCATTTCGATGCGCACACAACATGGCATCGCTGTTGATAACCCTCTTGACACTGATTCCCTTATCGCGTAAGGGTGTTATACTTTCAGAGAGATTCTATTATGAAACAGCCTAAATCTTCAAAGCTATCCATCGAAGGACTTCGGCTGATGAGCATCTGTCCGTTGTGCTCTTCAAAAAACACTCCCACGGAATCAAAGGTGATTCAAACGCACGGAGATGCTTCTTTGGTGCACCTTTCGTGCAAGAAATGTGAGCAGAAGATTCTCGTATTGTTTCGCTTGAGTGCCGTTGGCGTACATTGCGTTGGTATTGTGACGGACTTGTCGCACACGGATGCCAAGCGCCTGATTTCTGACCGAATCCTTGATGTTGACGACGTGTTGGATGTGCACGAAGCGCTCAACGAGGAGGGGTTTTTGATGGGAATTCGAGAGCAGGCGTACGAGGGAGCGTAAGTCCGTTGACAGAATTTCGTTGTTTTGGCATACTCGGCCCACTTATCTCTGGTCGATTATCTTTTTATGGAACACAAAATATTGAGCGTTATTACTCGTTCCGCCGATTCCAAGGCAGACGATCTTCGAGCGGAGGGGATGATTCCGGCGGTGGTGTACGGCGGAGGCCGCAACGCGTCCACGTCGGTTACCGTTCATCGTGGCGAATTTTTAAAACTTCGCAAGACGATTTCCGAGAGCACCGTGTTTGATGTCGATGTAGATGGTGATCGGGTGCCGGTGCTCATGGGCCAGATTCAATACGATCCTATCACCGACGAGCCCATCCATGTTGATTTTCGCCAGCTCGACATGAGTAAACCGGTGACGGCACACATTCGGCTCAATTATGTCGGCGAATCTCCTGCGGTCAAGGCGGGAGGCATGTTGGTGGTCAACCGCGAATCGGTGCTCGTGAAAGCCATTCCGAGTGCTCTGATTGACTCGTTTGACGTGGACGTAAGCTCACTCAAGGAGTTCGATCAGTCGTTACATGTTTCCGATTTGTTATTAGCAGATGGCATTGAAGTCATGGAGAACGATCGTACGGCACTCGTCGTCGTGCATCCACCGCGAACGGCTGAAACGTTTACGGATGTTGCCAGCGAAGCCGAAGCCGTGGCAAAAGTTGAGGTCGCCGGAAAAGCAGAGAAAGAAGGTGACGAGAAGGAGGAAGGCGCGAAAAATGAGAAATAGCGAGCAACCAACATGGAGGGATCGGATCATCCGTTGTGATGGTCCGACTTTGTATTCCGTTGCCGGAGCTGTGATAGTGGTTGTGCTTGTGGGGTTGTGGGTGCTATTGACGTCTCCCACGAAGCAACAACCGGTTGTTGCCGTGGACGATGAGGGAATGTACGGGGGATTGCGGCATCCGCTTACGGGAGCTCGCGTAGACGAGCCAACAAAACCGGCGGTGTATGCCGTGGTGATTGAAAACTCGCTCGATGCGCGTCCGCAGGACGGCGTTGACCGAGCATTGATGGTGATGGAGGCTCCCGTTGAAGGAGACATTACGCGGTGGCTGGCGTTTTTTTCGGCCGACGAAATCGTGGAAGAAATTGGTCCTGTGCGCAGTGCGCGGCCGTATTTTGTTGATTGGGCGACAGATTGGGACGCGCTGTTTGCGCATGTCGGCGGGAGTTCGGAGTCGCTCGCACTCATTCGATCGAAAGGGACGCTGAATTTGGATGAGTTTTTTAACACGGCGACGTTTTGGCGTTCCAAGCGACGTGTGGCGCCGCATAATGTGTACACAGAATCGAAACGCTTAGAGGATGCTTGGGAGCGTGTCGTCGGAAGGGAGGTTGACTACAAAGGCTTTGAGTTTGAGGAAATGGATCCGACGACCGTCGAGCCGACGGTAATTACCGTGTCTTATGGCAATCGCTATTATGATGTTGAGTGGAAATACGATCCGACCACAAACCGATACTCGCGTTTTCATAATGGGTCTGCGCACATCATGCGAAATGGGAGCTCGATTGAAGTCTCCAATGTGATTGTGATGTTTACTGATATTCGCGTTTTGGATGACGAGGGACGTAAAAAGATTCGTACGACAGGAGAAGGGGAGGCGCTGGTGATGCGCGCGGGCGAAGCGGTGGAGGCAACGTGGAAGCGCGACGGGCTCAATGAGCGAACACATTTTGTACTCATATCGGGAGACGAAGCGGCGCTTGTTCCCGGCAAGACATGGATTCACGTGGTGCCGATCGGTGCCGAGGTTACCAAATAAAAACAGTTCAGCCGCCCGTAGTGAGGGGCGGCTGTTGCTTCTAGAAAGACAAGCGATTCTCTTCATGGGGCCAGATAGGGACCGTCCATGACGCGTCCACCGACCGTTATTGCACCAACCTCGGACGGTGTGACGCGCGACCAACATGATTTGCGGCCGCCAAAAAATCAGATCGCGTAATCATCTTTCCTGACTGCGACAGGGAATCGTAGCGGATATGGACGACGCGCTCGTTTCCGCCATCGTCGCACGCAACGCCAACAATCAGCATACAGTTTGGCGAATGCTCGCCTGGTGTTTGATCCTCGAGAATATCTCCAAGGATGATCACTTTGACACTCAAGCGTCTTCCGTCACGTTCAACAAATTCCACAGACTCTCTCTGGATGGCACTCCTGCGGATTTGGAATCCTGTAGGTCCTGTAATGTTCATATGTACCTTGCGATGACGCTATCATGCTTGTGATGGCGCGTCAATCTGTATCACACGCGGTTGGCGGCTAAGATCGAGGGTCGTGTGAACTTTGGCATGAGGGAATTGTTTATAAGCGAGCGAGCGAGCCGCCTTCAATTGTCGTGGGTCAATTTCCATCAGAATAGAAAGCGACTTGTTGTAAGCAGTCAGTTGCTTGAGCAAGCGCCGATACAAACAAAGACCGTCTTTGTCATCGGCCACAAGCGCGAGCATGGGTTCGTGTTTGGTGACTTCATTGGGTGAATCTTGAAGAAACGCGGGCGTGAGATAGGGAAGATTGGCTACGACGACGATTGAGCGCGCTTGATGCATCGTGGCTCGAACGCGGGGATGATCCATCAAATCACTATGAAAAAATTTGACGTTAGCGCCCAAGCGGTGCGCGTTGCGCTTGGCCGCACGCAAAGCGGAGCGCGAAATGTCGGTGGCGATGACCGGTGCGTTTTGCTCAAGGGCGAGCGTCACACCAATGGCGCCCGAACCTGTGCCAACGTCAATGATGAGATCAGGAGTGGAAATCGCCAGCGCTTCTTCTACAAGCGTTTCGGTTTCAGGGCGCGGGATGAGCGTATGGCGATTCACAAAAAATACTCGACCATAAAACGACCGCAATTTCAACAGGTATGCCATGGGGACGCCGCGCGCGCGCTTGGCCGCCATACGTTTTGCGCGCCACTGCTCACGCCGTGACACGGGAGTGTTTGTGTTTGCCAAAAGCTCGGCGTGACTGCAAGAACAAACGTGCTCGACGATTTGTCGCGCGTCGTCAAGAGCATACGGTCCGTTCAGTCGCGTGCCTATCTGTTTCCAAAGCTGTTGTCGTGTCATATCGCGTGTAAAATGGGCCAAAGTGCCTATTCCGAGAGCGGGTCCAAAATAAAGACCACCCGGGACCTTGCAACGAGGAGGCGTTGTCGCAAGACCCGGGTGGCGGGGCGCAGAGTCCGGGCAGTGACCCTGCGCCGTCGAGCAGCTCGCTCTTCACGAGTGGGCACATTGCACCACGCCTATCTCCTGTAGTCAAGGACGGTTGCCGTCTTTTGCGCGTGTCTCATGAACGGCCTGTTTGATCGCATCAACGATGGGCTGAATCTTTCCACTCAAAATAACGGGGATGTTGCTCCAATGCTCTTTGATGCGATGATCGGTCACGCGATCTTGTGGAAAATTGTACGTGCGGATTTTCTCGGAGCGATCGCCTGTGCCGATTTGTGCTCTTCGTGCATCGTCACGCTCCTTGTGTTTCTCTTCTTGTTGCTTTTGATACAAACGCGCGCGCATCACTTCGAGCGCTTTGATCTTGTTTTGCGATTGCGAGCGCTCGTCTTGACACGTGACGATGAGTCCTGTTGGCTTGTGAATTATACGAATAGCGCTGTACGTGGTGTTGACGCTTTGCCCGCCGGCGCCCTGCGATGTGGTTGCCTGAATATCGAGTTCGTTCAAATCCAGTTCAAACTCGGTTTCTTCGACTTTTGGCAGAACGGCTACGCTCGCGGTGGATGTGTGAATGCGGCCGGCCTTTTCCGTTTCTGGCACGCGTTGTACGCGATGAACGCCGGACTCCCACTTGAGCTCGCCGAACGCACTTTCGCCATCGATTTGCACGATCGCTTCTTTGACGCCGCCAAGTTCTGTGTCGCTGGTGCTAATGACTTGCGTTTTCCATCCGCGCTCTTGTGCGTAGCGCATGTACATTCGCAGAAGTTCACCAGCAAACAGCGCCGCCTCGTCGCCACCGGTTCCCGCGCGTACTTCAATGATGGCTGGGTGATCATCTTCTGGATCCGGTGGAATGAGCAGGTGAGTGAGGCAATCTTCCAGGATGGGAAGACGCTCTTCGATTCCGGCGAGTTCTTCCTCGGCCATAAGACGAACTTCTTGTGAGCTGTCTCGCGCCAGCTCGCGCGCCTCTTCGCGCTGTTTTTGTAGAGCGTCCATCTCGTCAGCGATGGCTACAAGTTCAGACACGCGTTTGTATTCTCGAGATAATTCGGCAAACAAAACACGGTCGCTTGTGGCCTTTGGCGCGGCAATCAAACGTTCCAGCTCCTCTTTGCGTTGGCGATATTCATTCACGTTCATACAAAACACCCATCTATGGAACCGTATGGTACCAAAAATGGATGCATTTCAACCAGCTACTTTTCTATGGCAGTGGCCTCGGTTTTCGCTTTCTTGCTTTCGGCGAGCTTTGAGCGTCGTGCGACTTTCTTGGCGGTTTTTTTGCGTACGGAACCGGCCTTTTTAGACAAACGCGCTTCAAATGTCTCCACGCGGCGTGCAGAGTCAATGATCTTTTGTGTCCCTGTGAAAAACGGATGGCATTGGTTGCACAGCTCCGTTTGGATTGCGTTGCTTGTAGAACCGGTCGTGAACGTGTTTCCGCACGCACATGTAACGGTTGAGGACACGTGATAAGTTGGGTGGATGTCTTTTTTCATAAGAGAAATGTGGGGCGATGATAGCAAAGGCACGGAAACGTGTCAATCTATTGTATGAGCATGGCGTCGCCAAATGAGGCGAAGCGGTAGTGATGACGAAGCGCGTGTTGATAGGCATCAAACAGATCATCACGCGAGCCGAGGAATGCCGCCACAAGCGACAGAAGCGTCGTCTTTGGAAGATGAAAGTTCGTGATGAGTGCATCAACAACGCGGAAGGGAAATCCGGGTTTGATGAACAGATTGACATCGCCTTCCCATGCTTGAAGTTCGCCATGTTGTGCCGCGCCTTCGAGCGCGCGCGTCGTGGTTGTGCCCACGGCGATGACGCGGCGACCCATTTGTTTTGCACACAAAATGTCGTCAACGGTTTGTTGTGGAATGGAAGTCCACTCGCTGTGCATAGGGTGGGCTTCGAGTGTATCTGTCGTGATAGGTTGAAAGGTGCCAAGTCCCACGTGGAGCGTAACGGATGCAAACTGAACACCTTTTGTATTCAAGACATCAACGAGTGATTCGGTGAAATGGAATCCAGAGGTTGGCGCCGCAACCGATCCGGTTTGCTTTGCATAGATGGTTTGATAAGACGCGTCGTCTGTCAGTGTGCTATCAATGTAAGGAGGCGTTGGAACGGAACCAACGCGATTGGCAAAAGCAATAGTGTCTGTTGCAGAGAAAGGCGAGCGAATGCGCGCGGTTCCGTCGGAGCGTTTTTTTTCGACGAAGAATGGCATGCTCGCGACGGTGATGGTAGCTCCGACGGAAATGTGTTTGCTCGGGCGAATGAGCGCGTGCCACAGAGTGCCGTGCACGCGGAGCAAGAACAACTCAACATCACACTCGTTTATGCGGCCGTGCAAACGAGCGCGAAACACCTTTGTATCGTTCCACACGATGAGATCGCCCGACCTAAGGAATGTTGGGAGATCAAAAAAATGGTGATCTGCGAGTACATGGCTCGAGCAATCAACGACAAGCATCCGGCTGTGGTCGCGCGGTTCGATGGACGCTTGAGCGATGCGTACCCTGGGTAAGTGGTAGTCAAAATCAGCAGTTTTCATGAGGCATGATGGCGAAGATTAACAAATCGTTGACAAACGGACAATGCGTGGCTATACTCGGCTCACTTACTCATCTATCAGTGAGCGCCATCTCTTAGCACTGATCCTGCCTTTGGAGAGTCAAAGGTCTCGGTGCGCGGCGCTTATGACGAAATAAGGATTATGCCTATCATTCCATCCATGGAGGAGTTACTCAAAGCCGGTGTTCATTTTGGACACCGCGTTTCTCGTTGGCACCCAAACATGAAGCCGTTTATACACAGTACACGCCATGGGGTGCACGTGATCGATCTTGAAAAAACGTCGCAAGAGCTAGAAAAAGCGCTCGCGTATATTACGCAGACGGTCAGTCGAGGCGGGAATGTGTTGTTTCTTGGAACGAAGGCGCACATGAAGGGATTTGTGAAAACGGCGGCGGAGTTATGCGGAATGCCGCATGTTACCGATCGCTGGCTTGGCGGAACGATTACGAATTTTTCCGAGATTCACAAACTCATCAAGCGTCTGAAGGATTTGAAGCGCCGAAAGCAAGCAGGCGATTTGCGCAAGTACACGAAGCGTGAACAGCTGGAGTTTGATCGCGAGATTGAAGATCTGGAAAGTAAAATCGGTGGCATCGCCATGCTCGATGCGCCGCCAACGGTGCTCGTGGTGTTTGACGTGCGCAATGAAACAACTGGCATTCGCGAAGCAAACCGCGTAGGGATGCCGATTGTGGGAATTTGCGATACGAATGTGAATCCGAATGTGGTGACGCATCCTGTGCCGGCTAATGACGACGCGGTGAAGGCGATTGAACTCATGACCCGGCTCGTTGCCGAAGCGGTGTTGGAAGGAAAAAAGAACGTTGAGGCGCCAAAAAAGATAGCACCAAAACGCAAAGTGGCTATTAAGTAATATGACCATTTCTGCCAAAGACGTGGCACAACTGCGCGAAGAAACAGGTGCTGGCATGATGAATGCCAAAAACGCGCTCGAAGAAGCGGGCGGCGATATGTCAAAGGCGAAGGAGATTCTTCGCGCGAAGGGACAGGCCAAAGCGGCCAAACGCGCTGGCCGATCAACGAGCGAGGGTTTGGTGTACAGTTATATTCATGCTACGGGGAAGCTCGGCGTTTTACTTGAACTTCAGTGCGAAACCGACTTTGTTGCGCGCAACGAACAATTTAAAGAGTTGGGGCGTCAGATTGCCATGCACGTAGCGGCGAGTGATCCGCGGTTTGTGGACGTTGCGTCTGTGTCGGCGGACGCCCTAGAGAATACTCGGCGCGAGTATGAAGAGGAGGCGTCTGCAAGCGGAAAACCGGCAGACGTTGTGGCAAAAATCGTGGAAGGAAAGATGGAGAAGTGGATGGGAGAGGTTGTGCTCATGAAACAGCCGTTTGTGATGGACGAAGACAAGACGATTGAGACGCTTTTGAACGAAGCTATTGCAACGATGAGCGAAAACATTCGCGTAACGCGTTTTGCGCGCTTCAACATTGAAGGCGATATGTCCGTGTGCGAAGCGGCGGCGGTGCCTGTAGGTATCGATGAATAGAGCTCGATCATAGAGCATATATAAAGCACCTCCCGGCCGAGCGGCGGGGAGGTGTTTCAGGTTACGCGAGGAAGTACTCGGTGGGGATTCGCACGTTGATCTTAGACGGATCGAACATCGCACTCGGTCTCTCGGACTCGGGCGCATTGCCCAGATACTCCATGACGCGATTCGAACGCCCCAACTCGCGGTCGTATTTGAAAGTGTGTCGCCATCCATTGATTTCTTCAACGACCAATGTGATGACACAACGACGATCAACGATGTGCGGGTCGGAGATCTGATACGCAAACCTGTTGTAGAGCGCTTGATCGATAGCCGACCAAATGTAACCTACATTACCACGGTGCCAGTGATGCATCAGGAAGATCGACAGTGGGATGTTGCCCATGCCACTGTCCTGCGGTTCCTGCTCGCTGTGCGTCTGCGGAACAGGAATCGGACTTCCGTCCGCGATCCACGATCGGTCGACAACCACTCGCGCGTTGAGCAGGACGCTTGGCACGATATTGTTGACCGTGCAAACTTCCAACCCATCTTTTTCCCAGTTCCAATAGACCTGGAAACTGTACCCAGATCCTTCATTATCTGTAGCAACAAACAGGGAGAGTTCTGGTCTAAAGAAGTTGTCGCCGCCTGTATCCGACAATCGAACATCCGTGCCGATCGTCATAACTGATACATTGGAAATTTGTGTCAGGGCGGTCCGAAACGCTCGAATGACATCTTCGGCCATTGCGGCTCTCCACAGAACACACATCGCGTCCAGCAAAGAAAGCGTCACAAAATCAACAGGGGTTTGTTCACTTGAGTCGTGAGTTCCCATGATGTTTCCGGTTCGACATTAGCCTCATGATACTGATTTGTCAACAGGGAGGGGTTTGTATTGTGCTAGAATGTGCACACTTCGTCATTGCGAACGAAGTGAAGCAATCCCATACTGGCTTTGAGGTTGCTTCGCTACGCTCGCAACGACGAACTGGTTAGTACCCCCTCCGTCCTCGTGTGACTCGGACACCTCCCCTATGCTAGGGGAGGATAGCCACTCGCTACTAGCCACTAGCCTATCTCAAACATATGCCTCGCATTGCCATCAATGGATTTGGCCGCATTGGCCGCAACACATTCAAAGCCGGACTCGGTAAGGCTGGTTTCAATGTCGTCGCTATCAACGATCTTACGGACGCCAAAACGCTCGCCGCGCTTTTACAAAACGACACTGTGTTTGGGCGCTATGACAAAAAAGTCTCAGCGACCAAAGATGCCATTGTGGTTGCGGGAAAAAAGATTCCCGTGTTTTCACAGCGCGATCCGTTGGAGTTGCCGTGGAAGAAATTGAATGTTGATGTTGTCCTTGAGTGCACGGGCGCGTTTCGCTCTGAAGAAGCAGCGAGCGCGCATATTCAAGCGGGAGCAAAGAAAGTCATTATTTCTGCGCCTTCAAATGGCGGGCAGGTGCCGACGTATATTCTTGGCGTCAATGGCCACGGTCTTTTGAAGGAGCGCAAAGCCATCGTTGACAATGCGTCGTGCACCACCAATTGTGCCGGTCCGGTGCTCTCGGTGATGGACGAGGCGTTCGGTGTGCAAAAGGCCATGATGACAACCGTGCACGCGTACACGGCGACGCAACAGTTGCAGGATGGCCCGCACAAAGATTTGCGCCGAGCGCGCGCCGCCGCCGTGAACATCATTCCAACTTCAACTGGCGCGGCTATCGCGACCACCGAGGCTCTGCCGAAACTCAAAGGCAAATTCGGCGGCGTGGCGCTTCGCGTGCCGATTATCAACGGTTCGATTACGGATTTTGTTTTTCTCGTCAAAAAGAAGGTTACGGTTGAGCAGGTGAATGCGGCGTTTGCAAAGGCCGCAAGAACTCCTCGATTCAAACACATTCTCGTTGTCACCGACGAACCGCTCGTAAGCGCGGATATTGTCGGCAATCCAGCGTCCGCCATTGTGAACACAGATTTGACCATGGTCGTGGACGGGAATCTTGTGAAAGTCATGGCTTGGTACGACAACGAGTGGGGGTATTCCTCGCGATTGGCGGAGATGGCGGTGTTTTGGAAATAACTATGGAGGGTGTCACGCTTATCACAATTCCTTGGTGGGTTTTTGAGATCGCCACCGTGGCAATGTTGTTAGGATTTGGAGCACTTGCCATTGAATCGGTGG
This sequence comes from Candidatus Uhrbacteria bacterium RIFCSPHIGHO2_02_FULL_53_13, assembly GCA_001791035.1. Lineage (GTDB taxonomy): Bacteria > Patescibacteriota > Patescibacteriia > UBA9934 > UBA11717 > 2-02-FULL-53-10. The sequence continues at coordinate 21,491 of MGDX01000027.1, forward strand.
TCAAAATGAAAGAACGTTCTGCGCGCAGAATACTCTGGGGCATCGTTGGCGCACTCGCGCTTTTTGGATGGGGGGTCATTTTTTACGGATCGTTCATTGAGCCAAAAAGGTTGCAGGTGGTTGAACGTGAGGTTGTTCTGTCAGAGAAAGTGGAACATCAAGTTCGTGTCGCTGTGATATCGGACTATCACGCGGGGCCTTACAAAAATGCTCGCTCTATGGAGCGCGTGGTGCAGAAGGTGAACGGGCTCAAGGTGGATATGGTGTGGTCGCCGGGGGACTTCATTTTCAATAACACCGAGCAAGTGGAGATGCTCGAACCACTTTCGCGTTACGAGGCTCCTATCTATGCCTCGACGGGTAATCACGATCATGAGTTTGCGGACGTGGAAGCCGTGGTGGATCGGTTGGAGGCGTTTGGCGTCTCGGTGCTGCGCAACGAATCGACGCTCGTTGAAGGGCAAGATGGCGGCCGGCTCAACATCGTTGGTATTGACGACATTTGGTTCTCACCTAACCCACCGGCGGCATTGGCGAAGGTTGACCCTGATGCTCCCGTCGTGGTGATTGTGCACAACCCTGACTTCATTCTCGATCCGTATGCGAAAGAGGCCGATTTGGTGATCTCCGGTCATACGCACGGCGGACAAATTCGATTGCCATGGATAGGTCCAGTGCCGCCGCTTCCAACCAAACTCGGGCGTGCGTATGATCGCGGGGTGTTTGGGTTCGGTGAAGAGGGCACGCTGTTCATTACGCAGGGTGTGGGAGAAACAGGACCGCGCGCCCGACTGTTTGCGCGTCCAACCATAGATGTTCTCACTATTCGTTACTAGAATGAAAATTTATGAAGTCACGACAAGCGTTCGATGCGATCCATGAATCGTGCCATACAGGGCTATTTTCGGGAGGACTCGTTCTCCTGCGACTGACTCTGGGTTTTCTCTTTTTCTTTGCGGGATTTTCAAAGCTGACGTCTGATTGGACGGCGGCGGGATTTTTGGCTTCCGCGTCCGGTCCGTTTGCGGCGTTTTTTCAGTCTTTAGCGGGAAGCGCATTGGTGGACGGTCTCAACGCCTGGGGACTGGCGCTTATTGGTATGGGGCTCATTTTTGGCGTTGCCGTGCGATCTGCAAGCTACGCCGGAATCGTTCTGATGCTCCTTTACTATTTTGCCCACTTTGCAGAGAACACCGCTCACGGACTGATTGATGAGCACATGGTGTATTCAGTCGCGTTGTTGGTGATCATTGGATCGGGCGTTGGCCATGCATTCGGTTTAGACGCGCTTATTGAGCAAGCTCGTGTGTTCAAAAAACGTCCATGGCTCTCGTGGATGTTTGGGTAATTGCATGAAGCACCGCGCGGTCATTCTTGGCGCTGGCTTTGGCGGACTTTCTGCCGCGCAACATCTTTCGCGTCATCTGCGCAATGGTGACGCGATGGACATTGTTCTGCTGGACAAGCATCATCTTCATACCTACACTCCACTGTTATACGAAGTGGTGAGCGGGGGATTGAAGCACGATATCTCAACGCCCGATCTTTCCAAGGGCGCCGCCATGACGCTTGGTATTGCCGGCGCACTGGAGGATCATCCGTCGATTCGCATGCGTCAAGAAGAAGTGGCGGATATTCGGCTGACTTCCAAGGAAATCGTTTGTCGATCGGGAGTGGTCTTACAGTTTGATCAGTTGATTCTGGCGCTCGGCGCATTGCCGGGCACGTTTGATATCCCCGGGGTTGTAGAGCACGCGTATACGCTCAAGCATATTCACGACGCCCTGCATATTCACGACGCTCTGCACCGTCTCGTGCGCGAGCGCGCAAAAGAACCGATGGATGTGTGGATCATTGGCGCGGGTCCCACGGGCGTGGAGCTTGCCGCAGAGTTGGCTGTCTCTTTCCGGTCCTTTGCGCGAACGTGTCCCGCGTGTTGGAGCGTGACGCTCGTGGACGCTGGACCGCACATTTTATCAACGCTTTCTTCTGCCGTGGCTCTCAAGGCAATGAAGCGGCTCAAACAGCTTGGCGTACGCGTTTTACAGGGGACGCTCGTCAGTGAGGTCGGATCCTCATGGGTCGTTTTGGTGCCCAACGAGCATCTGTCGCCGCGCGTTGGTCCCTTGGTGCGCGACGCGTCCCATCGTGCGGATTTGGTGATTTGGACGGCGGGCGTGAAGGCCAACGAACAGTGGCGCGCGTGGGGTTTGCCGGTCAACGAACGCGGATACGTGAATATCAATGACACGTTTCAAGTGATCGGCCATGGGGATGTGTGGTGTATCGGAGACATGGCGGCCATGGAAGGAGCGGTACTGCCGCAAATTGCTCCCGAGGCCATCGCGCAAGGAGCCGCGGTGGCAGAGAATGTGTACCGCCGATTTAGACGAGAGACGTCGTTTCGCCATTATCGCGCGATCACGTGGCCGTGGGCGATTCCGCTTGGCGGACGCCGCGCCATTGCGCACTATCGCCGTCTGACTGTCAACGGCTATCTTGGGTATCTGTTTCGCAAGGCGGTCGATTTGAAATACTTTCTCGATATCTTGAAGCCGATGCATGCATTGCGCGTGTGGTGGCACGGCGCGCGCGTGTATCTGCAAAACGATTGAACGCCATATGTATCCATCGGTAAAAAATGCTGATGTTGCCGGTCGTCGTGTGCTGTGTCGCGTGGACATGGATGTTCCTGTGCGCGATGGCGCCGTTGTGAGCTCGCCGCGCTTGCAGGCTATGCTTGAAATGGTGTCGTTTCTTCAAGAGCGGCGCGCGCGCGTCATCCTCATGGGACATCGCGGACGGCCAAACGGACCCGACGCCGCGTTGAGCACCAAGCCCGTGTGCGCGTGGCTTGCCGGCCGGCTTCCCAAAGGGATGGTGCGCTTTTTGCCGTTTGACGACTACGGCGTATTGGTCGAAGAAGTGCACGCCATGGCAAACGGGGACGTTCTTGTGCTAGAAAATTTACGGTTTCATCCTGCGGAAGAGCAAAACGATTCCGTTTTTGCCAAACAACTTGCCGACTTAGCACAGCTATATGTCAACGATGCGTTCGCCACGAGCCACCGCGCTCATGCCAGCATGGTGGGCGTGCCAATGCTGATGGGCGGGTATATTGGACTACACATGGAACGAGAGCTTGAGGCACTCCAAGTGGTGAGAGAGGCATCGCGTCGGCCGTTTGTTGTCATCATTGGTGGTGCAAAAATTTCATCGAAGCTTGAAGCCATGGAGGCATTTTTGCAGTCGGCGGATCGTGTATTTGTGGGTGGCGCCATCGCGACGACGTTCTTTGCCGCGCAAGGACTCAACGTTGGGGCGTCATTTATGATGAAAGAAGAGGTTACAGATGCCAAGCGGATGATCGAGTCGGATCGTCTACAACTTCCGACGGATGTGGTGCTCAAGAGCCGTCATGGATATCGCACGGCATCACCAGGCGATCTACGGGACAATGAGGAGATTGTAGACATCGGCGTTTCTTCTGTGCGCGCGATTCAAGATGCAGTGCAGAAGGCGGATATGTTTGTATGGAATGGACCGGTGGGTGTCGTTGAAGATGCGCGATCACGCGCAGGGACGGATGCGGTGGCACACATCGTAGCGCGGCGTTCGCGCACAAAAGCGTTTGGTGTTGTCGGAGGCGGCGATACACTCGATGTGATTGAGACGCTTGGCATTGCGGATTTGTACGACTTCGTTTCCACGGGAGGCGGCGCAATGCTAAAATATGTAGGAGGCGGAGTACTTCCAGCACTCGAAGCACTCAAGAAAAACACATAAGTCCGCTACTTACTACATCATATGCCCGACAAAATTGACCAAATTCACGCGCACGAAATTCTCGATTCGCGCGGCAATCCAACCGTTGCGGTGACGGTTCTTACAAAAGACGGCTGTCTTGGAACAGCGGCCGTGCCGTCGGGAGCGTCGACGGGAACATTTGAAGCGCATGAACTGCGCGATGGCGATGCGTCACGCTATCGAGGCAAGGGTGTCAAAAAAGCGTGCCGCAATGTCAATCAAACGCTCGCGACGAAACTGCGAGGCATGGACATCACGCATCAGCGCGACATTGACGCGCGCATGATTGAGCTTGATGGCACCGTTCAAAAAAAGCGCCTCGGTGCCAACGCGATCCTTGGCGTCTCCATGGCGTGCGCGCAGGCGGCGGCTAAGCACAAGCGCATGCCGCTGTACGCGTATTTACGCTGGACTTTTGACATTCTGGAAGAAAAATGGAAGATGCCGGTGCCGCTTGTCAACATCTTGAACGGCGGTTCGCACGCCGACAACAACCTCGACATTCAGGAATTCATCATCGCGCCGACGGGCATTCGAACATTTCGCGAACGCGTGCGCGCCGCTTCGGAGATTTACCACGCGCTGGGCGATTTGTTGCACGCCGACGGCCATCTGACAAATGTGGGCGACGAGGGCGGCTTTGCGCCAAAACTCAAAAACACTGAAGAAGCGTTGGAGTATCTTGTGAAGGCCATCAAGAAGGCTAAATATGTTCCCGGGAAACAGGTGCGTCTGGGTATGGATGTGGCGGCAAACGAATTCTACAACGCCAAAAAAGATCGGTATGTCATGAGAGCGGAGCGCCGCACACTTGACGACGCGGAGCTCATCGATTTGTTGGAATCGTGGGTGGATCGCTATCCGTTCCTCTCCGTTGAGGATGGTTTGCAAGAAGAAAAATGGGACGCGTGGAAAGTATTGAGCGACCGGCTGTCGAAAAAAGTCTATTTGATTGGCGACGATCTGTTTGTCACCAATGCGACTCGCTTGCAGAAAGGGATTGAGGCTGGTGTGGCAAACGCGATTTTGATTAAGCCGAATCAAATCGGATCCGTGTCCGAGACGATCGGAACAATTCGATTGGCACAGGACAACGGGTATGCGATCGCTGTTTCTCATCGTTCCGGTGAGACGGCGGACACGTTTATCGCCGACTTGGCGGCGGCGGTCAACGCGAACTTTATCAAGATCGGCGCCATGTCGCGCTCGGAGCGTCTCGTCAAATACAACCGGCTCATGGAAATCGAAGAAGAGGTGTGCCGTGTATGAACGCCACGGCAACACAACGGCACAAGCCGCTCGTCTTGTTGATTATCGATGGGTTTGGCATTGCGCCGCCGGACACGGGCAATGCGATTCATGCGGCAAAAACGCCCGTGTACGACCGCTTGGTGCAAACATACCCGGCTATGCCCTTGCGCGCGTCGGGCGAGACGGTGGGTTTGAATTGGGGCGACATGGGCAACTCGGAAGTCGGTCACCTCACCATTGGCGCGGGGCGTGTGTACTATCAGTCCCTGCCGCGCATCAATAAGGCGATTGAAGACGGAACGTTTTATAAGCGCGAAGCCTTTTTGCGCGCCATTGAGCACGTCAAAAAAACGGGGGGCACGCTTCACATTGTGGGGCTGATGTCCAGCGGCAAGGTGCACGCGATGAACACGCATGCGTACGCTCTCTTGGAGTTGGCGGCGCAACAGAAGCTCAAAAAGGTCGCCGTGCACGCGATTTTGGACGGACGCGACACGCTCTACAACGCGGGCTATGGGTTCATTGAGGAGCTGATTTCCAAAATGGATGAGTTTGGCGTGGGGCGCTTGGCGACGATTATGGGACGCCATTTTGCCATGGACCGCGATCACAAATGGGATCGCACACAGCTTGCCTACGACGCGATGCTCGGGCACGGGCCGACTATGGACGATCCACTTTCAGCCATCAAAGCGAGTTATGCCAAGGAAGTGTATGACGAGCAATTGGCACCAACCGTCGTGGCACAAAATGGAATGCCGACGGCGCCTGTTGCTGATGGAGATGCCATTATCATGACCAACTATCGTCCAGATAGGGCGCGTCAGCTCACCAAAGCGTTCACCATGCCGGAGTTCGAGGATTTTGAGCGGACACACATCAGCGACTTGATGTACGTTGGTATGATGCCGTACGAAACGGGGATTCCGATGGAAGTGGCATTTCCGCCGGAGCTCATTACCAAGGGATTGAGCGAGATTATTTCGAACATGGGGTTGAAGCAGTTGCACGTTGCGGAAACCGAAAAATACGCGCATGTGACGTTTTTTTTCAACGGGACGCGCGAGGATCCTTTTGCGGGCGAAGAGCGCGTGATGGTGCCTTCGCCCAAGGTGGCGTCGTACGATGAGGTGCCGGAGATGAGCGCGGGGTTGGTGACCGATGCCATCCTCAAAGCGATTCGCGCTGGAGTGCACGATGTGATTATTGCCAATTACGCCAATCCGGACATGGTGGCGCACACAGGAAATTTTGAGGCGACCAAGGTGGCAGTTGAGGTCGTAGACGCGGCGCTCGGGCGCATTGTGGAAGCAACGCTTACAAAACAGGGCGTGGTGTTGGTGACGGCCGACCATGGAAATGCTGAAGAGGTGACGAATTTGCAAACGGGCGATATGGACAAAGAGCACAGCACGAACCCGGTGCCGTTTTTGATTATCGGAAAGACGTACGAAGGACAGCCGTCGCTCGTGGGTGATGTTCCCGGCAACGATTTGAGTTTAGTGGCGCCGGTTGGAGTGCTGGCCGATGTAGCGCCAACAGCTCTGCGTCTTCTGGGGATTCCGCAGCCGAAGGACATGACAGGGCAGGCGCTGATCTAGAAAGCTATTGGCCATTGGCTATTAGCTTTCGGACAGAAAGGCCTCGAAATAAATAAGTTGGCCTTCAGCTTTTGGCCATTGGCCACTGGTGTTTCACCCTGAGCTTGTCGAAGGGCTTCTTGTGAGACCTTGCCAGCAGCCAATAGCAAAAAGCTCATACCCAACCAAATATGTTTCTCGCCAAACTCGATCACACCATTTCTCTTGCTCTCTATACCATGACTCGCGCGCGCGGTCTTCATACCGTTGCGGTTGTGTTCGCGCGCTGGGTGTTTTGGGTGCTTCTTATTGCCATTGGCGCGTTTGTTTATCTGAACCAAGAACCGCTTTTTGTGGCCGAGCTCATAAAAGTGATGACACTTTCCATTGCGTTTGGCTTTATCGGCAACCTCTGGCTTGGCAAAATTTTTGTTCGCAAGCGTCCGTTCATCACACACAAACTGCACTCTCTGATACCAACCCATTGGCTTGGCGCCTCATTCCCATCGGATCACGCCATGCTTTCATTTGCCATCGCGGCGCCTCTGTCTGTAGTGGATTCAGTGACCGGATTATGGGCGTTGATTGTCGCAGGACTTATTGCTCTGTCGCGCGTGAGTGTCGGCGTTCACTACATCAGCGATGTATTGATTGGGAGCGCCGTAGGTGTCATTGCCACGCTTCTTGCGGTGTTTTTTGTCACTTTTTAGCCAAAATAAGTATCGCTACGTGATTGTAATTTATGGAACAATCCCCACGTTCAGTCCATCGATCGTGGTTTCGCAAACGTGCGGGGCATCTTTTTTATACGCTCAAACGACGAGCGTATTGGCGTTCGCCGCACATGTTGTTTGCATCGTGCATAGAAGACCCGCTCACGTTTGAAATCGCGTCGCATCAAACGCCTTTGCGGCGGTGTCTAAAAGACGTTGATGCTCACATGCAAGAGAACAAGATTATCAATTTGCGCCTTGCGATCGCGCATCTCAATGGCTTGGTTATCGATCGTGGGGAGACGTTCTCCTACTGGCGGCAAATAGGAAATCCAACACGTGGTAAGGGATATGTGGAGGGAATGATTCTGCGTGAGGGTTTGGTGCATTCGGGCGTAGGCGGTGGCCTATGCCAGCTCTCGAATCTAATCTATTGGATGACACTGCACACACCGCTTTGTGTGGTGGAGCGATGGCATCATGGCTATGATGTCTTTCCCGATGTGGATCGACGTCAGCCGTTTGGCAGCGGTGCCACCTGCTCGTATCCCAACATTGATTTGCAAATCAAGAACGACACGGATCAACGTTTTCAACTTTCCCTGCATCTCACGGATACACACTTGGTCGGGGCATGGCGCTCTGATCGCTTGGTTCCGTATGAGTTTCAAATCGTCGAAAAGAATCATCGTTTTACGAGCACATGGTGTGGCGGGTACGTGCGATGCAATACGCTGTTTCGTCGATGGACGGAGCGTAGTAGTGGGCATGTGGTTCAGGAAGAGCTTGTTGCGAAAAATCAGGCGCGGATGATGTACAATCCGCTTCTCCAATGTCAAGACGGCCAAAATCGTGTATAGTCCTCACATCATGAATATCGTTTGTCACTATGATCAAAGTGATATTTGCCGGCGGGGTCGGCGGACGCTTGTGGCCATTGAGTCGGCATGCAACGCCTAAACAATTCGAGCCGTTTTTTGAGGGAAAGTCGATGTTACAGCTTGCCGTAGATCGCGTACGTTTATTCGGTATGGATGACCTGTTTATTTCGACGAATACAAGCTATAGAGAGTTGGTGCATGCGCAAATCCCTGATCTGAACGTTGAACACATTTTTTACGAGCCAGTGAAGCGTGACTTGGCGGCGGCGGTGTGTCTGACGCTCGCCCGACTCAAAGAGCGTGGCATGTCGGGTCCGATCGCCGTGTTGTGGGCGGATCATGTGATGCAGCGCACGGACGATTTTGTAGCGGCGCTCAAGCGAGCGGAGCGCTTGGTTACAGAGCGTCCAGAACGCTTTGTGTTTCTTGCCGAAAAGCCGCGGTTTGCAAATCACAACCTTGGATGGATGCGGCTCGGCGCGGAAATTGAGCCGGGCGTCCATGCGTTTGAAGCGTGGAAGTATCAACCGGATGTCGATACGTGTCAAACCATGTTTGAAAGCGGTGTGTGGCGCTGGAATCCCGGATATTTTGTGTTCGATCTCGATGTGGCGCTTCGAATGTATGAGGTGAATCTTTCACAAATGTATTTAGCGATTTGGGAAATGGTGCGCGACGAGGCGCTCTTGAACGCGCGCTACGCGGAGCTTGAAGAGGCGCACTTTGATACCGCGATTCTCGAGCGTCTTACTCCGGAACAAGCTGTGGTGCTGCCTGTCGATTTGGGTTGGAGTGATCCGGGGACACTCTATGCGATGAAAGAATTACTGGCGGCTTCGGAGGATGCCAACGTCGAGCACGGCCGCGTCGTAACGCACAACACGCGTGATTCGCTTGTATATAACACGAACGATGGGCAGCTAGTTGCGACCGTGGGATTGGACGGAATGGTGGTCGTGAATACGAACGACAGTGTTCTTGTGTGCCACAAGCGAGCTATTCCAGACATCAAGACGCTTCTCAAGCGTCTGGAAACAGAAGGATTTGAACACTTATTATGAATACACGTATGCTCCTCATTCGAATCGTGGCCGCGGTGATTCTCTTTCTGATTTTATTCGGTGTCGTTGTTATTGCGCGTGGAGCATGGGTCGTGTTCGTAGGCAATCGGTATCGTGATCAGGCAGCGGTAGTAGACATTCCAGATGGTGCGACCGTGCGTGATGTGCGCGATTTGCTTGTCAATGCAAAATTGCTGTCGGCTCCGAGATGGTTTTTGTTGTACGGCAAAGTGACAGATGGTGTTGTTCATGCAGGGCGTTTTGCGATTGCGCCCGGCACACCCATTCGAGAACTGTATCGGATTTTGACAGAAGGAGAGGACGTTGAGGTGGAGGTGACGATGATCGAAGGATGGACGTTGCAGGATTTTCAAGATCATCTCGTGAGCCGCGAGTTGGTGACGGAGGCCGATATGCGATCGGCTCTCTCCGACCCAAGTCTGAAGGCGCGCTATTCATTTTTAGAGGGGGTTCCAAACGGCGTTGACTTGGAAGGATACCTGTTTCCGGAGACATATCGCATGTTTAACAATGCAAGCGCTGTAGACATTGTAGGGCGATTGTTGCGCGAGTTTGAAACGCGCGTAGTGCAAGCGCGCGGTGAGGAGATTGAAAATAGCGGATATACGTTGCACGAAGTGGTGACGATTGGAAGTATGCTTGAGCGTGAGGTACAGCGTCCGGAGGATATGGCGATGGTGTCGGATGTGATTCGAAAACGCCTTAAAGCCGACATGCCGTTACAATTTGACGCGACCGTGAACTATGTGACAGGGAAGAGTGATCCGGGCGTGACACTTGCGGACACGCAAGTTGATTCACCGTACAATACGTATAAATATCCGGGGTTGCCGATTGGACCTATCAGCAATCCTGGCGACGCGGCCATTGAGGCGGCGCTGAATCCGCAAGAGAATCCATACTTTTATTACTTGACCACGCCCGATGGGACGGTGGTGTATGCGCGCACGAATGAGGAGCATGCGCTTAACAAGGCGAGATATTTGAAGTAGAAGTGTCCTCCCCTAATGTAGGGGAGGTGGCCAAGTTATACGAGGACGGAGGGGTATTGTTTATAAGTTGAACACCAAAACAAGCGCGCCCGAGCGACAGAGTCGTGGGGCGCGCGCAGCAATCAGGAAGGTTGACCGGCAGTCTTGGTGAGGTTCCTGTCGGGGTATCCTGGGACTTCCACCGAGAATGTCACTCCGTTGGAGCGGCAATATTCCTTGATCACGCTGCTAGCTTCAAGCGTGATCTCGGCGTTCTCGGGAGTTATGAGTCCCACATCCCGCAGGATAGAGAGCGGGGCTCCATCAAAACTCGTGCAATGCAAGTGGCCATCGCGAGTGGCCGTCACAATGCGATCAAACAAGGCTTCGTGGCCACGATCGAGCAACTCCCGCATCGCCAGCAAGGTCTTGCCAGTAGCGGTGAGCGTTTCGTGCGTCAGCAGCCACATGCCGGTTTGCGCGCACCGAACACACATGTCCACCTCAATCATTGGAAATTCGTGCGCATCTCGCTCCGTACGGCAGAATACGCACATGGGAGTTTCTCGCTGCACGGAGAGGATAGCTGTGACGCATGTGCGGCACAACCGAGCACTTTTCTTCACGTCTTCCGCTGATCGAACACGTCTGGCGTACGAGTCGTTCTCCAGAAGAGGATCGTAATTACCGCTCCAATTATCTGGTGCGGCGAACACGAACTCCGATGCACTTTTTTCTGTCTGGCAGATTGGGCAGAACATGGAGGGCCCGTTTGTGTCGCTGATGATGCCGACATGCGTGACCGGTCGGAAGGGCGGACGCGTTCTCACGTCCGATTCCTTCAGCGTGTCCTCGATAACGTGATTGCACAAGTCTACACACTCGTTGCAGATGTAGACGACAGGACCGGCTATGAGCGTTGCAACTATTGTCTGTAACTTTCCACAAAAACTACAAGAAAGCGGTTTGTCAGCTTCTTGTGAACGACGCATGGTTCTGCGCTCACCGTATCAAATGAGGAGTATTTGTCAATATGACAATGCCGGTATACAACAACGCCGACCCTGTGCGGGGTCGGCGGAAGATCAACCAATCATGCGTGCAGCAACGGTAAGAGAAGCGCGCGCGTCATCGATGCGGTACGCCTTGACGTGCAGAAGCGCATCCTCCAGTACGACTCTGATGTCCGTCGACGTGGGGTTAGAAAATCCGTTGTCGTCGAGGAGACACGTCAGACCGTAGATCGTGAGACAAATGCTCATGGCGGCCGTGATCGCGTCCTCATATGGAAGCGACGTGTCGCGATGGAGATTGCACAGCGCGAGCTTTGCATCCGCAATGCGTTCGGCGATCGTCAGAAAGTCAAGTGAGCGCATCACGACATCAATCTGATGTCTCGCGACTGGAAAGTTACGCGCTTCCAACTCGATGGCCGCACGTTCCAGTTCGTTGGTAACGCGCAAGGTGAAGCGCGCGTACGGCGCCGGAAGAACAAGGCCCCTCAATCCCGTGGCGATGCGACGAAGATCGCTTATCAGCGTGTGCCAGCTCACAATGTCCATTTCGTGCAGTCCCACGTGTGCTGATAGCTGGAGACAAGCGGACGCGTGAACGGGCGTCAGCAGGTTCGCGAGTCGTCCGAACACCGCCAGGCAGAAAGTACGTTCTGCAAAGAGAGCCATTTCTCGGTAGGCGATGCGCGGACCGATGGCAGAGCGGATGCTCGCTTGACGTGTGCGCAGTGCCGCGCGAGTCGGGAGCGTTACTGCCATCGCGGCGCCCGGGTTGCGACCGTGACCGCTTCCAGGGTTCGGACGATTTGGCGCGGTCATGTATGAAGATGCCCTCACTAG
>MGDX01000028.1:0-31288 GCA_001791035.1 Candidatus Uhrbacteria bacterium RIFCSPHIGHO2_02_FULL_53_13
CATCTTGTGGATTTTAGTAAAAACGAGTGGACTTGGTTGCTTGCTTCACGAGATGCCGCCTCCCGCGTGCTGGGTGCGGACTGGAACCCGAACAACCGCCAGGTTGGGGTGGGCTCGAGTTCTCCCGGGGATCGGGATCCGGGTCTGGGTGCTCGCTCCTCGGTCGTGTTAGCCCTTGAATCTTGAGTTACATCTTACTTGGCTCACGCAAAGGTCTATGTCACGAAAACTTGAAGGCTCACCCACCCCGGTTCAAGTAACTGGATTGTCGACAGGGGAGGAAGATGTACTGACGGCGGAAGCTAAGTTGGCGGATTTTTTTGTGCGCAATCAAGATTTTTTTACGCTGTATGCGGAGGATGCCAGCATCAAGGCAAAACCGAGTCGCGCGCTTGGAACGTTTGCCATTGATTTAGAAGAAGGAGTTCTCTATGGAGATCCAAGCTATTACGAAAAGAAAGGCCTGACCGAGGCGCATGCTTTCAATTCCTTTCTGCATGAGTTTGAACATTTCCGCCGTCTGATTACGCTTTTGCGCGAACGTGGCGGTTTGGAGAAGTGGCGTAAACACCGTGATCGAGTAAAAGCCAAACCGCATCTGCATGTGTTCGATAATGTGTTGGAAGATATAAGCGTGGATCGAGCGATTTTATCGCGCGCGCCGAACCAGCAGGAAACTCAATTTGATTTGTATCGCTCGCATCTTTGGCCCAAAACCGACTTTACCGAATTACCAAAACATCTGCAGTTTATCTATGCCCTGTTTCGGGAACAGATGATGCCGAAAGAACCTGTTAAGGTGTCCGATGAAGTGCGGTCGGAGATTGAGCGACTACGGAAGATGAAGAACGCGTCTGGGCAGAATGTCATTGAAGTCATGTCGAACCCGGACTTACCGCAGGCAAAGCGACTGGCTCTGCAGGAGAGTTTTTTTGAGCCCGTGTATGAGAGGTTTTTTGAACAGGACGTGAAAGAAAAAAAGGAACAGGAAGAAAAGAAAAAGGCAGAGGGGGGTGGAGGTGAAGACGGTGAAAAGGATCAGTCTCCCGGACAGTCACAGCCGGGGAAACCAGAAAAACCCGGTGAAGGCAAACCGGACAAAGGAGAAGGAAAGCCGGAACCAGGACAGGGTACTCCACAACCCGGTGAGTCAAAGCCGGGGGAGTCGGGCACGCCGGATGATTTATTCAAGGAGTTGTATAATGAGTATTTTGAAAAATCTCCGGATGCCGCGCTCGCGGACCAACAGATTGAAGATGCTGTAAACAAGGTCACTAAAGCCAAGGGGAAACCCAAATCAGCCGAAGACCTAGTCGCGGAAGCGTATGCCAAGGAGGCCGGCGTGAGTGTTGAAGATTTGCAGGCCTATCAACGATTTTGGGAAACGGTCGAAGAGTTACGCGCGCCGGAAGCGGACACAACTGTCGTGGAGGAGATTCGCGCCGTGTTCCGCAAGATTCTCACGGAGCGTTTGGAGCCCGTGTCGCGTCCGAAGCAACCGGTTGAGGAGGGTGAATACCTCGTGAGGCCGGCGGAAGCCGTCGCTGACGTGCGAGCTGGCCGAACCGAACCTCGCGTGTGGATGACGTATGAAACGAGAGAACGCCCAAAGGAGCTTTTTGGAGCGTTTGACGTGACTGTTGTTTGTGATCGTTCTTTATCTATGAATAAATATGACGGTGTTTCTGTGAAGAATGCGGAGCAACAAAAAGCCGTCATGCTGGTTCTCGAAGCTCTTCGCGAGTTTTGTGACAATTTGGACGAAAAGCGCGCAGATCTCATGAATGATTTACACGTTCGAAGTGAAGTCTGGGGATTTGGTGGGCCGCCCGAGGTCGGTTGTATCAAGGCGCTTTCAGAAGAGCTTACCGACAAACAACGCGTCGCTGTTTTTAAAGAGTTGAATAATACTCCCGGCAAATCAACTCGAGATGATCTTGCGTTAAATGGTCTTGCTGATTCGGTTTCCGAGGAAGACTGGGAGCGGGTGCGTAAGGGAGAATTACGCAAAGTGGTGATCGTTCTGACAGACGGAGATAGTTCCAACAAAGCTGGCGCAAAGAAGGCAATCAAGGATTTGCGCGAAAAGGGTGTGATCGTCGTGGCGATTGGTATTACCAACGCCGCAGAGAACGCGCTCAAGCTCTATGCCCCGGACGCGCATTTGGCCAAAACCGCCGCAGAGACCGGTGTGGCCGTTGGAAAAGTTTTGGAGACGTTTATCGGGAGTTTGAATGGATAGTGCCTAAGGTGTGCATTTCCTGTGATTATAGGAGCCTTGACAGGCAAAATGACATCCTATACAATCCATTCACTTCTTTAGCGAACCGTATACGCGGTTCTGCGCACAAGTGCTCCCTTGTGTCGCGACCTTTGAGTGACTGCGCGTTCTAAGGTCCTCCGACGATCATCTTCATGTCTGTTGTGGTCGTTGTTTGTTGTTAGAGAATTGAGCCGATCTTTCATGGGACCGATTCTCTGGCGATGATGCTCTCCGTGTATGACTGAACGACAGTCGCAAGAACATGACCATTAAAATTTAATCAAGAATCAGAACCACATTGAGTAATGCACGCCCCCTGTCCGGCGGTGTGCTGATCCTTTATTGGAGTACTTGATGTGGTAGTAGAGCATCTTAAGAGCATACGGTGAATGGCTTGACAGTATGTGCCGATGAAGGACGTCGTAACCTGCGATAAGCCTCGGGGAGGTGGTAAACAACCTTTGATCCGGGGATTTCCGAATGGGGCAACCTAGCATGGAGCATGCCATGTTGGCGGCACGTGAACACATAGCGTGTCGTTGGGAACCCAGGGAAGTGAAACATCTCAGTACCTGGTGGAAAAGAAAATAACCATTCACTTCGCATCTTATTGCCCCTCGGGGTGATGAGATGCGAAACAGTGAATACCATTCCCTAAGTAGCGGCGAGCGAACGGGGAACAGCCTAAACTCACATCATGAAGGTGCGGCATCCGTTGGTCTTCGGATCTTCGTTTGCTGTACTGAAAGGCAGGGGCCGTTGTGGTGTGAGCGTTGGAGGATACATTCTTGGCGCGCCCCTTTAGCGCCAATCGACTCGTGTCAATATAGTTGAATCTTCTGGAAAGAAGAACCAAAGAAGGTGATAGTCCTGTACGCGAAATATTGCCACAGCGATGAGTGTATTCCTAAGTACTACGAGGCACGTGAAACCTTGTAGGAATCTGCCGCGACTACGCGGCAAGGCTAAATACACATACTGATCGATAGTGAACAAGTACCGTGAGGGAAAGCTGAAAAGTACCCCGGGAGGGGACTGAAATAGTATCTGAAACCGTATGCTTACAGGGAGTGGAAGCGGATGCCTTTGGGTATTCCGTGACCGCGTTCCTATTGAAGAATGAACCTACGAGTGTGCTGGGTATGGTTGGTTAAGCTCGACAGAGTGAAGCCACAGTGAAAGCGAGGGTGAATAGCCCGAAATAAAAATCGTATCCACACGACCCGAAACCGGGTGATCTAACCATGAGCAGGGTGAAGCGAGCGTAACAACTCGTGGAGGCCCGAACCAATACGCCGTGCAACACGTTTGGATGACTTGTGGTTAGCGGAGAAATTCCAATCGAACTCGGTAATAGCTGGTTCTCTCCGAAACAGTTTTAGGACTGGCGGTTGTAATGGGACTGTTCCCAAACAGCCTGTTTGCCTCATTATGTCCAAGATCGGTCTGCTCCTTGCTCAAAAAGCCTCGACGTAGCTCTGCTACGCCTGTGTCTTTTGAGCGGCGGATCAGTTCCAATCTTGAACAAATGAGCTCAAACAGCTATTCGGGAACAGTCCCTATAGTCTGTGGGGGGTAGAGCACTGAATGGGTTTGAGGCCCGAAAGGGTACTCGGCCTAACCAAACTCCGAATACTCACAGATGTTCCAACTAGTTAGACTATGGGGGCGAAGCTCCATCAGTCAAAAGGGGAACAGCCCAGATCTCAAACTAAGGTCCCTAAATCACGACTAAGTGTGAAAGGTGGTGATGTGACGTATACAACCAGGAGGTTGGCTTAGAAGCAGCCATCCTTTAAAGAAAGCGTAACAGCTCACTGGTCAAGTTGCGTTGCGCCGATAATGTACCGGGGCTCAAGTCGTGTACCGAAATTGAGGGTTTACGTTTAACGACGTAAGCGGTAGGAGAGCATTCCATGTGCACTGAAGCGAAAGGGGTGACCCATCGTGGAGCGCATGGAAGAGAGAATGTAGGTATGAGTAGCAAAAAGACAGGTGAGAACCCTGTCCACCGAAAAACCAAGGTTTCCTGGGCAACGCAAATCGACCCAGGGTTAGTCGGGAGCTAAGGCGAGGCCGAAAGGCGTAGTCGATGCACAGCAGGTTAATATTCCTGCACTACTATTGGTTTCCGATGGGGGGACGGTTCTTCGAGCATCCCGCGTCCTATGGCTATGACGTTGGGGCGTCGTTCTCGTGGAGTAGGCAAATCCGCTCCGCACAAGAGCGTGGCGCATCGCGAGCCCTGTCATTTGACGGGGCAAGGGGATGGGAGAAGGATCCAAGAAAAGCCTCTAGGGATAAACCAATGGTACCCGTACCGTAAACCGACACAGGTGGTTGAGTTGAGAATACTAAGGTGTACGAGAGAAACATCCTTAAGGAACTAGGCAAAACAGCGGCCGTAACTTCGGGATAAGGCCTGCTTTCCATCGGGAGATGGGGAGCCGCAGCGAAAGACCCCAAGCGACTGTTTACCAAAAACACAGGTCCCTGCTAAACCGCAAGGTGATGTATAGGGGCTGATGCCTGGCCAGTGTCCGAACGTTAAGGAAGTGGGTTAGCGCCTTCGGGTGCGAAGCTTGCGACTGAAGCGCGGATGAACGCCGGCCGTAACTATAACGGTCCTAAGGTCGGACGCTTCTTCATTGGGAAGGAGTGGCCGAGGACTGGGACTGTTATAGCTTCGATAATATGCAAAAGCTGCCTCGTTCTGCGGTGACGCAGAATCGGTCAAAACATGGCTATATGCTGGAAACCCTTTTGCTAGGGCAATCAGCAGGGAAGTCCTTATATTTACAATGGACCCCCCAGAGACTAAACGCCGTGCCCCCGTCGTGTGACGGGGTGAAGATATAGTCCAAGGCATAAGGAAGCCTAGAGCGAAATTCCTTGTCGGGTAGGCTGGTCGGACCAAGCGATGCTTGGAACCACTTGCCCGAATGTCGTGGTAACATGACACAGAAAACCGGCTCATAACGGTGAAGCCCCATGTGGGTAATACCGTGGGAAGTCGTCCAGAGAGAAGGTGCGAAAGCATTAGAATCGAAGGATTGACCCCGTAACGACTGACCCGAAAGGGAAGACTTCTGTGAAACATCAGAGGTAACACGCCGGCTCTTCTTATAAAAGCCAATCTATGGAAATTGATCCATGGTATATCAGTGGATTTGTTGATGGCGAAGGCAGCTTTCTTGTTTCATTCTCCAAACGTCAAAACATGGCAATGGGGGTTGAAGTGAGACCAAGCTTTACTGTCAGTCAACACGAACGAAACAAAGAAGTTGTTTGTCAACTCCAACGCTTCTTTCATTGTGGGAGTGTGCGATTCAACACAAGAGACCAAACATATAAGTTTGAAGTGCGCTCATTGTCGGATTTGACCAACCGTGTCATTCCTCATTTTGAAGCGTACCCACTTCTTACGTCAAAGCAGAAAGACTTCGAGTCACTGCGACACGTTTGTCATCTTATGGTGCACAAAGCACACCTCACGCATAATGGCATTGAGCAGATCATCAAGTCCTCCTATTTGATGAACAATCTCGGTGCACGAAGATATACAATGAATAATCTCCTACGGATGGTGAGAAGATGAAGGTATAGTCTGAACATGATGGTAACGTCATGCAACGCAATGGAGTTCCGACCCGCACGAATGGCATAACGATTTGGGGACTGTCTCAAGGATGTACTCGGCGAAATTGCAATATGAGTGAAGATGCTCATTTACCCGCAGCCGGACGAAAAGACCCCGTGAAGCTTTACTACAGCTTGCTATTGGGTTTATGACTTACCTGTTCAGTATAGGTGGGAGCCTTCGGGCGCCAATGAGATACCACCCTTGTATTTTGTGAATCCTAATCTGACGCCGTTATCCGGTGTCGGAGACAGTAGCTGGTGGGTAGTTTGACTGGGGCGGTCGCCTCCCAAAAAGTAACGGAGGCGTTTACAAAGGTTGGCTTAGCCCGGATGGACATCGGGCTGAAAGTGCAAGCGCAAAAGCCAGCTTTACTGCAAGACCGACATGTCGCGCAGTCACGAAAGTGGAAGCTAGTGATCCGACCGTACGATGTAGGACGGCGGAAGCTCAACGGATAAAAGCTACTCCGGGGATAACAGGCTGATCCCGCCCAAGAGTTCACATCGACGGCGGGGTTTGGCACCTCGATGTCGGCTCAATTAGGGTCGACCTGGTATCATCGATACCAGACAAAAACAACGGCTTATAACGGTGAAACCCAATTCTGTACCCAGATGAGTTGGGCAATACCGTGGGAAGTCTAGGTGAATTTATAATAGGTATGTATAAGATTCGCTAGGCCCCGTAACGACTGATCCCGAAAGGGAGAGATAAGAAGTTCCTGATATTCAGGATCAAAATTCTTATCATACGCCGTCTCTTGCCAAAAAAAACGAGAGTCTACGCGCTCGGCGCTAAGGACCTCGGCAAGATGAAGATATAGTCTGCACCTCTAGTAATAGAGGAATGATGTGCGTCTCATCCTGGGGGAGGAGCATCTCCCAAGGGTTAGGCTGTTCGCCTATTAAAGAGGCACGCGAGCTGGGTTCAGAACGTCGTGAGACAGTTCGGTCTCCTATCCGCTGTGGGCGTTGATACTTGAGAAGGCACACCTCTAGTACGAGAGGACCGAGGTGTACTGACCACTGGTGTACCAGTTGTTCTGCCAAGAGCATTGCTGGGTAGCTACGTCGGGTTAGGATAAGCGCTGAAAGCATATAAGCGCGAAGCCGTCTTCAAGATTAGGTATCGCAGACCCGTTCGAGACGAGGACGTTGATAGGCTCTAGGTGTACGCGCAGTAATGCGTGTAGCCGAGGAGTACTAATAGGTCATAGCTCTACTACCACATCAAGCACTTCATCGTTGGTGTAAAATTGGCGCATTGTCGCGTTGAAGCTCCAGTGCTCAAACGTCGTACTATGAGTACGACTTTCTGCGCGCTTCGCTTCGCCACGACACTGCATCCAATTTTCCTACTAACGATGGGACTTGAGGTTCTGATTCTGATGATAAATTTGCGCATCTTCGAGTTGCCGCTCCGGTACTCGACAACGTACTATGAGTACGTCTTACTCCGTTCCTCGCGGCGGCGCGAAGTTGCATCAAATTTCTCTATCAGCTATGTGCTCACGAAGTGCTTGAAGGTTCTGATTCTATAGTCATCACACTATGAAACAGGACTCTATCATTCTTGAAACAGGCGAATTCCTAGCTCTTCGGAAGAAAAAATCCTCAATGTAGCTACGGCTACATCTGCGGTTTTTTCTCCCTGCAGAGCGTCGGACTTCGCTCTGTTTCAAAGATGCTAATTCCTGTTTCATAGTGCGATGACTATAGATTCTCAATTCCGGATTCTGGATTCTTGGTTTTCCCATCGAGATCCCCATACGGGCGTGAGCGAGTCATCGCTCGTGCCCGCCTGGTGATCTCAAGCGGAGGGGCCACACCCGATCCCATCCCGAACTCGGAAGTTAAGCCCTCCAGCGCCGATGATAGCGGTTCTCCGCAAAAGTAGGCCATCGCCAGGACCAAACACGCGACCGCACGGTCGTGTTTTTGGTTTTCGTTTAATTTTGATATCATGAACACCGATTATGAAACAGCAAGGAGTACAGTGGCTTGTCCTGCTAAGTTGTGTAACGGCGGCGAGCGGAGTTGCGTTGCTTTGGGCACACAAAGTTGGGCAAAACGCGGTGGTGCGCCATGTACGAGATCCGGCCGCCTACAATCGTGTCATGGAAGATGTATTGTTGGTGTTTGTTGCGGGTGCGGCGTTGCTTGTTGTTGCTTTAGCTTTGCTTCTTGTTGTCGGCATCATTGCATACGAGAGTCATGCCACGAAAAAGAAGCGATAGCGCTCCTTGTTCATGAACGGTATTGGAGCACACGTCCACTGGGACGTGTTTTTGGTTGCTCCGTTTTAGCAATCGCGCTAAAATGCGGAGGCTTTTTTATGAAAAGACAGCTATGAATATCGCGGTTGTTGGCACTGGCTATGTTGGGCTTGTGACGGGAGCGTGTTTGGCGGATCGAGGCCATTGCGTTATTTGCATCGATAGCAACGAGAAAATTATTGAGGGTCTTATACGCGGCACTGTCCCAATCCATGAACCGGGATTGGAGGATGTTGTTTTGCGAACCACGGCAAGCGGCGCACTCACGTTTTGCATCTCCATACGCGAAGGCATTTCTGATGCGGAAGTTATTTTTCTCTGTGTCGGAACGCCTCCGAAAAATGACGGTTCGGCAGATCTGTCGCACGTTTTTGGTGCAGCGGAGGAAATCGGCCGCGTGCTCGATCATGATGCGGTTGTGGTCAGCAAGAGCACGGTTCCGGTTGGAACATCTCATCGTATAAAATCCATCATCGCCAAAACATACAAGGGCGCGTTTGACGTTGCGTCGAATCCGGAATTTCTGCGAGAAGGCAATGCGGTCAGTGACTTTTTTCGCCCGGATCGTCTTGTCATTGGAACGGATGGGAAGCGTGCGCAAGAAACGATGGCGCTCTTGTACGAAGTATTTGATTGCGAAAAAGTATTTACGGATATTGAAAGCGCCGAGATGATTAAGTACGCGTCGAATGCATTTTTGGCAACAAAAATCTCGTTCATCAACGAGATGGCGCAAGTGTGTGAGGCGGTCGGAGCGGACGTGGAAGATGTGGCGCGTGGCATGGGACTTGATTCGCGCATTGGACCCAAGTTTTTGCGCGCGGGACTTGGATACGGCGGCTCGTGTTTTCCAAAAGATGTGCGCGCGCTGTATCAAACGGCGGGGTTGAACGGGTACCAATTTCAACTGTTGCGTTCTGTGATCGAGGTGAACAACACCATTCGATGGACATTTTATCAAAAAATCAAATCGGTTCTTGGCGGATTTCAGGGTAAACGGATAGCCGTTTGGGGAATGGCGTTCAAGCCGGACACGGACGACATTCGCGAGTCTATTGCTCTTGAGTACATTGAACGCATGCAAGATGAGGGCGCGCAGGTTGTCGCTTATGATCCGGTGGCCGGCGCGCGTGTTGCCAAAGCGCGTCCAAAAATCATGCTCGCTCATTCGGCGCTTGAAGCGGCCAAGGATGCCGATGCCGTGGTGCTGGTGACCGAGTGGGACGAGTTTGAGCGCGTGGATTTGAAGGCGCTTTCCAAGATGATGCACACGCCGGTGCTGTTTGACGGGCGCAACGTTTTTGATGTCGAGTCGATGCGCGCGGCCGGTTTCGTGTATCATTCCATCGGCAGAGTGCCCGTTGCATCAAGCTCGGCGTCGATACTCGCTCCGTTAGTTGGCATTGAGATTGCTTCGCTACGCTCGCAATGACGAACGAGCAAAATGTAATACTCGAATACTACCCCCATGCGCATCCTCGTCACAGGCTCAGCCGGATTCATCGGCTTTCACGTCGCAAAGACGCTTTTAGAGCGTGGCGACGAGGTCATTGGCATTGACAATTTCAACGACTACTACGATCCGGCGCTTAAGGAGGCGCGCACGGATCAAATCAAAAACCATGATCGCTACACGCTCCATCGTGTGGACATTGCTTCGTACGACGATGTGTTGCGCATCATGCAAGAAACGCAACCGGATGTTGTGTGCCATCTCGCGGCACAAGCGGGCGTACGTTACAGCATTGAAAATCCGCAGGCGTACGTGCAGTCAAACATGGTGGGATTCGTGAATATCCTCGAGGCCATCGTGCACGTCAACGGTCCGCGGCTCGTGTATGCATCCAGCAGTTCCGTGTACGGGAACAACGCAAAGGTGCCGTTTTCGGTCGAGGATCCCGTGGACCACCCCATCTCCATGTACGCAGCGAGCAAAAAAGCGAACGAGCTTATGGCTCACGTATACCATCATCTGTACCACATCCACTGCACAGGGTTGAGATTTTTTACGGTGTACGGTCCGTGGGGACGGCCGGATATGGCGCTATTTCGCTTTACGAGAGCTATGCTCGAAGGAAAGTCCATTGATGTGTACAATCATGGAAACATGGAACGTGACTTTACCTTTATTGACGACATTGTCCGCGGAACCATAGCGGCCATAGACACGCCGCTGAAATTCCAAGTGTTGAATATTGGACAGGGCAACCCTCAACCATTGATGACATTTATTGAGACGATTGAAGCGGCTTTGGGCATCACAGCGCAGAAAAATCTTTTGCCGATGCAACCTGGCGATGTTGCGCGCACGTTTGCGGACACCTCGGCGATTGAACGGCATTTGGGTTACAAGCCCACGACATCCATTCAAGAAGGAGTCCCTCGATTTGTGGACTGGTATTGCAAGTATTACGGTGTTGTGCTCGCTGATCGTTCAGCCGTTCAAGAACCAACGATGGTATGAAACTCACTGTAGAATTGGCTTCGTCTATTTCTTGGGAGGCGCGAACTTTTGTGCCACACATTGCGGTCGTGGGTTTGGGGTATGTTGGATTGCCGCTCTTGGCGGAATTCGGGCACACGGGATGGGCGCCGGTTCGCGGATTTGATATTTCGCCTGCGCGCGTTCGCTCACTGCAGGAGGGGAGGGACGATAATCTCGATCTCCATTACGGAGCTTTACAAGATGTTCAAGCATCGTACTCAAATGATCCTTCCATTCTTCAGGACGCGAATTTTATCATCGTAGCGGTGCCAACGCCCATTGACGCGGCGAATCAGCCCGATCTCACGCTTATCAAATCGGCGTCGGAAACCGTCGGAGCACAGCTTGGCCGCGGAGCGGTTGTCGTGTACGAGTCCACCGTGTATCCGGGCGTGACCGAGGAAGTATGCGTGCCGATTTTGGAGCGCGCGTCCGGTCTCAAGTGCGGTGTGGATTTTAAGGTAGGCTATTCGCCCGAACGCGTGAATCCGGGAGATACGGAGCATACGATTGATAAAATTGTGAAGGTAGTTTCCGGCATGGATGAAGAGACGCTCGAGATTGTCGCGCGTGTGTACGGTGCCGTGTGTAAGGCGGGCGTGCATCGGGCGCCGACAATTAAAACCGCTGAAGCGGCGAAAGTCATTGAGAACGTGCAACGCGATTTGAATGTCGCTCTCATGAATGAATTGTCGATTATCTTTCGTCTGAAGGGCATCAACACGCACGATGTGATAGACGCGGCGGCCACCAAATGGAATTTTCATCGCTATACTCCGGGGCTCGTTGGGGGACATTGCATCGGGGTCGACCCGTATTACCTCACCTACATGGCCCAATTGTGTGGCTATCATCCGGATGTTATTTTAGCGGGCAGAAGGATCAACGACAGTATGGGTGCGCGTGTGGCTGATCTCACACTGCAGGGCATTGTGAAGTCCGGAAAAGTTGTTCAAGGCGCGCGTGTTCTTGTGATGGGGCTCACTTTTAAGCCGGATGTGCGCGATATCCGAAATTCCAAGATTCGCGATACGGTGCACGTGTTGAACACATATGGTATTCACCTATTTGGCTATGATCCACATCTTTCAAAAGATGAGATTGAGGCGTTTGGTGTCACTGCCGTGGAGAATTTGGAAGATGTCAAGCTTGATGCCATCGTTCTTGCAACCCCGCACAAGGAGTTTTACGCAATGAAACTTGACGATCTACGCGCGCGGTACAACGGCGATGGCGACGGTCGCGGGGTTTTGGTGGATATCAAGGGCGTTTTTCGTCTTGACGGGAGCCGAAGGAACGATTTGATTTACTCTTGTTTGTAGAGCATGTTGCGGCAATTCATGCGATACGGTGCCGTTGGCGTTGTAAATACCGGTCTTGATTTTGGCATCTATTCCGGGTTGACGCGCGGGTTCGAGTGGTGGGGCGAGCACTATCTCATTGCCAATGCGGTGACGTTCCTCCTAGTGGTCACATGGAGTTTTTTTTGGAATAAGCACTGGGCATTTCGGAACAAAGAAGCACGGCATCTTGGGCAGTATGCAAAATTTGTGTTCGCGACGTTTGGGGGTATCATGTTAGCCGAAGTGATTTTATTCTCTGGAGTCGAGTGGCTGAATCTCAACGATTTGTTGTCGAAAGTGATTGCCGGCCCCATCGTTGTTCTGTGGAATTTTTCGGCATATCGCTGGTTCGCATTTGTCTGAAGTCTATGCACGCTGATTTACCCATCCCAAAACCGGAGGCGATTGTCTACGAGAACGCGCATCTGTACGCGTGCTTGGCGACGTATCCCATTACACGCGGGCACGTTGTGGTCGTGTGGAAGAAGCACGTCGAAGATTTGCACGATTTGTCGAATGAGGAATACGACGAGCTGATGGACGCCGTGGACCGAGTGCGCGACGTCATGCTTCAAGTGCTAAAGGTCCCAAAGGTCTATCTCATATACATGGACGAGGCAAAGCATGTACATTGGCAATTAGTCCCGCGCTACAACAAGAAGGGCTTTGACGTGTTCGAGCACGCCCCAAAAGTCACGGACGATTTTTCATTGGCAGAGCCGTTGCGGGCGTGCCTCAACAAGTAACTATGATGCTCTATGAGTGGGAGGGGAAGGAACTGATGCAACGCTATGGCATTCCGACTCCGCGCGGCTTGAGCATTTTTTGTGTTCAAGACGTTGGAACAGCGCTCTCTCATATTGGAACGAGCGACGTGATGGTGAAAGTGCAGGTGCAGGGTGGAGGGCGCGGAAAGGGCGGCGGCGTCAAACGCGCTCGTACGCCAAAACAAGCGGAAGATGCGTGTCGAGAATTGCTTTCCGTGCCGTTTCAAGGAAAGCTTGTCGCCGGACTCCTTGTGGAGGAGCATCTCGAGATTCGAAAGGAGATGTACCTTGCCTTCACCTACGACACCGCGTCGCGCTCGCCGGTCTGTTTGTACAGTGCGCGCGGAGGCGTTGACATAGAAGAAATTTCGGATACGGATCTTAAACGTGTGATGCTAGACATCCGTCAAGACGCAGTTGATCTTGATGTCCCTTTCGTTCAAGAGGCGTGGTGCGCTTTCAAAGAATCTGATGCGCGACTGCTCGAAATCAACCCGCTCGTTGAAACAGCCTCCGGCATGTTTGTCGCTGCCGATGCCAAGGTGATTCTCGATGACGACGCCGCGTTTCGGCATGCAGAGTGGTCGTCTTACGCGTCACGGTCGCCGCTTGGTCGCTCGCTTACGTCGCGAGAAATTGCCGCCGAACAGATTGATACCGGGAGCGAGTACTATCGAGGGACAGCCGGGAAGTACATCGAGATGGATGGAGACATTGCCGTGCTATTTTCGGGAGGCGGTGCGAGCATCGCTAACATGGACGCGCTGATTCGCGCCGGATTGCGTCCGGCAAACTATACCGAGTATTCTGGAAATCCTCCACGCGAAAAGGTGTATGAGCTCACGAAGGTGGTGTTGTCAAAACCTGGGCTCAAGGGGCTTTGGATTGTGGGAGGTGTGGCCAATTTTACGAATATTGACGAAACCTTTCACGGGATTGCGGACGCTCTCACTGAAGTAAAACCGTCGTATCCGATTGTTGTACGTCGGGCTGGGCCGCATGAACAAGAGGGCATGGCGCGTATGCGAGCGTGCGCGCTTACACACGGCTTGAACATCCAACTGTTTAGTAAAGAGGTGTCTATGACTCACACGGCGCACGTACTGTCCGAGATGGTGCAGCGTGTTCCAACGCTCGTATGCTGATTACCAAAGACACGCAGGTGCTTGTGCAGGGCATTACGGGTAAGGAAGGCCAAAGGGCTGCGCGAGCGATGTTGGATTACGGCACGCGCGTTGTGGCCGGCGTGCGTCCCGGCAAGGCCGGGGAAATCGTGGAAGGCATTCCCGTGTACGACTCGGTTGCCGATGCTCTGCAAACTCACCCAAAGATTACGGACAGCGCCGTGTATGTGCCGCCGTCTGCCGCCAAAGCCGCCATTTTGGAGGCGGTGCACGCGGGCATTAAGCGTATCAGCGTCATTGTCGAGCGTATGCCGATTCGCGATACGGCCGAATGTTTGGCCGAAGCAAAAGAACACGGCGCGACGATTATTGGGCCGAGTTCTCTTGGATACATCCGGCCGGGAGTAGGGCGCGTGGGCGTGGTGGGCGGTCCAAAGAAACTGGTGCACGAAGTGTATACGTCGGGAAGCATTGGGATCATCTCTCGATCGGGAGGCATGACCAATGAGTTGTCGTGGCTGATACGGCAGGCAGGTCTGGGGCAAAGCATGGCCGTGCATGTAGGCGGGGATCTTTTGCTTGGGACGACGTATACAGAAGTGCTCAAAATGTTTCAAGACGACGCGCAAACCAAGGCAGTGGTGGTTTTTGGTGAACACGGAGGAGGATATGAGTTTGAAATTGCTGATATGCTCAAAACGGGTGTGTTCTCCAAACCACTGGCTATCTACATTGGCGGAGCATTTGCAGAGTCGTTTCCCGAGGGAATGTCCATAGGTCACGCCGGCGCGATTGTGGAACGAGGGCGTGGCGCACACGAAAAGCGCATGGCGCTCAAACAGGCGGGTGCTATGATTGCTGACTCTTATGAGGAGTTGGTATCCCTCATTCGCGAAACGGTGTAACATTCGAAAACCTGACCGTATGGAATGGAAAACAGCTATCAGTCATATTGAAGACGGACACGAGTTGATTCGAGGATACGATCTGCGCGAACTTATCGCAGAGCGATCGTTTCCCGAGGTGATCTATCTTGTTTTGCGTGGGGAGCTTCCCGGGGACAAGGAAATGCGTATGCTCAATGCCTTATTCACGGCGGCAGTGGACCACGGGGTCGGCGTGTCGTCCGCTATGACGGCACGCACGGTTGCTTCGACCGGAAACAGTATGCATACGGCGTTGGCGGCTGGCATTCTTTCGATGGGAACGTTGCACGGAAGCGCGATTGAAGACGCGGCGCGATTTTTTCAAACGCATGTGCACGCGCGCAGTGTGAAAGCGCTTGTGCGCGGCGAGCAAAAAGCCGGCAGGCGTCTTGCTGGATACGGTCACAAAATTCTGCGCCACGATCCGCGTTCGGATGCGTTGTTTGCCGTTGCGCGCGAGACGGGATTGTACGGGTCACATTGCCGCTTAGCAGAGCGAATTCTGGAGGAACTGAATCGAGATCGGGAGCACGCATTGCCGCTCAATGTTGATGGCGCCATGGCGGCGATTGCATCGGACATGGGTTTTGATTGGCGCATGACCAAAGGGCTCTTTATCATCGGGAGAACACCGGGGCTTGTCGCGCACATCTTTGAAGAGATGACAGAGGGGAACGGTTTGCGCCGTCTCGCGGAAGATGAATCGGTGTATCTCGGGTCACCCAAGCGTTCGATCATGGTGCCATAAACGTTCCGTCATTATGCTCAACGAAAAAACCATACTGATTACTGGCGGAACTGGCTCGCTTGGCAAACAGCTCACGCGAACTATCTTGGCGAAGTATCAGCCAAAAAAACTCATCATCTTTAGTCGAGATGAAGTGAAACAGTTTGAAATGGCACAGGAGTGGAATGAAAAGACTCATCCGTGCATGCGCTATTTTCTGGGTGACGTTCGCGACAAGGAGCGGCTGATTCACGCATTTCAGGGAGTGGATTATGTGATTCATGCGGCGGCACTCAAACAGGTGCCCGCTGCCGAGTATAATCCTGCCGAGTTTGTGCGCACGAACATCATCGGCGCTATGAATGTCATTGATGCCGCGCTCTCCACGGATGTTCGGCGTGTCGTGGCACTCTCGACGGACAAGGCATGCAATCCGGTGAATTTATACGGCGCTACGAAGCTCTGTTCAGACAAGCTGTTTGTTGCCGCCAACGGTATTTATCATGCACAAGATAAACGATTTGCCGTTGTGCGTTACGGAAATGTTGCCGGATCGCGCGGCTCGGTGATTCCATTCTTTCGCAAACAAATCGCACATGGTGCGCTGTCGATTACCGATCGTCGCATGACGCGGTTTTTGATCACGCTCAATCAGGCGGCATCGTTTGTTCTCCAATCCATCGAACGGACACTGGGAGGCGAGATCTTCATTCCGAAGATTCCCTCGATTCGTATTGTGGATTTGGCGATGGCGATGGCACCTGACTGCGAGCATACGTGCGTGGGGATCCGTCCCGGAGAGAAAATTCACGAACTGATGATTGGCAGAGATGACAGTCGTAATACTCTTGCTTTGGAAGACCGGTATGTTCTGTTGCCGCAGAGGTATTTTGAGGAACGGCGGCACGCCCACAACGGGGCACAGCTGTGCGTGCCGGATTTTGAATATCACTCTGGAACCAATCCGCGCTTTCTGACGGTGGAGGAAATTCGATCATTGCTTCCGGAAATCGAGGGGGAGCATACGACTCTTCCCATCGAGAATCGTCTTGTTCGTGAGCGCGTAACGATATGACGATGCCGTTTATTCCGTACGGACAACATCGGATTGACGAGGAGGACATTGAGGCGGTGGTACGTGTGTTACGAGGGGAATGGCTGACGCAAGGGCCGGCGATTGCCGAGTTTGAGAGCGCGCTCTCAACGATCTGCGAAGTCCCACACGCCGTGGCGGTGTCTTCCGGTACGGCGGCTCTGCATTGCGCGTTTGCCGCGGCGGGCATTATTCAAGGCGACGAGGTGATTACAACGCCACTTACCTTTTCTGCAACGGCGGCCGCCGTCGCGTATTGTGGAGGCACTCCTGTTTTTGCGGACATTGATGCGCGGACGTACTGTTTGGATTCGCGCGAGGTGGAGAAAAAAATCACCGCGCGAACGAAGGCGATTGTTCCCGTGGATTTTGCGGGACATCCGGCCGATTATTCGGCTCTGCGCGCCATTGCGGACAAGTACGGCCTTCTTCTTATTGCCGATAGCTGTCACGCGCTCGGTGCGAAGTATCAGGGACGGCCTGTTGGCACTTATGCAGACATGACCATTTTGAGTTTTCATCCCGTCAAGCACATTGCCACGGGGGAGGGCGGTGCCGTGCTAACTCTGCACGATCGGTTTGTAGAGCCGCTTCGGGTTTTTCGCCATCACGGCATCGTCAAAATGCCGGAACAGGGAGGATGGTATTACGAGATTGAGCGGTTGGGGAACAACTACCGGCTGACAGATATTCAGGCGGCGCTTGGGTTGAGTCAACTCAAAAAACTCGACCGATTCGTGGAACGGCGCCGAGAAATCGCTGCGCTGTACAACCGTGCGTTTGCACCGCATGAAGTGGTGACCACGCCGTACGAAGCGTCGGATGTTCGTTCGTCGTACCATCTCTATCTCGCCACGCTCGATGTGGAGCGCATCGGGAAATCACGGCGAGAGATTTTTGACGCGCTTCGAGAGCAGGGGATCGGCGTTCAGGTGCATTACACGCCCCTGCATCTTCAGCCGTATTACGCGAAGACGTACGGATACAAACCGGGGGATTTTCCGCGCGCGGAGGCGTACTATGAGCGGGCGATTACCCTGCCGCTCTTCCCGCATCTACAGGATGCCGATGTGCACCGAGTCACGAACGTTCTCCTGAATCAAGTGAGCTATGCCACAGCTTGAGACCACACCGTCACCACTGATGACGCAACCGGCGTCCGCATGTCGCGCGTTGGAGCGTCACGCGCAGGAGCGCATTCCGGGACTGTCACAGCTTCTCTCCAAACGGCCCGATCGTTTTTCGCAGGGCGTATGGCCGACGTATTACGATCGCGCAAAAGGCGCGGAGGTTTGGGATTTGGATGAGAATCGCTACATTGATATGAGCATCGGCGGCATCGGGGCGAATGTACTCGGATACGCAAACGATGTTGTTGACGACGCGGTCAAGGCGGCGATTGACAAGGGATCGAGCAGTTCGTTGAATTGCCCCGAGGATGTGGCGCTTGCCGATGAGCTCTGTCGTCTGCATCCGTGGGCAGAGAAAGTGCGCTTTGCGCGGTGCGGAGGGGAAGCGATGGCGGTTGGCGTGCGTATTGCACGAACGTACACACAGCGCGATGTTGTGGCGTTTTGCGGATACCACGGTTGGCACGACTGGTACCTGGCGGCCAACATCGGCACGGAAGATGCGCTCGGCGAGCATCTGCTCAAAGGTCTTGAACCGCGTGGAGTTCCCAAGGCGCTTAAAGGAACCTCGCGGCCGTTTCGCTATAATCATTTGGAGGAATTGGAACGCATCGTCTCTGAAACGGGAAAGGATTTGGCGGCGATTGTCATGGAGCCGATACGTTCCGAGCAACCTGTCGCGGGATTTTTGGAAGGCGTGCGTGCGCTTGCGGATGAAAGCGGCGCCGTGCTTATTGTCGACGAAGTTTCCGCGGGATTTCGTCTGAATGCAGGCGGAGCGCATCTTGTTCTTGGGCTCGAACCGGATATAGCGGTGTTTTCAAAGGCCATGGGAAATGGCTATCCGATCGCGGCGATTATCGGCAAAGGGAAGGCGATGGACGCGGCGCAAGCATCATTTATCAGTAGCACCATGTGGTCGGAACGCACGGGTCCGACTGCGGCTTTGGCAACGATACGGTTCTTTGAAGAACATCGCGTGAACGAGCACTTAGTGGCAATCGGGAGTGCGGTACAAGCAGGATGGAAAAAGCAAAGCGCAAAACATGATGTGGCGATATCTGTTGGAGGGATCGCTCCGCTTTCTCACTTCGCGTTTCAAGATAAAGACGCGTTGGCGCTCAAAGCCCTGTTCGTTCAGGAACTGCTTGATCGAGGATTTCTTGCTTCCACTTCTTTTTACAGCATGTGGTCTCATACGGAACAACATGTTACATCGTACGTGCATGCGGTAGGCGAGGTGTTTGCAACCATACGAGAAGCCGTGGAAAAAGGAGATGTACGCGCACGTCTTCTCGGCGAACCGGCGGCATCGGGATTCGCACGACTCGCATAATATGGGCGAGCTTGTTTTGGGTACCGCACAGCTTGGGCAGAAATACGGCATTGCCAATACGAGCGGTCAACCGGATCAGCATACAGCAACGGAAATGGTTCGCGTTGCATTTGAAGGAGGTATTCGCTTTTTTGATACAGCGGCAGATTACGGAGAGAGTGAGCGTGTGCTCGGGCAGGCATTTCGCGATCTTCGCATTGTCGATACCGTTCACGTCGTCACGAAGGTTGAAGCGTCGGATGCCAAGCGGATTGAACAACGAGCAAGCGAGTCGTTCGCACGGCTTGGGACCGCAAATCTCTACGGTGTGCTCTTGCGTTGGAACGATTGCAAGGATATGCCGCGTAACGTGCTGAGCGATATCATGGATGATCTTGAGCATTCAGACCTTGTTGAACATATTGGTACATCGGTGTACACGCCAGAGGATGCCGCCGATGCGTTGACCACAGGAGCCTTCTCGTTGTTGCAAATCCCGTCGAACGTCCTCGATCGCCGATTTCTTGAAGCGGGCATTCCATCTGTCGCGCGAGAGCACGGTACGCAACTGTTTATTCGCAGTATTTTTTTGCAAGGGCTTTTGTTCATGGATCCTCTTGCCGTTCCCTCCGCAATGTTCGAAGCCAAACCGTATCTTTCCGCGTTTCACGAATTTGCACGAACATCCGGATATTCTTCGCACGCATTGACTCTGCAATTTATCAAATGGGCATATCCGGATGCGCATCTTGTTGTTGGTGCGGAGACGCCTCGACAAGTGCAAGAGCATATTGACGCATGGTTGCTGACCGTTCCGCTCAATGTACTCAATCGTTTGCGCGACGAGTTTCAAAAAGTACCGGAACGCGTCGTCAACCCACTTCTATGGCCGACCCTCTCATAAACGATGACAGGCTGATGGAACTCCAGCGCGCCGTCACGTCGCAAAATCCCGAACCGGCCGATGCGATTGTGTGGTTGCAAGGAAACGGTTTTGATCGCGGACCAAAGGTGTTGGAGTTGTTTCAACATGGATTCGCTCCACGCATTTTCGTGACCGGAAACAACACGCGAGTCGTGGAGAACGATCATGTGCGTCTGTGGGACATTGTCGAGTGGCTTGAACGTCACGATGTCGAACTGAGTGCTTTGATCGTGGACGATCAGTCCATGAACACGCTCGATCAAGCCATACATGTGGTGGCATACGCGAAGGCGCATGAGTGGAGCGCCATCTTGCTCGTGGGCTCAACGCATCATCAACTTCGCGCGTTCTTGACGTTTCAGAAGCAAATCCAGCTTCAAGAGTGGAACGGGCGTGTTATTAATCAGCCAGCTCATATTCCTTGGAAACACAAGCCTTTCGGCAGCCAAAAAACCGCAAAAGCACTCTTTTTGGTCGAGATTGACAAACTAGAACAATATAAGGACAATGTGGCGACCATGGAGGAGGGGCGGCTTTCTTTGGTATGAGTGTTACCCTTCGCACAGCGGAACATCAGGATATCTCGTTTTTGTGGTACCTCCGCAATCGTCCAGATGTGTATCGGTTTTTTAAACATCCGGAGCCGGTTTCATGGGAGGGCCATGTTGAGTGGGTTATGTGCTACCTTCTTGGGCTACATACAGGTGAGTTGAAGATCATTCAATGGAATGCGCTTCCGGTTGGGCAGGTACGCCTTGATTATGAGGAGGAAGAAGTGGAGATAAGCATTTCCATTCTCAATGAGTTTCGCGGGAAGGGGATTGCGTTGCGTTCAGTAGAAATGGTCTGCGAGATGGTAAAAAGTGGCGGCGGCGCAAAACACGTCCTTGCGGAAATTTACAAAGACAACCAAGCTTCCATAAAGATGTTTGAGAAATGCGGGTTTGTTCAAAAGGGCCAAGTGGGTGATTTCCTTCACTATATTCTATGATTCTTGGGGTATTGCAAGCACGTGTGTCATCGTCGCGCCTTCCCGGGAAGGTGCTGAAGCCGATTTTAGGAGAGCCGATGTTGGCACGGCAATTGGAACGGGCAAAGCGAAGTCAACGAATGGATGCCCTCGTGGTTGCGACGAGTGATCGCGCAGAAGACGATCCCATCCAGACGCTCTGCGAAAAACAAGGCGTGGCGTGTTTTCGAGGAAATCTGAACGACGTGCTCGATCGTTTTTATCTTGCGGCGAAACCATACGCCTCGGAACACGTGGTGCGGCTCACCGGCGACTGTCCACTCATTGATCCGGAAGTCGTTGATGCAACCATCGAGTTCTATTTGCAGGGAGCGTACGATTACGCATCCAATGCTCAAGCACCCTACACATTTCCCGACGGACTAGATGTTGAGGTGTTTCGATTTCAACATCTTGAGCGGGCGGCAAGAGAGGCCGAGCTTCCGTCATACCGTGAACACGTGACCCCGTTTATGAGCAAGCAT
Source organism: Candidatus Uhrbacteria bacterium RIFCSPHIGHO2_02_FULL_53_13 (assembly GCA_001791035.1). GTDB lineage: Bacteria > Patescibacteriota > Patescibacteriia > UBA9934 > UBA11717 > 2-02-FULL-53-10. The sequence continues at coordinate 21,511 of MGDX01000028.1, forward strand.
CCGGAGCAATTTACCATTGGGCACTACACGCGAGAGCCGTCGCTCGGGCACTTGCGCTGGACCGTGGACGAGCCGGAAGATTTTGAAATGGTGCGCCAAATCTACGAGGCGCTCTACCCAATAAATCCATCCTTTACGACCCGCGATATTTTGGCACTTCTCAAAGAATCACCGAATATGATGCGATTGAACTCCCACATTGCTCGAAACGCCGGTGTGCGGCCTTCGTTAGCTGCGGATGCGGTCTATCTTCAAACACGTGTATGATGATTCAGGGAAAACAAGTGGGGCCCAATCAGCCGGCCTTTCTGATTGGCGAGATGGGGATCAACCACAATGGGGACGTGAAGTTGGCCATTTGTTTAGTGGAAGAAGCGGCGCGTGCCGGAGTGGATGCTGTGAAAATTCAATTGGTTGATGCCGCGAAGGATTACACAAAAGGGAGCACGTCCTATGAAACATTTAAGGCGGTTTCATTGACGTTGGACGAATGGAAACGCGTGGCAACATGTGCGCGCTCCAACGGAGTTGCCATGTTTGCGTCGTTTGCGCGCGCGGAAATGATTGGGGTGTCGCGTGATCTTGGATTCCCGGCTGTGAAGATTTCTTCCGGCAATCTCACCAACTATCCCTTGCTGAAAGCTGTCGGAGCTTCAGGTCTGCCGGTGATTGTTTCAACCGGAATGAGCTCACTTGAGGAAGTGCGCTCCAGTGTGATGTATTTGGAGGCACAAGGCGCAAAAGATATTGCGGTTTTACATTGTACATCGCTTTATCCGGCGCCCTTATCTTCCGTCAATCTTCGAGCGATCTGTACGATGATGGAGGCATTTCCGCGACAGGTGATTGGCTGGTCGGACCACACGGAAGGTATTGCTTTGGCGCCGGCGGCCGTGGCTTTGGGGGCAGTCGTATTGGAAAAACACTACACGGTTGACAAGAGTCTCCCGGGACCGGAACACGGATTTTCCGTAACGATTGATGAGCTCACGGCTTGGGTGCAATCCGTGCGCGCCATGGAGGTGGCGCTTGGAACGGGTGTGAAAGCACCGGACACAAACGAGCTTCCTCTGCGCACGAAATTGCGTCGTACACTGATGGCGGCACAGGATCTCACGAAGGGCGATGTGTTGAAACCCGAAGATCTCGTAGCGATGCGTGCGGATGTTGAAGGAATTGGTGCGGAATGTTACGAGTCTTTGCTCGGTCGCGTCATTCAAAAAGATATGCGTGCCGGAGAACCGATGACGGAACATACCCTATGACGGATCGTCGAGCGGTAAGGGTTGGGGTGACGTGCGTAGGTGGTCGGTTTGTGTTTGATGCTCTGCAAGCTCTGCGTGCGGCTCCCGATTTGGATGTGACGATTATTGGAATGGACGCCGTGGCCGAGTCGTCCGGGAAACTCTTCGTTGATCGTTTTGTTCAGGTTCCCTTCGCCTCTCAAGATCCGCGCGGCTTTGTCAAAGCACTCTTTCAGATTTGCCAAGAGCAGGCGATTGATGTCGTGGTGTTGTGGTCGGAGGCGGAAACGCGGGCGGTCGCGCAATATGGGAGCGATCGGGCGCCGTCTCTACTAAAAACCACCGCCGATCAGCCCGAGGTTGCCGCCATCGTGACTCATAAAGGGAGGTTGTTTGATGCGTTGAACGAGCGTGGTGTAGATGTCGGACCGTACCAAAGGGCTATGGATTTTCGATCCGTACGACGCGCGCTTGAGGATCTTGGATATCCGGAGCGCTCCATGGTGATCAAACCATGCGAGGGGACGGGATCGCGAGGCGTGCTGATTGCCAATGCGACCATTCTTTCCTACACACCGCTTCTTTCGGCGGAACGATTATGTGGCACCGGAACGATCGAAGCTTTGGAGGCCGTTGTGAGAGAATATGATGCGTCATGGGAGGATGTGCTTATCATGCCTTTTTACGGAGGAGATGTGTACGATGTGGATTGTTTAGCCGTTCACGGAACGGCGGTAGATGTTGTTCCAAGAAAGCGTCAATATTCAAACCCCCTCTCGCCGGTCAATGAAGGCTGCGTCGTGGCGATGGAACCGGATCTGATAGCGTATGCCAAGCGTTTGGGAAAGACGTTGGGTGTTCATGGCGTGTGCGACTTTGATCTCGTGCGCGATGAAGAAGGGCGCCCCCGTCTTTTGGACGCGAGCTTGCGTATGAGCGGATCTATTGCCGCCTCTTGCGTGGTTGGTATCAATTTCCCCGCTCAACTGATTCGAATCTTGCTCGATCTCCCTCTCAAGCATTATGATGTGATCGATGGGACGGTTTTGAGGCCCATTCACCATTTTATCGCTGTATGAAACGTGTACTCCTTGTCGGATGTGGTGCGGAAATTGGCGCGTCGCTTTTGGCGATGAACGATCCGTCACGGGATGGGTTTTCGATTGATACTATTTTGACGCGATCCATCGAACCCGATGCTCATAATCCGCACTTGAAGCCGCTGGATTCCTTGTATGCGCGGATTGTGCTCGCCCAGCCGCAGATGCTCGACGAGGTGAAGGTCTGTCACGAGCGCGATACTCTGATGATTCGCGGGCGAGAGATTCGTGTGTATTTTGGGGAAAGCGAAACAGCTAATGTCGGTGACCTGGGAGGGCCGTTTGACGTGTGTATATTGGCGACATCCAAAAAACAAATTGGCACTCCCGCATTGACCGAGCGTTTTTTGTACAGCGCTCGTTACGTGATAGGGGTTGCCGAAGCACCCGGCATTCCTGCGCTCTACGCAAATCTTATTGGCGTTGCGCGTCACCTTTTGCCAAATCCGCCGCGCGCGATTGGAAATCATCGTATTTTTTGTTTGGGATCGTGTCAGAGTAACGGGTGGCATGCTCAACTGCGCGCATTGCTTGATATGGCAAGCCGGTACCAACTCACGTTTGACATGCGTGGAACGGAGATTGACATCGTGCATCCCGATACGCCAACGGGACGCCTTGGAACACACTCGGTGGAGGCACGCAGTCAAGATCCGCGGAATAATTTTCGCCCGAGCTTTTCTCAAATTGAGCAGTCTATGCGTCTTCTCTTTCCGCAAGGCCATCATGTGCACACGGTGTCGTTGCGCACGTTGACTATGCCGCCAGGATACCAAATCTCTCGCTTTTACTTTTCCTATGCACATCCGGAAGGAAAACGGTTGAATCGTCAGGATATCTTGGATTCTTTTGAAGAAACGGCTCGCGAATATCCAGACACGTTGCGTCTGGCACATGTGCCTTTGGGAAGTCGTGGGTTTGAGGCCAGCGAGTCCTCGGCGATTATGCTGGCGGGGGAGCATTATCTTCGCTTTGTCCACGATCCGTTTCAACAAGGAGGCTCATCCGTGCTCTGCGAACTCATTGCGCAATGCTACGTCCATAATGTGCGCGGATACTGTCGTAGCGTTCTCAATACGATCCGTCTTCTTACGCAGGACGCGAACCCACTGGCGTTTTTTCCTGTAGAAGCACCGGCGACACTCACGGCAGTGCCTTCGCATGTCATTTCCGTTTGAACAGATCGATCCCACGAAGACGCGCGTTCTGAAAAGCTCGAGCAAGTATTTGATTTTTTCCTGTGAGGCGGGCGGAACATCCTTTGTGATCAAAATAGCTCATACGCATCACGAGCAACTCACGCGCGAAGTGGAACGGATTCAATCTTTGAAACAAGCCTATCCTGTGCTCGGGCGCCGTCTCCCTTCCATTGTGGCATCGGGCGCCATCCCAACAGGTTTACATGCCGGTAAGGCTTACTACGCGCAAGAATATCTTTCCGGAAAAACATTTTCCCATGTTCTTCAGAGTGGATTGGTGCCTTCTGCCACGTTTTCAAAAGCGGTAAGCACGCTCGTTCGCACGTTGTGCGACCTGACGCTTGAACATCAATGCGACGAAGCATTTTACGGACAATCCGGTTCCTTTTTACGAGAGGCCGTGATCGGCGCCTATCGGCAGGCCGTGGCGTTTCCTCATATCAATCACGTGGATCAGTGCGAGGACCTCGTCATCAATGGCACGCGTATGGCACCGCTGAAAGATGTGCTCCAACGCATCGTCTCTTCACCCATCTTGGCACGTATTGAACGCGGGCCGTCGTGCATCTCATCGCTCGGGCATTGGAATTTTCACGGGGACAACATCCTCCTCGAGTCCGTTGAACGTGCGGCAGATGTTCGCGTTATTGATCCGGACACAAAAATCGAACAGGGAGACCCGCTTTTTGGATTGGCTCGATTTTTTTATACGTTCCCTCACGACACGGCGGATTATGGGCAGTATGTCATTCACTCGTCGATGATGACGCGACTGCAAACAGGAACGGCCGATATGGACATCACCTGTCTTTGGCCGCACGTGGTCTATGAGCAGTATCAAATATTTTCGCGAGCGTTTCTGGATGCTCAAGAACTCATCTCTTTGGACGCGAGATTTGCCGATGAACGTCTGCGGGCGCGTTTGATACTCAACATGCTGTTGTGTCTCCTGCGTGGTGTTAGCGCCAACTACGATGAAGCGATTGAGTTTGTGGAAGGGAGCGGTACGGCCTTTCGCCACAAGGGAATCTTTTTCTACTTGCAAGCCTGTCTTTTTGCCTCTACCATTCTTGAAAAAGAAGTCATGAAGATTTCGCATCATGAAACGGCGTATGTTGGATAATGCGATATTAACGAACGTGTTTTCAAATAGAACCGCGCTGGTGACGGGGGCGAGCAAGGGGATTGGTCGGGCGGTTGTTATGTCACTCGCATCACAGGGAGCACATGTGTTGTTTACGTATCGTACGAACGATAACTCGGTGGTGACTCTCAAAGAGTGGGCGCGTACCAAGCACGTTCAGGTGACGGGCGTGTTGTGTGATCACACGGATGCCTTTTCTGATGCCGATCTGCGAGCGGCCATAGTTGACGTTGGCAGACTCGATATTCTCGTGAATAACGTCGGGGATGTTGTCAAGAGAGCGACGTTTGAAGAGAGTGACGATCATCTTTGGCGCGCCGCTGTAGAAATCAATCTTATGGCTCCTGTTCACATCACGCGTCTGTGTCTTCCGTGGCTTGCGCGTTCAGATCGAGCGGCGATTGTGAACGTGTCGTCCATTGCCGGATGCCATGGGGGAAGCGGCGACTCTTTACACTACGCCTCCGCAAAAGGAGCGCTCAACATATTCACCAAAGGACTGGCCAAGGAGTTGGCTCTAAAAGGCATTCGCGTAAACGGAGTTGCTCCTTCGGCGATTGACACCGATTTTCAGACGAGGCACTCTTCGCCGGAACGCGTGGCGCGCGTGGTGGCGGGAACGCCCATGGGACGCATGGGAACGGCGCAAGAAGTCGCCGATGTGGTCGTGTTCTTGGCATCGGATGGAGCGAGCTACATCTCGGGAGAAACGATCCTCATTGCCGGTGGACGCTAGTATGCCATTCCACGTACAACGCGTACTCGTCGTTGCCGCGCATCCGGATGATGAAGTGCTTGGGTGCGGAGCGACGATAGCAAAACTCGTGCAGGCCGGCGTTGAAGTGTTCTGTTGTATTTTAGGTGAAGGGCCGCTTTCGCGTTATGCGGATCGCGCGAGGGGATCACAAGAGAAAGATGTCGCTCACGTGAACACGTTTACGAAGAACGCTGCACAGATTCTTGGAACCAAAAAAACATTTACGTTCCATTTCCCGGATAATCAATTTGATTCCGTCCCGCTCCTTCAGATGGTGCGAGACATTGAACGCGTGAAGCAAGAGGTTCAGCCGGAAGTGATCTTCACGCACAGCGTCGCCGACCTCAACGTGGATCATGTCCAAACGCATCGTGCGGTTGTGACAGCTTGTCGTCCTATGGAAGGCGATCGGCTTCATGGGCTCTACGCGTTTGAAATCGCGTCCTCGACGGAGTGGAATATTCCTCAGACGTTTTCGCCGACGCTGTTTGTTGATGTGCATAAAACTCTTGACGCAAAAATCGAAGCGATGAAGTGCTATGAAACGGAACTGCGCCCGTTTCCGCATCCGCGTTCTGAAGAAGGATTGCGTGCCATGGCGACGGTTCGCGGAGCTACGGCTGGGTATCAAGCGGCCGAGGCGTTTGAGACTCTGCGTATCCGACAGGGATGATGACTATTGGGACCTCTGAAAAAGTTCATCACGGCTCCACTGCGGCAGGATCCGTCCCGTCATCTCGGTCCTATTTCTAACCGATATGTCCATATCGCCTTCAAAACCGAACAGTCCCTAAAGCGACGGAACAAATCCTGCTCGCATCGGACTCGCTACTCTGACTTTTACAGAGATCCCTATTGACCTGAACGTATCCTTATGCAATTTGGCGAACTGAACAACTTGATTCTCTTTGGAGGCGGACAGCGGCTCGTCAATTTTTTGTCCGTGGCGAAAGACTTTTCTGCCATCGTCTTTTCGTCGCCGCGATTTTTGCAGGCGCCTCTTGACGATGAGCCTTGTACGGTCGAGGAGTATTTCAAAAAAGAGGGTATTGCGTACTTGAACATCACTCGCATCGCGGACGTGGACATTCATGCGTATGTGAACAACAAGACGCTGGGAATTTCCTTCGGAGCGCCGTGGATTTTTAAGCAGGATTTTTTGGATGTGTTCGAGGGGCGGATCATCAACGGTCATGGTACGCGATTGCCAAAAAACCGCGGAGGCGCGAGCTTCTCATGGCAGATTATGCGGCAGGATCGCACGGGATGCCATTTGTTTCACCTCATTGATGGAGGGATTGATACCGGAGACATTGTGGCGATGCGTCCGTACGAATTTCCGATGGATTGCCGAACGCCAAAGGCGTACAAAGATTATCACCAACAAACGGAGCTCGCATTCTTTGAGGATGTTGTTTTAAAATTGAAACAGAATTTTGACTTTCCATTACAGAAGCAGGATGAAACCGTGAGTACGTACTACCCGCGCCTTTCCACGGAGCGTCACGGTTGGATTGATTGGAGTTGGTGCGCGCAAGACATTGAGCGATTCATCTGTGCGTTCGACGAGCCGTTCATGGGTGCCTCCACATGGTTAGATGGGCAACGCGTGTTTTTGAAATCAGTACGCGTGGATCTGTCGGAGGGCGCGTTCCACCCTTTTATGAGTGGGTTGGTGTATCGCGTGACGCCCGAGCGTATTTTTGTTGCCGCAAACGACGCATCGCTTACGGTGGAATCGTTGACGAACGGTCAAGGGGAGGATTGGAAGCGGCACGCCAAAATTGGCTCTCGTTTTGTAACTTCGGCCACGATGTTGGATGAGGCGAGAGCCTTTCGCGCCATCTATACTCCCGTCGGTCTCAAAGAAGCCCCCCATGAATCCTAAGATATTTCCGGTAGATATTTGGTCGGCAAAACAGCTTGGCATTGAGGAATGGCAAGAAAACTTTTTTTGGCCGGTGAGTGATGAGGAATATGTTCAATTATGTCAGGACGTTCTTTCCGTGTGGCGCCAAAGGATTGACGCAGAGCCTCAACATGTTGGAGATGCGGTTTTGGTCAAGTCAAATATCGTCACGGACTGTCAACACGAGTTACATGCTTTGTGGGTGTTACAGCGCCTTGCCGAAAGCGGGCACCGCCCATTGTATACGGAACGCTCTCTCTGGTATCGAAGATTATCGGAGCATTCAACAGAGGAAGCCGTTGACGTGCCGGTGAATCGCATGGTCAATGAGTGCACGCTTCCCCGTAGTCTTTTTTTCCTTCGAGCGATTAAGCGCGCGATACGAGCATGGCGCTTTAATCTCTCGGCGGGAAAAATGTACTCGGCATCCACGGTGTATGTCTTTGGTGTTCCAAGCGGCATGGTTGCAGAATATGCCAAATCGTTGCCCGAATGGGTACATTTGAGCTATCAAGAAGATTGGCTTGCACACGATTCTGCGACGTCCGCGTTTGATGAAAAAACCGCTCGCGATGCGGCATCCGCATTCGTTTCAGAAATGGTGGAGAGAGCTCGGCAACGCGGGATCGTGGTTTCGGACGCTCACCAACGTCGTTTTATCTCGCGTGTGGCCGGTGAACTGTTGGATGCTTCAGAGACTCTTGAGCGCATGTCGTCGCGTGTCGCTCAGAAAGGCCGCGTGCATGTGTTGACGCCTACCCTCAACGATCCGTTTGCGCGCTCGCTCGCCATACAGGTTAGAGCGCACGGAGGCTCTGTGACGGGATTCGCTCATGGCGGTTCCATTGGAATGTTTGACACACCGTTTCTTTCGATGTCGGAGTTTGCTCTCGCGGATGAGTTTATGACCTATACGGAGGCAAGCGTTTCTCTGTTTCAGGAACTTCATGATCGGTATGCTTCTCCCCGCAATCACCGTACGCAGATTCGATCGGCGCACTCCAATCTCTTTCGTCGCGCATGGGATGACGGTCAAAGGCAGGTGACTCCCACATCCATAAAACGTGTGATGCTGTTGGGATTCCCCTACAATCCATGGCGTAAACCGCAAAGCCCCGGAGGCCTGGCTCTCCTGCATGTCGACATGGAACGGCGTCTTGTGAATGCTCTGTCTCAGCAGGGATACGAAGTGTTGTATAAAGTGCATCCGGACAGGCGCGAAGAGGCCGCGGGAATTTTTGATGACAAAGCACACGTCGTGCTTGGAGAGTTTCGTGATTGTGTGGACCAAGCGGATGCGATTGTGATTGGGAGCTTAAGAACGACGGCTCTTCCGTACGCGTTGTGTACGCAAAAACCGGTGATCGCTCTCTCCATTCATGGCGATACACTCATGCATGCAGAGGCAAAGGCGGTGCTTCAACAGCGGTGTGTGTTGCTTGAAACCGATTTTGATGATCGCAACCGCATCATTCCACCGATCGAAGCCCTGGTGAAGGCTCTTCAAAAACCGTTTGTGGCACCGCAAGCTGATTTTATTGAGCAATACCTGATTCCGTGATACCTTTTTGCATAACTCATGTCACCTGAACGAATCTCAAAACCTGAACGAGGAAGCGTGCGCGATTTTTTTTCGTATTTTCGTCTTTTTTTGTCTCTCGCTCAATGGAAATTTTCCTTATTGTTGCTTCTGTTTTTATCCGTTGGTTTATTTGATGGAATTGGCATCGTGATGTTCTTTCCGCTGTTGGAGCAGATGCAGGTTGGGAGCCGTGCAGAATCGAATGGACTCCTCGATGTGTTTGCGGCGGTTCTGTCATGGCTCGGCTTGTCCAGTTTTGGCGGGATTCTGATGTTTATCGTGGTCGTGTTTGTGTTCAAGTTTTTTGCGTCGTTTGGACAAACCGTAGCCGTGACTCGTATTGCGCGTGATTTGTACCGTGAGCTTGCGCAAAGATTATTGGTGGGTATCAGTGCCGCGGATTATGCGAAAATGTACCTTAAAACGTCCACCGGATTTGTTGCTAACGCTTTGACACGCGAAATACGTGTCTTTTTGGCCGCATTTAGTCATTATGCTGGAATTTTGGCTGGCGCCGTGTTTGTTCTTGTCTATCTCGCGTTTTCATTTTTACTTGATCCATGGATCACGCTCTTTGCGGTCGTCATCGGAGGGCTCCTCTTTTTTGCTCTGCGTACACTGACGTGGATCAGTCGCCGCGAGGGCATAGAGGTCACGCGAGTTTCAGGGGTCTACCAAGAGGTCGTGGTTCAATTTATGCAGTACTATAAATATCTCAAAGCCACTCATCGGTTTCCGAGAGTGGCTGCACACGCGAGTACCGTTGTCAACGAGATGACGCGCGCACAAGAAAAATTAAGCGTCATTGGCGGGTTCATTCATGCCATCCCCGAACCGATTGCC
>MGDX01000028.1:31315-35624 GCA_001791035.1 Candidatus Uhrbacteria bacterium RIFCSPHIGHO2_02_FULL_53_13
GCTTTGGGCTTGTGGCTGTCTTGCTCCTGCTTCTCTATCGTACGGTGATGCGCATGATGTCTCTGCAATCGGAGTGGAACAGTTTTTTTTCAGCAAGCGGCGCTCTGAAGGTGATTCCCGAGATGTTGGATTCCATTGAGCGAGACAAAGAACACACAGGCACGCGGGTCGCGGAAGCGATGAGTCTGGCTATTGAACTCAAAGGGGTACACTATGCGTATGGAGAACATCTTGCTTTGCGCGATGTGACGGTCTCTATCCCGCGGCAGTCCACCGTGGCGCTGGTTGGAATGTCGGGCGGAGGAAAGTCCACTCTTGTGGATATGGTGACGGGCATCCTTCAACCGGATCAGGGTTGCGTGACCTATGATGGAGTGTCGTACAAGGATTTGGATCTCAATACCCTTCGTGAGAGAATCGGCTACGTGACCCAAGAGATTACTATTTTTAATGACACCATTTCGCAAAACATCACATTCTTTGAGCCGGAAAATGGAGTGGAGGTGCGCGCGCGCGTCGTGGATGCGTGTGAACGGGCGCAATGCCGTGGGTTTATTGAAGCCCTGCCGCAACAGTATGAAACACGTGTGGGGGATCGTGGCATCAATCTCTCGGTGGGCCAGCGTCAACGCATTGCGATTGCGCGCGAGCTCTATCGAGATCCGGAGATACTGATTTTTGATGAAGCCACGAGTGCGCTCGATAGCGAATCCGAGCGTGCCATTCAAAAGAGCATTGAATCGCTTAAGGGATCAAAAACGATGATTTTGATTGCGCATCGCCTCTCTACCATTAAGCATGCGGATCGCCTGTACGTGATTGAGCAAGGGCGCGTGGTAGAAGAAGGGACGTTTACCGAACTGTATCAAAACCCTCAAACACGGTTCCGGCGGATGTGCGATTTGCAGAGTTTTGAAGCGTCACATGAACAATAACACCGACGATATGAAAGAGGATCGCCACACGCATGATGTGCGACCGTGTATTTATTGCGGAAAGGATTCCGCGGAGACGTTATTCACTTACACGTACGATTTTCTTTTGCACACCAGAGGGTTGAGTCCGGAAAAGCTCCAAGCTCGTGGTTGGGATGAGAACACAACGTCGTCCATTGTGAAATGCCGCCATTGCGGTTGCAATTACGTTCGAGATATCTTTATTATTTATGAACAGGATTCGACGAAACCTCTTGATGAACACGAGCGCGCGGAGTTGATTGAAAAGTATGCAAAACCCATCACGTTTGAACAAGCGAACTATTTGCGATACTGTCGTGCGCTTGCCGACACGCTGTTGCGCCATTTTTCAAAGAGGACGGAAAAGCGCAGTCTTTCCCTCCTGGATTTTGGATCATCGCTCTCGTCGTTTTCTCTCACGGCGCGCGTGTGCGGCTTTCATCCCGTTGTGTTGTACGATCGATATTTTCGTCCAAATATTGAAGGGGTTGTATCGAAACAGCATCCTCTGGATTTTCACTTTATCAGAGATCAGCAGGAGCTTCGCGCTCTGGCGCCGTTTGATGTCATGACGTGCCAAGCCGCGGTTGAACATTTTTACGATCCCCAATCGGAACTTCAGTTGATGCATGAGCTGTTGAGCGACGATGGGATCCTGTTTATCACCAATCCTTGTGAGCCGCTCAACAAAAAGAGCGAACTCCTCAAGCGAGAAGGCGCCATCACGAAGTCCGAGATGAGGCGTTTCTTGAAAAAGAACTACCATCTCCAGCATGTCAATTTTCCATCGCCAAAGCAATTTTCGAATATGCTTGCGCGTGCAGGATTTCAGGAGAAGACCACATTTCTGTTTTATCCTTTTCTTGATGTTCCGGCGCTGGGAGCCATGAACATATTGCGAATGGTGAAGGCATGCTTGCTCTTTGTATTGGATCTGTTGAAGATTCCGCATAAGAAAAAAACCGCTTACTTTGTCGTGAAGCGATAGCTATGGGAACCATCTATTTTTTTCCAAGCAGTGCGGTTATTTACAACGATAAGGTGATTCCGATCATTTTGGAATTGGCGCGACAGGGGAATCGCGTCCATACCATTTTTCTTGATTTTCAAGCATATCACCATCTTGGCAAAGGCGGTTCGTATGGTCACTGGCTTCGAGAGCTTACCGATTGCCGAGCATTGATTACAAAACAGCGCTGGAATTTTTTTGATAAGGTGTGGTTTGTTCTCCGCTATGCACGACTCGTGCTTGAGATGCGATGGTTGAAAGGATATCTCGCGTTTTTTGACGGAAAAGGGGCAAGTTCATTTGGAAAACGATTAAGTCGCACCGCCAAACAACGCGGCACGTCCTTCATTTTTTCAGCATGGTACATGGATCCTTGGCAAGGATACGATTGGGAAAAGATTTTAGAGAACGATGCATTTTGTCGAAAACTGAAAGGAAAATCGTCGTCGGAATTTCAAGAGAACAAGAAAAAAGTTGTCGAGATATACGATTGTGATCGGGTGTTTTTGTATCATCAGGATGTTTGTGGCCATGAAGAACACCTGAAACACATTCCTTCCTGCGTGGTGCCGCATCCAAAACTTCAACCGTGGTGGGGGGCGTTTCTTGACGAATATCCTCCAGTGTTCGGGCATCCTGTTTTGGATCGTGCGAAAGAATACATTGCCGTATTTCTCACGCATCAAGGAAATTATCTCTTTCGGGAAGATAGTGATCTTGATGTACTCGTTCATGAAATTATTTCCAGCGTGAGACAGATATTTCCGGACATGCCGATTGTCATGAAGCCAAAACAGACAGCTCTGTTTCAGAAAAAATGGTTTGAAGAGTTTCGCAAGAGCATTGATGATCTGAACGTGCTGTTTGTTGATGCTCCCGTTTCCGTGTTGGCGCAACGCGCTCGTGCCGGAATTATGACGGGTCACTCCACCGCGCAGTTTGAGTTCATGATTGGCGATGCTCCATGGATCGAATACTGCCGTTATAGTGATTTTTGGAAAGAGGTGTACCCACAACGGACCTACACGACCGCATTCGGAGGATCGTTAGCGGAGACGCCGGAAGAGCTAGAATGTCTTTTACGCAAAGTGGAGAAAGGAGTGTTGAAAACGGATCAACGTGCGTTCAGAAAACAGATGGATTTCTACGAACAAAATATTTCATTTGATTTTTTTGCGGCGAAGAAAAATATATGAGCGATGGTGTCAAGAAACTTCGGGCCGCGGTGATTGGTCTTGGCGTAGGCGAACAGCATATCAAGGGATATGAGCAACATCCATCGTGTGAGGTGGTCGCGCTGTGCGATATGGATGAGGCAAAACTCAAAGAGGTTGGTACTCGTCACCCTGGATTGCGGCTCGAAACTGATCCCAATACCATCCTTGAAGATCCTTCGATTGACGTTGTGTCTATCGCGACGTATGACGACGTGCACTATGAACAGATCATGTCTGCACTCAATCATGGTAAACAGGTATTTGCTGAGAAACCGCTTGTGCAGACGCGGGAACATGCGCAAGACATTCGCGCGACATTACGAGCGCATCCGGAATTGCGATTGTCGTCCAATCTCATTCTTCGTCAATCGCCGAGATTTCTCTCCGTTAAAAAACTCTGTGAAGAAGGCGTGCTCGGAGAACTGATATATATGGAGGCGGACTATGAATCTGGGCGACTTCATAAAATCACGGATGGTTGGCGCGGAAAGATTGATGGATATTCTGGCGTATTTGGAGGCGGCGTTCATGTCATTGATTTACTGCTTTGGATCACCGGTGATGATGTGGTGGAAGTGAGCGCGTACGGCAATGCCATCGCTTCGCGCGGATCGGGGTTTCAAAATAACGATCAGGTTGTGAGTCTGTTGAAATTCAAAAGCGGTTTGATTGGAAAAGTGGTTGTCAGTCTTGGTTGTGTGTCGCCGCATTTTCATCCGATGAATGTGTTTGGGACAAAAGCGACGTTTCGTAACACGCGTGAGTGTGGTTTGCTCGTCACCTCTCGAGACGAACAGGATGCCCACGAGCGCATCATGGCCCCATACCCCGGAGTTCCCAAAGGGGTGCTCATTCCGAATTTTATTGATTCCATTTTAGGGCGAGCAGAACCGCTCGTGAGTGAAGACGACATTTTTCGTGCCATGGCCGTGTGTTTTGCTATTGAGACATCACACCGTGAGGGGAGGCCGGTGACCATTCAACGTATTTAGCGACGCGTTGCCAAGAAAAGAAGATGTTTGATAAGATACGGTTTCGTATGAGCTTGTCATTTGGGAAGCCGATCATTGGAAGAGAGGAAGAGGCCGCAGTTTTGGATGTTCTGCGTAGCGGTATTTTAGTACACG
>MGDX01000029.1:0-1630 GCA_001791035.1 Candidatus Uhrbacteria bacterium RIFCSPHIGHO2_02_FULL_53_13
GCCACAGCATGCGTACTGACCATTCTATAGATTCCTCTATTAGTCATTACCACATCTAACACCAAACATGCGATCAATACCACCCAAATTGCAAGGAACGCTCCACGGAATGAGTTCCACATCAGATTGCCCTGTCCAGTAGATGGATGTTCGGCGGAGCAACCGAACTCACGCTGTACTGGAGGCGCTCGCGGTCCGTCACCACGAGCTCACACTCTGTGAGATTTGTCGCTGGTGTCGTGCTCGAGTCGAATATGCTCGGCAGGACACAGCCGTTGCGCTTTGCGATCTCGCGCAGTTCCGCCATCACCGGATCGACGGGATGAAACGGCCCGGCGTGCGCGCGAGCGCCAATCCCATTCTCGGGATCACTGCCTAGAAGCCACCCTCCCGCGCCATTGGCGGCGATCGAGTAACTGATTCCCACCACGTCGTTTTCACGTCCGTGTGGGTAATGGTACACGTGGACTTCGCCGCCAAACCCACGCGGCTGCCACAGAACGTAGCACGGGTTTTGAACCGTGCACTGAGGCGGTTCGTACATGCTGCCGGCAGGGATGTGCCACAGCAGGCTAAAGTCATCCCCGCGCTCGGCCGGCATAAGCTTCGGCCACGGCGCAATCAAAAACCCACAAATCAACAGAATGGGAATTGCCATGATTGCAAGTCGTTGTCCCATGGTGTTTCCTCGCTTACGCTAGCATTTCCAAGACATCGTGTCAATCCTTGACCGCGCGCGATTCGTTGCTATACTCGGCGGACATGTCAAAGCCGCAACGACACATCTATCTTGACCACGCCGCCACGACGCCAACCGCGCCGGAGGTTGTAAAGGAGATGTTGCCGTTTTTGCAAACGGCATTCGGCAATCCCGGGAGCTTTCACTCATTTGGAAAGGACGCCAAGGATGCGATTGACCAAGCGCGCGGTACGGTTGCCGCCTTCATAAAAGCGCGCCCGGACGAAATCATTTTCACGGGGAGCGGCACCGAGAGCGACAACTTGGCGGTGCTCGGCTATGCGCGCGCACATGCGGCGCAAGGCCGTCACATTGTCACGACGTCCATTGAGCATCACGCGGTCTTGGAGCCGATGCAGTTTTTGGCAAAAAAGGAGGGATTTGAGTTGACGGTTGTTCCCGTGGGGCGAAACGGAATTGTGGACGCGCAAAATGTTGTGGACGCGATTCGAAAGGACACAACGATTATTTCGGTGATGCTCGTTAACAACGAAATCGGGACGATTCAGCCGGTGGCGGACATTGGCCGTGCCATTGAAAAAATGAAAAAGAGGGGCGAGGCACCGCACGCGGCGTTTCACACGGACGCGTGCCAAGCGGCGGCGTATCTTCCACTCGACGTCCTAAAACTGCACGTCGATTTGCTCACGCTCAACGGCTCCAAAATCTACGGTCCAAAGGGTACAGGCGTGTTGTACGCAAAGCGTGGCGTAAAGCTCCAGCCCCTGCAGTTTGGCGGTACGCAGGAAAAGTCTTTGCGCCCGGGCACCGAGAATGTAGCGGGAATTGTGGGCTTGGCAAAAGCGATCGAGCTTGTTGAAGAGAGTCGCGACAAGGAAGCCGCGCGTCTTGAGCCCTTGCAAATCAAACTGGCGCAGGGGATTTTATCGT
>MGDX01000029.1:1637-22105 GCA_001791035.1 Candidatus Uhrbacteria bacterium RIFCSPHIGHO2_02_FULL_53_13
ACGTGAACATTTCCTTCCTTGATTTGGAGGGAGAGGCGCTTTTGCTGTATCTTGATGCGAAAGGGATCTATGCTTCAACGGGAAGCGCGTGCACAAGCGCGTCACTCGATCCAAGCCATGTGATTTTAGCGCTCGGGCTTCCGTACGAGGTGGCGCACGGGTCTTTGCGCTTCTCGCTCGGTCGTGCAACAACAGTTGTGGATATCGACATGGTGCTGGAGGTCCTGCCGCCGCTCGTCCAAAAACTGCGCTCTATGAGTCCTGTGCGCGTAGATAAAAAGTATTTTGAAGACGATTTTCCATGTCAAATCACAGCGCGAAAAGTGTAAAGGGCCGCAAAGGCGATGTCGCGTCGCATGATGGCGCAGAGTCTTGGTTTTATTCGGACATCGTGAAGGAGCATTTCTTCAATCCAAAAAACTTTGTGATGGACGATATGGACGCGGCGGCGTTCAACGCCGTTGGAAAAGTTGGATCGCCGGCATGCGGCGATGAGTTGCGCGTGTGGATGGTTGTTGATCCAACGTCGGAGCGTATTCAATCGTTCAAGTGGAAGACGTTTGGGTGCGGTAGTGCCATTGCATCAACGTCGATGGCGAGCGTGATGGTCACCGAAAACGGCGGCATGACGCTCGACGAGGCACGGCGCTTGAAGCCGCAGGATATTATGGAGCGTTTGGGCGGACTTCCGCAACGCAAATTTCACTGCTCGGTGCTTTGTGACAAGGCCTTGCGAGATGCGATCAACGACTATTATCGCCGCGTTGAACAGTTTGACAAGATTCATGTGGAGGCACAGCGTATCATCGATCCCGTTTCCAAGGTGACCGATCACGACATTGAAGAGGCCGTGCTTGAAGGAGCACATACGCTCGAACTCGTTCAGCAAAGAACAAAGGTCGGCGTCGGCAATCCCGGTTGCCTGCCGGCCGTGGAAGAGCTCATTCGATTCTATAAGGAAAAGTATTTTGGGTAGTATGAAAATTCGCGTAAAGGTGGACGAAGATTTGTGCATTGGTGCGGCATCGTGCGTGACCATAAAGCCCGATGTATTTCAGTTGAACGACGAAAACAAGGCCATTGTTTTGGACCCGTCAAATCAAACGGACTGTTTGCAAACATACGAGCGTTGGCTTGAAGTGACGGACGACGAGTACGAGCAGGTTTTGCTCGCCGCGCAGTCTTGCCCGACGCTTGCTATTTATATTTTCAATGAAGGGGGCGATCAGATGTTTCCGGAGATGTAGAGCGTGAGATTGCTTCGCTACGCCCGCAATAACGAACGAATACGGCTCGCAATGACGACCCAGTTTGTCATTGCGAGTTCCACGAAGCAATCCGAGCAGGCTAAATCAGCTCGGAAAGATTGAAATCGGGATCGGAAAGCCGATCTTTTATTTTTGAAACGCTCGTTTTGGCAGAGATGATTTTGGTCAGCGGCGCGCGCTCAAAACTGCGGTTGATGGTGACGGCGCCGACGAGTCTTTCGTCGCGCATGTAAAGCAGTGAGCGTCCCTCACCGTTTTTGCGCGCAATGACTTCATCGGCGGCAAGCGGATCGGCATCTCCCACGGCGGCAATGCGAATGTCAATCACGCTCGCACTATATGACGTCACCGCGGTAAACGGCTCGCGCTCGCCGAACATGACGCGCGCCGCGTGGCGTCCTTGCATTTGAGCGTTGGTCCAGTTGCCCACGCGCCGTCGCCGGCCAAACAGTTGATTCTCGTACTCGGCGCAATCTCCGGCGGCGTAAACATCGGGGATATTCGTTTCCAAAAACGCGTTTGCGATAATGCCGTGGTTCATTTCAATACCGGCTTGCATTGCCCACAGAAATCGTGCGTCAAGGCCGATGCCGATGCCAAGCACATCGCACGCATGATTGCCGCTGTTTGTCGTCAGCGTGTCGTTTTGAAACTCCTTGGCCACATCGTGCGCGTGAATTATGACGCCGCGCGCTTGCAAGAGCGACGCAAAGTAGTCGGATGTTTCGCGGTCAATTATCTTTCCAAAAAAGCGATCGTCTTTCAGATGTACGTGTGTTTCAAAATCGGCTTTTTGAAAGAGATCGACAAATTCCATGCAAATAAATCCGCCGCCAATGATGCGCGCCACGGTTTTTTCCCCGTCGCGCTCGCACAGGGCGGCTAAAATGGCATCGGCGTCCTCGAGCGTTTGAAAATGAAACGCGCGCGGACGCTGGCTCAAAGGCAGGCGATTGACCGTGCCGCCGCCGGCAATCAGCAGTTTGTCGTACTCGAACGTGCGGTCAGTTGCGCACAACACCGAACGTTTGGCGCAATCGAGCGCCACGACCTCATCGTACACGAGCTCGATGTTCTGCTCCGTATACCAGTCAAGCGCTTTCAAAAACACGCGCTCGCGTGGAATCATGCCGTGGATGTAGTGAGGAAGGAGGACGCGCGAATAGAGCGGATGCGGTTCGTCGGAGACGATGGTGATGTTGGCGTCCGTGTCGCGTTTTCGGATGTCCTCGGCGGCGGATGTTCCGCATACGCCTCCGCCGATAATCAGGATGTTCATGCGGCGAATCCTAGCATAAACGTTGCGCATAATCCATGCCTTTTGCCCTTGACAGTCGCTGTTTTTACTGCTAGGGTGCGTCGCTGTGATACAGTGTGAAAAGCGCTGTATCTGGCGGTTCATTACAACAATCGTCTGTCTCGAAGAGCGCTTGGCGCGAGCGCTGTTCGAGACAGACGATGGCAAGGACACCATCAAATTCTGAAACGGCCACTACCTATGTTGGTGGCATTGTTGAGAGCTACGCTGACGATGTAGCTCGATCTGGTGGGCGCGGCCTGGTTAAGGCCCTCGAGTCGTGGTTGAGTCGAATTTCCCCATTGGGGTTGAAGGCGATTGGTCATGGCGGCCGTGTGGCCGCCGGAGTCATCAAGGTGCCGTTGTCTCGACTGGTCCCTATCATCGGCAGGACGAGGGCCGATTTGGTAGAAGAGACCATTGAGGGGTTCTTGACAGGTGTGGCAGAAGGAATCAGTAAGCTTCCGAGTGTTGCAACCGATGCTCAGTTGACCGCAGTTGCCGGTACGGAAGCCGTGCGCGCCGCGTCCTGGTATCAGGTGCGCGACGACCTCATCCGTTCGATGACGGCGAAGCGCGTCAATTTTGGTTCCAAGGTCATGGAGACCTTTGGAGACACTGCGGAGCAATGCAAGGTTATGGAGACCGTACAGCAGGGCGTGGCTCTGCTGGCGGCAAGCCAAAACCCAGCCGATCTGCAACTTTTGACGCAGATCGACTTCACCACGGCGGAGAACATTCGGTTCTTCCTCATTGCCACGCAAAGGGCGTTGCATGAGCGCGCCGCCGGTCGTCCTTTCATCACGGACTTGGCTGGTGCGGCGATGGTGATTACGCCGACCGACTCGGCGACCCCACGGGCACTCGTGCTGTTGGGGCAGAACGTGGTCGGTGGCATGCGCGACTGGGCTACGGGCGTCTTTACGACGCATGTAAGGCCGGCGGTAGCACGCGAGTGGGAGTACACCGCTCCTGCGACGCCTCGACGAGGCTGGTTCGCGCGGATGTTCAACCCCGCGCCGAGCTGGAGTTTCCGCGAGTCCAATCTTCGCATGAAGGCGGAGTGGCTCGGCGAGCTCCTGGGTGGGCTCGTTGGAAGCTGGGTCAAGCTCATTGGCGCGACCATGGGGATTTTCATGGTCACGTCGCTGTTGATGCTCTTGGCCAACGGTACCGGCCATCCGGTTATGGCCATGACGCTCGCCGGCGTCGGTGCGGCGATGGGGTACGCGGCGTTCATCGTCAACCTCATTTACGCGCCGCTTGCCATTGACCTCGGCCGCTTCCTGGTCGGCACGCCGATGCTCGTTGGAGCGGCGCTCGTCAACCTTCTGCGCGGTGAAGACGCAGAGAAGCTGAACGCCAAAATCGATCCGGCGACCATTAACCACCTGCGGGACATTCGCTGGCGCGTGGCGCTGGCGACGCTCGGCCTGCCGGTGTTCCTGCTCATGGCGGCCATGATTGTGGGCCCGACGCTGAATGCGTTCGTCATTGCATTCCTCCTTGGGGGCGTTTCGGCGACCGTGTCGGTGGCGGCACACTTTGTGGACGACGATGCGCTCAACAAGCGCCTCATGAAGCAGGGCACGATCGTGGGATTCCCGATCGTGTTCGCAGTGGCCGTTCTGTCACTGCTAAACGCGGGCACTTTCTACAACTGGGACACAGGCACCCAGTTTACGGAGGTGTACACGGCCGGGATGTGGAATGTAGGAGAGATTCTCTACTACTCTATTCCCGTGATCGTGATGGGATTGCTCACCGCGCTTGCCGTGGTCTGGACAATCCTCCGGGCGTTCAGCGGTCGGTTCGGCCAGTTCGTTCTGGGTTCGGTCATGACGGCCGTACTCGCGCTCCTGCTGTTTGGAGCGATCGGCTTGTGGCCGAAGAACGACACGCCGACGGTGCATGTGCCGGTGCGGATGGAGAGGGCACTGCATGGCGGTGCGTTGCCGCCTTCCGCGTCCTCTGGCGCCGCAGGCGCGTCGGCTGCGACCCCGTCCAATCCATGGGACGAGTCATACGCCGACGATCTCGATTTTTGATCTTCTCTCACCCTGGGGCCTTCCCCGGGGTGAGATTTTTTTGAACCATTTTCTTACGATCGTTAGAAAAATGGTTTATGGGAGTTTTAGTTTTCCAGCCTTGACAGAGGCCCCTTTTTTTGCTAGCGTGAGCGCGGATTCAACATGACGACGTCACGAATCAAGTCTGACAACGTCTTTGGACTTCTTATGTGCTTTGGAGCCGCATGTGTGGCGGCGATCAGCCTTTCGGGCTGCTGGGCCTTGATGGGCCGTCCGCAGGACTTGGCGCAGACTCGCGTCATGGTTCAGCGGGAGAACGTGTATGCTGACGAGGTGGCACAGGAGCGGGAGATCCGCGATGGTGCGACCGAACGGTACACCGCGTGTCTCGACGAGGGACATTCGGCCGGCCGATGCTCGGCGTATCTGTACGCGCAGGGATACGGTGCGTACGGAGGCGGTGCATACGGCTATGGACTCGAGTCCATGGCGCAGGGCGCCGCGCGTGACATCCTGATTGCTCGAGGCGAGCAGCAGGATGGTCTGCAGAACCGCGCCATTCGCGGTCTTTGGGGCGATCTGGAGACGGAGCGGACGGAGCGAGTCGAGGGCGATCTCGTTCTGCAGGGTCTTGTTGATGATGCGCGCGGGCGAGCCGATGAGGCGTACGGCCGCGCGGATGCCGCCTACGGGCGAGCGTCTGACGCGCATGGTCGGCTCGACAAGGCCGGTCGTGCGGTGAGCACGATCGACGAGCGCTCGCGTGCACGCGACGGCGACTTGCACGGTCGTCTGCAGGCGCTTGAAGTGCGCCGTGCTGAAGATGAGGACGCCGACGACAAGGAGAGCAAGTGATCGCGCTCGCGCACACGACGGCTTTCCTCTTTGTCTGTGCCGTGTTCCTTCCTGCGCCACTGCGTGCGCAGGACTCCGAGTTGGAGCGTCTGCGCGCACAGCTCGTGGCGGAGCACGAGGCTCGTCTCCAAGCGGAGGCGGACTTCGCCGAGGCACTCGACATCGCGCACGAGGTCGCGGCTCGCGCCGACGCCACGCTCATGGGCGCACCCACACAGCGAGTGCCCCACAGCGAGTCGATCGTGTATGTCGATCAGCTCCCACCGGGAGTCAGCGTCGAGGACACGATTCGGTTCGAGAGCAGTGACGATCGCGGTTGGCTCGCGATCATGCTTGGGAACGACGGGCTATCCGTTCCACTGAACGGCCAGTGGCCGTTTCCCATGCGGACCGTCCTTCTGGACGGTGTCACGACGAGCCTCTTCTTGGTCCCTCCCGGCTCCACAGGCTATGTGGTGCCCAGCCGGCTATCGTACGAAGTGATTCGCATCGTACGGTTTGAGGGAAGTGCGCTGTCGGCAAGCGGCCTTCGCTTCGCAGGCGTCAAGTTCGTTCGCAACGCTTGGGCAAGGCAACCGCACGGTCGAATGTTCACCGACAGCGGGTTTCTGCGCTCCGGCGGAGAGGTGGACGCGGTCAAAGCGATGTTGATTCAGTCGCGTCCGCTCGTTCCATGATCTTCTCGACGCCCCCGGACTTCCGCGGGGCGTTGTGTTTTAAAAGAACCCTCGAAAGAGGGCTCTTGTTTTTGTTCAAGAACTTTACGCCGCTTGCGTTGCGGTCAAGAGCTGGGCTACGGCGAAGTTAGAAATGGCGTAAGCGGCCAAGATAATCACCAACCCAATGGTTCCTTGAGTTAACATGTCCGTCGCTTTTTTGACCTTTGTCGTGTCACCCGATGCAGTCATCCAGATGAACCCGGCCCATACGACATAGATAAAGAATACGATGCCAAGGAGTCCAAGCACGATGTTGATAATCCGTCCGATGATGTTGAATATCTGGCTATCTTCATCTCCTCCCGTAAGCGATGTGTCATCCACGGTTTCTTCTAATGCGCCCGTAGGGTCCCCGGGCGAAAACTGCGCCTGCACCGGCAGAGTCAGCGAGAGCGCTCCGCCGATCATGAGGAGTGAAGCGAGCGTTCCGATCACGAACGATTTTGTCTGTGTCATAGTTATGGGTTTAGCAAACCTGTTTCAGGTTTTGTAAATTGACCGATCACAAAGTTGGCAATCGCGTAGGCGGCGAGAACCACGACCACGCCAATCACGGCGTTGTAGATAATTCCTTGCGCCTTTTCAACTTTCGTTGAGTCGCCTCGCGCGATCATCCACATAATACCACCGTAGAGAATGAACAGGAACAGGATAAGTCCAATGAGGCCGATGAGAATGCTGATGATGCGTCCAATCACGTCCGGAAGGCTCACGGGCGATTCGCCGTAACCGGCCGAGCGCGCAGAGTCTGCAAGGCCTGTGTTCTCGGCGTTGATTTGAGCGTGCGCCGGCGACAGCGCGACAGAGAAAGCGCTTAGAATCATGAGAGCGCTCAACAGTATCGTTTGAATTCGCGCCAGTTTGGCCATAGCGACGAGCCCCAACGAGGGGCTCGGATGTCATGGTCGAACCCTAGGTCGTTGTTGCGGTGACGAGGGAATTGATGACGAAGCTTGTGATCGCAAACGCCGACAAGATGATGGCAAGGCCAACCGCGCCGGCCGCGATAATCTTTTGCGCGTCTTTCACATTGTCCATATTGCCGCCAGCCGTCATCCAGCGCACTCCACCCCAGAGCATGATGCCAAGGGCCACGACGCCAAGGAAACCAAGGACGATGCGAATGACACGCGCAACGGTCGTATTGAGATCGCCCTGTCCCAAGCCGACCTCGTCTCCAAAGGCAGGCGGCAGGAGCTCGGAGCTTGTAATAGGATCACCGCCGGTGGAGTCAGACGCTTGCGCGAAGGCGTATTGCGTCGCGACGAGGCTTCCAAAAATCATAGCGCCACTCAAAGCGATCGGAGCGACCCAGCGAGTAAGTGTTGAAACGTGTGTCATACGTTTTTGTTTACGGGACTTTAGAAGTCCTTTTGTTATGCTCCCGATGTGGTGACACCGGACGCGGATGTAATGAGAAAGTTGACGATGGCGTACGCACCAAAAATGACGGCGATACCTATAACGGACCAGAGCAATGTATCCTGTCCACTCTTTATTCTTTCAGGCTTGCCAGCAGAAGTCAACCAAAGAAATCCACCCCACACGAACATGAGGAGCGCTATTGAACCGGAAATGCCGAGCACCGCTTGAATGACGCGGCCAATCAAGAGCGGCACGCTCACTTCGCCAAGTGGATTGTAGAGTGCGGCTGCAAACAAGGATGTCGGCGCCGCGATGGCATACGCGATGGCGCTTATGGTGCAGGTAATCTTTTTTATGTGTGTCATACGCAGGGATTATTCGGAAAACTCGGCTTCCAAAATAGACGGTCCCGAATCCACCTCGATGAGGGATTCATCTTCTTCGATCGTAATATCCGTCGTGTCGGTGAGTACTTGCAAGCTTTCGGCGCACACTTCTTTCCCCGTGGCGGTGTCTTGAATGCACGTACTGTCTGGGGCGCATGTTTTACCAAGCGAGCTGGCCGTGTTGCACACGACGAACGAGCCGCCAATGCGCTCTTCGACAGGAGTATTTTTGAGGGCTCCAACACCGTAGGTAATTACGGTGAAGGCGCCAAAAACCATCGCGATTCCAACGACGGCGCCCGTGAGTGCCTTCGTAGCCTTCTGAATTTGGCCGCTGTCGCCGCGCGATGTGAGATACAAAAGACCGCCGTAAACAAACACGCCAAGGAGAATGACGCCCGAGACGCCAAGGACAATCAGTGCGAGGTTTCCAAACAGTTCCATCACGCTTTCAAGTGTCGTGCATCCTTGCGCGGCGCACGCAGGCAACAAACGCGGCGCCGACGGAACGGATGGATTGGCCTGTGCCAACAGCGCGAAGATCATAGCTAAAGCGTTTGGTTGACTTGTTGTTCGGCAATCGGAAGCGCTTCTTCAATGAGCACATCACCCTCCACTACGGCATCAATCATTTGCACGATGGCATTCTCGGCGGCAATGGCGTTGCTCCCATTATACCAGTCTTGCGCGGTGAGCACCTGATCGGCAAATACGCCAAGTTGCGCATCATCGAGTTGTTCCAAGATGAGCGCACGCAGAGCCGTCGGCTTTTGCGCGGCATTCAAGTACGACATCACCTGTTCCTTGTCGGCGGCGTAGAGCACAAAATCCCACGCCCAATCTGGTGATTTGGATTTTTTGGAGACCGTGTGAATCCAATAATTCGCGTAGTCCACGCGGCTTGAACCAAGTTGCGGCACGGGCGCGATATCATAGTTGATTTTCTGCGCGCGCGCGCTCAACAGAGGGATGTGGTAGCTATAGCCAAAGAAAAACGCGGTTTGCCCGCTCGCGAACGCGTCAAAACTCGAAGGAAAACCCGCGCCCCACGTGTACGACTCTTTGGTGGGATTGGCAAAGTCGGTGTAAAAGCGCACGGCATCAATCGCTGGAAAGGCGCGGCTCCCTTGTGCGCGCTGTGCAAACGTGGCACGGCCGGCGGAGTTGGTCATCTGCGTTTCGTTTTGCATCATGAGGAGTGACACAATATCAACAGCGCGATCCACATTCGCGCCCGTGCCAATGCCCGCACCGCTTTGTGCCACGTTGCCCTTGGCGTCGTAGCGTGTGAGTTTGATCACCTGCTCTTGAAACTCGTCCCATGTTTTTGGCGGTTCCGGGATGCCCGCCGCGTCCAAAATGTCCTTGTTGTAAAACAGCGCGAGCGTGTCCACCGAAAGCGACAGACCGTGAATACGGTTGCGCGTTACATCGCCATCCTTGGCTTGATACACCACGTCCTCGCTCACCACCTGCACATAGTCGTCGCTCAAATCGCGCAGACTCATGGTAGGCTCGGTTCGCACAACGACCACTTCTTCCTTTTTGACGGTTCCGCGCACCTCTTTGTAGGCGATCTTGACGGTTTCGGGCATCGGCTCGATGAGCGGAAGATAGCCTTTCATCCATGTGTTGTGCACGGCAAACACGTCTGGGCCACGATCTTCGGCAAACGCGCGCAGGAGTTCGTCCTGGTATTCGTCGTAACGCAGTTTGCGATAGTTGATGCGCACGTTCGGATGAGCCGCGCGGTAACCGTTGATCGTCTCCCGAAACGCGTCCGGATTGTCAAACACTCCCCACATATCGAGTGTCACTGGCTGAAGCGCCTCTTTGGCTTCCTTGGTGCCGCCGCGGCATCCGAGTCCCGGAAGAACAACAAGAACAAGGAGCAGTGCGATCAAGACAGGAATGTGTTTGTGGACCATACCTATTGAACCATGGTTTTCATGAATGCGATCAAATCTTTTTTGAATTCTTTGCGCTGTAAGCCAAAGTGGATTTGCGCTTTCACGTATTCTAACTTGTTCCCGCAATCAAAGCGAGGCGTGGTGATGATGGAAGCGAGCATCGTGCCGCCGTTTTTGAAGTGTTGTTGATACGCGTTGGCGAGGCGAATTTCGCCGTCGGGCCCCGGCGCGGTTGTTTTGAGACATTCCAAAATCTCTGGTGTCAGAATCGCCGGTCCCGGCCACGCGAGATTTGACGGCGCGTCTTTTGGCTTTGGTTTTTCTACCCAACCGTTTACCTCGAACAGGCCGTCGCCCGCGGGCGTGCCGCTCATGATGCCGTAACGCGACAGACTTTCGCGCGGGACTTCGAGCGCGCTTAGAATCGGACGTTGATGCGCTTTGTACGCGGCAACAAGCTGTGGGGCGATGTCTACCACGAGGTCGTCGGCGAACATAATCATCACGGCCTCGTCGTCGTCAATAAACGGAAGCGCTTGCAAAACCGCGTGCCCGTCGCCAAGCGGCTTTGGCTGGCGCACGAACGCAAAGTTGGCGAGCTTGCCAATTTCTGCAATCTCTTCCAATTCCTTTGTCATTCCTTTTTGCTCCAAACGATATTCGAGCTCAAAGTTGCGGTCAAAGTGATCCTCAAGCGCACGCTTGCCGTTTGAAGTTACGAAGATAATGTCTTTGATGCCGGCACGCACCATGTCTTCGACCATGTACTGCACGATGGGCTTGTCGATAATCGGAAGCATCTCCTTAGGTTGCGCTTTTGTCGCCGGCAAAAAGCGCGTTCCAAGGCCGGCGACTGGCAGTACGGCCTTTGTGACGGTTGCGTGTTTCATAGCGTGGCAAGTATAGCAGGCGCGAGGTTTGATACAATGTTTGTATGAATCGCGCCGGTGCATACATCATATTGAGTGTGATTTTTGTGACGGGAATTGTCGCGGCGTTTTTTGTTGGGATCAGTGTTGGATCACCGCTTTCAACGGTTGTTGAGGAGTTGATAGTTGAGGAAAAATCGGAACGCAAAGTTCCGCGCTACGCGTACACCGCATACGACCGCGCGTTTTATGACGCGGCTTATGAAGGAGTGGAGCCGGCTTCTGCTCAAAGAGTGAAGTCGGCCATCGCGGCGCATCATCTTGTGGCGGCAAAGCCGATCGCGACTGTGTTTGAAACCTTGGCGAAAGAAAAACCCACAACCGTCGTCATTGTCAGTCCCAATCATTTTGACCGCGGGCGCTCTCCGGCGCAGGTGTCGTTTGGAACGTGGCAGACGCCGTACGGGGATGTGGAAACGGACGTAGAAATTGCCAAAGCGTTGGAAAAGTCGATTGCCATACTTGTGCATGAAGAAGCGGCGGCGCCAGGTGAGCACGGTATCGGTGCGCTCACGCCGTTTGTGGCTCGCTCACTGCCTCATGCTCGCATCGTGCCGCTCATCGTGCACGAGTCGCTCACGCCCGAGGATGCAGAAGCGATTGGACGCGCCATTGCAACGCAGTTTCCGGACGCCATCATGATTGCGTCGGTTGACATGTCGCACAATCTTCCGCAAAGCGCGGCGGCGTTTCACGACGAGGTGACTCTGCGCCAAATCGCGGGTGGCGGTGCAGATACGATCAATCTTGAAATCGACTCCAACGCGGCACTTCGCATTCTGCAATCGTTCAATGAAACGCACGGAACGCAAATGTGGCAGTCGCTCCATCACGGGAGCTCGATGGAAATGGGACTGACGGACGATTGGCGCGAGAACACGAGTCATATTCTCGGTGTTTTTATCCCTGGCGAACCAGACGAAGAACCGTTTGCGTCGTTGCACGTCGTTGGCGACATCATGCTCGATCGTCGCGTGCGGCAGAAAATGGAAACCGGTGGCGTGGAGTATCCTTGGAAAGAAGTCACGCGTTTTTTGCGGGGCGCGCATCTTCGTGTGGGGAACTTGGAAGGGACCGTGAACGAACAGCAAAGCACGCACACGGTGAATCCGCCGTTTCGGTTTGTGTTTTCACCGAGCGCCGTAGAAGCCATGAAGCCGTACATTGACGTCGTGAGTTTGGCGAACAATCACAGTTCGGACGTTGGAACGGCGGGATTGCGGGAAACGCGCGAGCGTTTGGACGCAATGGGGATTGCGTGGTTTGGTGGTTACACTGAATCGTCGCCGCGTTTTGACGCCACTGTCAACGGGATAGATTTGTCGCTGATCGGCTACCATCAGTTTCAACCGAACGTGGATGCGCTCGAGCGGGAGATTCAAACCGCGAATGATGAGGGACGCTTTGTCGTCGTTCTGCCACATTGGGGCGCCGAGTATGTTGCAAAACCGCAGCCAAATCAGCGCGCGCTCGCACAGCGCATGATTGACGCGGGCGCCGACCTAATTATTGGCGGACATCCGCATGTGCCGCAGGGCATTGAGCTTATTGGCGATGTACCAATCGTGCATTCGCTTGGAAACTTTGTGTTCGATCAGGAAATTCCATCAACATGGAACGCGCTCACGCTTGGCGTGATTGTACAACGTGATCGTGTTATACTGCATCTACTTCCTGTCGGCACGCGACACGGACAACCGACACCGCTTTCAGACGCAGATGCCGCTGCGGTACGCGAACGTGTTGCCGATGTGTCCGACGCTTCTATTCAAGATGACGTCCGCCGCGGCGTCCTAACAGTCCCGTATGTTCAGTAAACCGCTTTACGATCCGTTCGATGATTGCGTCGTTGAACCACAAACACCGCCAGTTGTGCCGTGTGATGCCGGCGCGCCGATGGGCAAGGCGTCGCAGGGGTTGGTATTTGCCGTGGCGCTTGGTGTGATCTTGGTTTTTGCCGCGTTCATCGCAGGAATGTACGTTGCGCAGAATCGCACAATGGGGGATGCGGCTGATGCGATCGTCGCAGACGTTGAGACGCAGGATGACGTCGATGTGGCGGATGCAAGCGACACGGACAATGACGCGTTGCCTGTGGGCGATCGGACGCTGAACGTTCGCTGGTTGTCAATTGCCGAGCAGGTTCGTCAGCCCATGCGCGACGATGTGAAAAGCGTGCTTTATGCCGAATATGAGGACTTGAGCGATTGGCAAGCGTGGTCGCTCCCGCTTGGCACCATCGAAGGAGGTGCTTATGACGGATATCGTCTCACGATGCAGTATGCGGAACACGAAGGCCTTGGTACCGTATACATCTATCTCTATTTGCTCGAGAATCCTTCAAATAAAACTCCGGACGTCCTTGTTGGAAATTATGCGTCTGCCGTCATGTCGGTATTCTCGAGGTTGTCATTGAGTACGACTGTGGAGAACGTCATTGGATCGAATGTAGATCTGTTCAGCGAACTGGACGCCCCGATCGTCATTGATTCCGATGTGATCATTCCGGAGTTTGAGCATGAAGCGCGTGTTGTTGACGAGAAGGGCAATGCGTTTCGATTGGTCGGACTGTTTACGCGCGCAGATTTTCCGGAGGTGTTTCCGGTTGGATCGTATGCGGACAAAACCAAGCTGGTGGACGGTCCCGAGCTGTATCTGTATGCGTCCGATAGCAATGCGCCCGGATTTAGTGGGCCGTGGGTTGGCTTACAGCAGTTCTATCGCGTGCGCGAAGATGGTCGGCTCGTTTGGTACGATCTTGAGATCCCGTTCTTCGCCTACGACAAGACCAATGAGTATGATCTTCTGTCTCGTGGGGTGCCGCGTCTTCTTTGGGAAGGATCGAAGGTGAATGAGGCAATGTACTCAAAGGCTAAGGTCGGCGGATGCGGCGTGACGGAGTTGATGAACGTCGTAGACGATGAGACGGTCGAAGAGCTGAACCTTGTCTATGTTGCCGACACGCTCAATGCCCAGGAGCGTGTGGACGCATCATCCTTACGTGTGTATACACCGCAGAACTTGAGCCACGGGCTCTTACCGCAGACGCGCTACGATGTGGAGCGAGGGGAGATGGTGCCGGTTACGGAGGTTTCGGGCGGGTATCCATTCGTGTTGTTCGAGGACAGTTTTGGACGCTGGGTATTGCTCACGCATACGGAGATTGTACCTGCCGCCGAGTGTGGTAAGCCAGTGATTTATCTCTATCCTGAAAAAGAGATGGACGTTACGGTGCGCGTGGAACCGCAAGGCGGGTTTTCGTTCACCGAGCCGGAATACAAGGACGGTTGGCGCGTGACGGCGTATCCGAACGGGCGCCTGGTGAATTTGGATGACGGCGCCGAATATCCGTATCTGTTTTGGGAAGGGCGCGGAGGATTATACGCAGAGCCGGAGCGTTATTGGGTGGTCGCGCAAAGCGATGTGCATGACTTTTTGGTGAATACGCTTGGGCAGATGGGCCTCAACGAGCGCGAAACGGCTGACTTTGTAGAGTTTTGGGAACCGCGCATGCAAAGCGCGCCATTCTACAAGATCGGCTTTCACGGAACCGATGTGATGGACGAGCTCGCGCCGCTCTCGCTGTCGGTAAAGCCCGACTCGGTGTTTCGCGTGTTGATGGACTACGAAGAATTGGAAAAGCCGATTGAGCAAAATCCGCCCCTGCATATTCCGCACTTCGAACGCCGCGGCTTTTCGGTCCTCGAGTGGGGCGGCGTGATCCGATAGCACTATAGTCATGGTGTGGTGACTATAACAAAACATCTCGGCCAACCGCCGAGATGTTTTGTTTTGGAACTACTGTGTGAGAAGGACGTAAGCGCGAGGTGGATTTCCGTTTGGCGATGGCAGAGTCACCGTAATTGGAGCGTATGATGGAGGAGGCTCTACGGCGGCGATGTTGTTTGGTAGGCCAATATCGACAGCGAATGCGTCATTCAGACCATTCGGTGGAGCCAATGTCATATCACAGAAGAGTTGCAATTTCATGGTTTGTCCAGCCGCCAGCGTGAAATCATCATCAAATTGCATGACGGTAGGTGTCATACCGGTGCCTGGGGGCGGAAACACAGGACCGGATATCGTCGTGCCGCTTGGAAAGTCTTTTAGAGCACAGTTCGTTAAATGATCTGTTGCATTCACAGGACCGTCTGTGCCAAGCGCGAAAGGAGTCGAAGAGACAATATCTTGAACGAGCATGGGGATATTGAAGTCAGAGATTGCTACATCGGACCCGACCGCTCGTAATCGATATCTGCCAAGATTGACACTGGTGTCTCCAGGTTGAGCTGTTATGAAGCCGTTACGGGTCAAAAACTTTACCTCAAGATAGGACCTGCTCGGTCCGTATCCTTGCGTCCCAAAAAAACTGTTTCCTGATTTGTTTCTCAAACTGATTCCTCCGGCGGCCGCGGCGGCGAGAATGAGCGCACCGGCGACAAGCGCAACGGCTGTCTTGGTGCTGATCTTTGTTTTTGTTCCAATGAGTGTTGGCATACAAAAATTGAAAATGAATTGTCAGAGGTCACGATACTCATAGACTACCAGCTTTGTGCCTTGCACGCCATACGAGGCGCTCGCGAACGATGCGGCGCGCGAACGAATGAAGCCGGCGTTTGGCCAGGAGTCGTATGTGACGAAATACACGTGTCGCACATTTGCAAACTCTTGAATCTCGCTAAGCAATGCCGGCGACGGTCCTTCCGTGGACATGCGTAAAAAGTACCCGTACAGTGTTCCGCCCGTTGGAACGGCATACCACAAAGCAAGTCCGTCATCCGTTTGTAGATAATGTCGAAATCCAGACTCCTGAATGGCCGCCGCGCTGGTCATTTGGTGGCTCAAAACAAGATGAGGTTCTCCGTTGTGCCGGCTCTCCAAAAATCTGGCGACTTCTACGTCCGCGGCAGAAACGCTCGCGCCGGCACTCTGCACCTTGAGATTGAGTTGGGGGTAGCTCAAGTACCACGTTGCCGTGATAAAAATGGCCATGAGGAGCGCGAAAAACGATGTTCCTGCAAATGAAACTGTCGCATATTGTTTCCAGACTTTGGCGAGAAAGACGAGCGCCCACGTCGTTGTCATGAGAAAAATGGTTTGCAACAGTCTCCACGCAAACTCCATCTGCTCGTATTGAATCACGTCGGCAAACGTGAAGAATCCAGAAAGGAGAAAGAGAGATCCGAGCAAGGATCCCGTCAGCAGAAGCGTTGGAATAGGAGAAATCGCCAGCGTTGTTCTCTGTCTCCAAGCAAAGAAAAGAGCGCACACGACAACGATGCGAGGAACCCATCGCATGAGGTCGTAAAACAACTCCACGAAAAAGGGAATAGGAAGCGCTCCTCTAAGATACGGATCCGTAAACAACGCAAAAAAGCGATAGAGAAATTGCGGCTGTACGGATATTGGAGGATGACCTGAAGTAATATTATAAAGTGCGAAAAGTAAGGGAAGAGCCAAAATCGCCGTGACGACGCCTACACATAACAGGGCTTGGCGCAACCGAGGTTTTTCTATCAGCGTCAAGGAACTCAACCCCAGAAGAAGCAGAATCGGAATGCCTCCCAAGGGATGAACACACAAAGAGAACAGTCCCAGTAACATGAGAACGCTTCGAGACCTCCATGTATCGGCTAGGGGCAACACGAAAGTGACAAGAAGGAGAAAGAGAAGCGTGAGGTTGAACGGAACCGTGAATACAAAGTACATTGCGGGAAAAAAGAGTGCGAAGTGAAGAAACACACGGCTCGTTTTGTCGGTGAGCCCGAATCCGTCGCGCAACCCCAAAAACGCGACGACGGGAATGGTGATGCTCGCCAAAAGAGGAACGAGCCACTTATCGAGCAGAATCACCTGCACGCCGGTAAGCAGATTGGCGCCGCCGACAAGCGCGTATTGACCAAGATACAGAAGCCGACGCGGTTCAATGACACCGTCACGCACGAGGGCCATTTCCGCCGCGCGGTGAATGAACGGATCAAATCCGAACCCGATTCCATATAACATCACGGCCGCAGAAAGCGAGACAAACAGATGCAAAGACGAGAGAAGCAAGCTAGCGCGATCGCGTCGTGTTGCCGCAAAGAGCACCACGGCAAATGTGGTGACAGCAAAGACAAGAAAGAAAACGAAGTTGAATAACTGCCACGGACTGACAAGCGGTTCCGCCGTCCATGCGTTGTAGAAGTTGATGAAGATCCACGCGTCGCCAAACAGTGCAATGAGGAGATACGGAAAGCTTGGCGCGTGCGTGAGGCCATCAGTAAACGAAGAAATTTTTGGGAGTGTCCCATCAAATGCACAGGTGAAAAGCATGGAAAAGAGTACGAGCATCACCGACACCCAGACGACCGTGAAATGCCCCGCAAGTGCAAGAGCCGTGAGCGCTAGTCCAAAACTCGAGACGGCGGCACAGGATCCGAACAAAAAACGCCGCGCTTGTGAACGCGTGTCAATCCAAACGCCCAACATCCAGCTTCCTGCGGCGAGCCACAAGACGAAGACGAGCAGGCGAATCGGAGAAGGCATGAGCGTTGTCGTGCCAAAAACAATAACAAGCGCAAGACCCCAAAGGGGCAGGCTCGCTTTCCAATGCCATTTGAATTTACTTATGGCGTGCATCGCGTGCCTTGTCTTCCGATCCATGCAAAACCCACTGATCGATTACGGCACGAATATCTTTTCGCGTAACCTTTTCTTTTCCTATCTTGGCGGCCGCATGTACGGCTCCAAGAGCCACATGATGCTTGTATTCGCCTTCGATGGCGACTTTCGCGGATGCCTCGTCAATAAGATCAATGGCCGAGTCTGGCAGATAGCGATAGTCAATTTTCTCGTCTGCCTCTTGTACGGCCGCCTTGAGCGCATCGTCTGTAATTTTTACGCCATGAAAGTTTTCATACACGCTTCGCAGTGAGCGAAGAATTTCGAGCGCACGCGCGGGGGTTGGTTCGTCAATCAGAACCGGCTGAAGGCGGCGTGCGAACGCTTCGTCGGGTTTGATATATTTATCGAACTCGCGCCATGTTGTTGCGCCAATCATCTGAACGTCGCCGCGAGCAAGCGATGGCTTGAGGACATCGCTTACATTGAGCGATCCTTCCGCGCCGCCCATTTGTGAGATGAGGTGAATCTCGTCAATAAAGAGAATGACTTCCTTGGCGCGCTCTTCAAGCTCGCGCGTGATTTTTTGCAGACGTTGCTCCAAATCTCCGCGATACTTTGTCTCGGAAACCAAAGCATTAATGTCCAGTGCGAGTACGGACTTATTTTTAAGGGCTTGGGGGACGCTGTCGCGTGCGATGCGAAGAGCGAGCCCCTCCACGACCGCCGTTTTGCCAACGCCCGCTTCGCCCAAGAGGAGAGGATTATTTTTCGTGCGACGCATCAGAATATGAACGATGCGATCAAGTTCATTCTCGCGTCCCGTGACCGGATCGATTTTGTTTGCACGAGCGGCGGCGGTGAGATCGCGCGTTACCTCGGAAAGATGTCCCGTAAATCCGCCGAAGGAAGGACCGCGCTCTGTTTTATCCTTTTGATAACGCCAAGCAGCGTAGAGAAA
The DNA here is from genome assembly GCA_001791035.1 of Candidatus Uhrbacteria bacterium RIFCSPHIGHO2_02_FULL_53_13. Lineage (GTDB taxonomy): Bacteria > Patescibacteriota > Patescibacteriia > UBA9934 > UBA11717 > 2-02-FULL-53-10. The sequence continues at coordinate 19,961 of MGDX01000029.1, forward strand.
GATCGCGACGGCAAGTAAGACGAGAGCTTGAATCAGCCATGTTTGCATACGGGGGTAGTATACAACAAATGCGTTATCAGACTTATAAATCGAACGATGATTATTTGGAGTGCGCGATAGGAGAAATTTCTCCAACGACATTATCCAAGATGCGCCCTCGAATCTGTTGCTCGTCAAACGCTCCCTGCGCAAGAATCCACATCAGTTTTACTTCCGTCATGACGTCGGTCAAATCTCCGCCGGGAATGGCGCCCGCTTGAATGGCGAGCACGGCGCACTCATCGTTCACTTCCTTGTAAGCGTTTCCGCCAAGGAACTTTGTGGATACGATGACGGGAATCTTGTAGTGTCGCACCGTTTTTTCGATGAACGGCAGGAACGAGTACTCGCCGATCGTTGGTACGGAGCCGGCGCCGTGTGATTTGAGAATGACGCCTTTGCATTTGCCGGATTTGACGAGCTCTTCAACGAGAGCCGGGGATTGCCCGGGCGTGAGGTCGAGACTCACGATGTTGGGATGAAAGTGTGGCGAGATCTCAAACGGGATGTTGTCGTCGCCGTGGCGTGCGTCGGGAGAAAAGTGAATACCGGTTGAAGTGATACTGCCGATCTGTGGAAATGCCGGAGAGGCGAAGGCACGGAACGAGGACTCACTGACTTTGACCGAGCGGCATCCGCGCAAGATGGTGTCCGAAAAGACGATCATCACCTCGTTGATTCCAGATGCGCTCGCTTTGGCGGCAGTCTTGATGGCATTCTCAAAATTGAAGCGCGCGTCGTTGCCGTACACGGAAAGGGGGAGTTGAGATCCCGTGAGGACGACGGGCTTTTTTATGCCGGTGCCAAGCGCGAGCGTGAGGGCCGAAGCGGTATAGGCAAGTGTGTTGGTTCCGTGGGTGATGACGAACGCGTCATACTCATCGTGCTTGTCACGGATGTAAAGGGCGATGCGTGTCCAATCATTTGGACCAACGTTCGTGCTGTCTTCGTTCGACAAAAAATCCATGGAAACATCGGCAACCTCGTTCAGTGTTGGCAATTTTTTCATGATTTCTTCCAGATTCTTGGCCGGAACAATGGCCTTGCGCGCTTCGTCAACGATCATCACGATCGTTCCGCCGTAGCCAATAACGAGCACCTTCTTTTTTTCGGGCATACTGTGTTCCTTGAGTGTGCATGCTAGTTTAGCACATCTTGTTGCGCGGTCTTGACGGGCCTCGATATTTCTGCGAGAGTCTACAAGGAAACGCCATGGCTGTATTACATACAGTACGAACAGAAGCCGTGTTGAAGAAGTGGACTTTTGGGAGAGGCGTGATCACTGTCGCCATGATCGTTGCGGCGAGCATCGCCTTGTTTGCGCCACAGGCAAGTGCCGGCATTGTCCGCGAAGAACCGGCAACGCCGGCGCCACTTTCGCCACAGGAACGCGCCAGGCTCGATCTTGATTCGGAAATTCGGCTTCGCTGCATGCTTTTCCACGAGTCCGTGTACTTGATTGATCTGCGCACAATGTGGATTGCTGTTCTGTCACATACGGTGATTGTGTACTCGCTGCCGGATGCCGATCGTAAAGAGCGGTCCGATGGACTCAAGAGCATAATGCGCTTGTCGCTTCAGGAGACACAGCGATACGCGTTGGATACAGCGGTGTTGCAGGAGCTCGCGGAGCGTCCATACAAGACGTTTGACTACCCGCGTGTTGTGTTCGAGATCGAGCGCATTCTAGTGGCGCTCGAAGTCATCACGACTCGCGTTCTCGACTACACGGACGAAAACGATCGTCGTCTTCAAACCGAGAATCCCGCCGCCCTCATGGCGCGTATTCCGGATGATTGCTCGAGGTTCATTGAGCCTCCCTAACCTTCCGTATTTCTTACGTGCACAGGCCGCCACTTCATGTAGGCGGCCTCGTCATTTTGCGAAAAGTGCGTTGACCTTTGGGTTTTAGTTTGATACATTCGGCCGAACGGTGAGGTGGCCGAGAGGTCGAAGGCGCACGACTCGAAATCGTGTGTATCGAAAGGTACCGAGGGTTCGAATCCCTCCCTCACCGCCAAGAATCACATTTCGAAAAATCAAGGTTGGTTGCCTCGGCGCGTTGCGCCTCGGCATGGTATTTCCCCGCGAGAATCCAAGCATTTT
>MGDX01000030.1:0-212 GCA_001791035.1 Candidatus Uhrbacteria bacterium RIFCSPHIGHO2_02_FULL_53_13
CCAATCGCGACGCGACCTGGTACGGACTCGAGCCGTCGGGATACTCGGTGCCGAACCAGTACGCGGTGGAGCACTACCAGCAAATTAATCTGAATCCCGCCAAGTGGTGCGTGGATTCGTTGGGCGGTTTGTACAATGCGTTCGGCATCTCGACCGCCTTTGATGCGATTGTGGGCGCGTGGAGCGCGGGCGTGCCGGGGTCGTGTACGACC
>MGDX01000030.1:232-6079 GCA_001791035.1 Candidatus Uhrbacteria bacterium RIFCSPHIGHO2_02_FULL_53_13
GACCGCCGATGCAGGTGCAACGTGCGGTCCGTCGACGCCGGATTTTCGTTTGGCGGTGAGCGTGGGGCCATGCTTGAACGACACGCAAAACGGTACAGCGTGTACGGTCGGCGTGTGCGAGGACTCGGGACAAGCATGCGCATCGGATACGGACTGTTCAGTGCTTGAAACCGAGGACTGTTTGCTTGTCACCGAAGCGACCGAACAAGGCGTGTGCTACAACGGTAGCTGTCTGCAAAGCATTAACGGCCGTCCTTTGGCGGCCAACTTGGCCGAGCAAAACGAGTGCCGCGGCTATCCCGAGCAAAATTCGCCATTCCCCAACGAGGTGGTGACGCAGTGGAAAGAAAGCACTCCAGGAATGGATCCGTTAGAAATCTATCCGTTGAGTTACCGCTCGGGCTTTAGCCATGCCAAAGTGTGTGCCAACGGCGAAGTGTGCGAGTGTTCGTACAAGACTGTGGAATATGGTACTGGCGGTGTGCGAAAACTATATGTGGATTACGCCGAAGCGGGAGCGCCGAGCGCCGTGTGCAATGGTGGATCGTTAGATGGTCGCGATTGTAGCGGTCCGGGCTGGGTAGAGACGTGCACCGACGGCGGTGGCAAGTGCGAGTTTATCTCGTCGGAGATTCAGCGCGTGGGGTGGTTTGGCTACTGTATCCAGCGCGACGGCTCAATGACCATCTTAGCGGATCCCGACAAAAACGCCTGTCTGCTTTGGCTGCCGGTAGATCAGCTCTTTGGCTCCACGGATTTGAACAACAAATTCACCTTGGCCGGATTCCCGATCACCAACACGGCGTACTGCACGGACACCGAACTGTATGTGGATTTGTATCCGACGGGTGTGGATGTGCCAGGACCAGAGGCCACCGCCATTTTGCCAGCGTGTGCGGAGACGTATCGCGATGGCGACACTCCCACCAATATTACGCCTGGCTTATTTATAGGCGATCCTCTTTCAGCTATTTTTACCGCCATCGCGAGCATAGCAAACGTGAGTGAAAACGGTGCGAGCAACGAACCGGAGAGCGGAGACTACGATCCAACAAGCGCGGGTGACTCATGCGACGCCGGTGATTGGGATAACTGTTGGGTAAACGTCTCGTGTCCAAAAAATCACTTTGCCGTGATTGGAGGATGCGATGACGCCGCTCTTGGGGAACCAAACAACTGTGTTCAAGATTCCGCAAGTGGCGGTGCGGATGATGACTGTCCGTACTTTTGTGTGCCGCAGGGATCAATACGTACAGCAGACGGAGGCGGGTCTGATGCGGGCACGGCCTGTACGACTCCTGGCAGTGGTGCTCTCCAAGTTCCTATCAATAGCTACTATGCCATTGGGGATGGTGGACAGGTGGACTTTTCTACCTCTAATTGGACCGGAGATTTGGATGACTACGGAAGCGCGCCGAAGGGGTACTTGGTGATACAGCTTAGCGACCACATGGATAAATATAAGTCGTGCGTCCTACAGGGAGTGCCGTTTGAGCCGTATGTGGGCGGTGATAATGCTGATACGCCGATAACACTCTCGGATAAAAATTGGTATCTTCCGCTCAATCCAACCATAAGTGCTGGTCTGTATAATTACCCGAACAACAACGCCTCCTACTACTTGGGATGCTCTGAATTTGCGTTTACGAGCGTGGAGGCGGGGTATGGGAACACGCCAATTCAAACTGGCAACGCCAATGCGGCGTTTACCAATCGCGCGTTGTCGCCAAACACGGATGCTCAATACACCACGGAAGATGGAAACCTGACCTATACTACGGCGACACTCACCTCGCCGGTCGGCCGTATTGTGCAGACGCTTGGGTTTGTGGACGGGTATGGACCGTTGGATGCGACTCCTATCGGTCGTCGTTTAGAAATACCGTCGCTCACGGACCAAGCGCCGGTGATTGTGGAAGCGTGTTTGAGGGCCGATGAGCTATCGGTGCGCGACTCCTCTGTGGCGGACGTAGCATTTTGTCCTATGTATCCGGCGGATGGCGTGAATTTGGCGCGAGGGTATCAGGATCTGTCGGTGTCGTTACCGGGCGCCTTTGTGGCGCAGGAGGAGGCGTGTACGCCGGGCGACGTGTGCGTTGAGGGATCGCCGGGAACGACAACCTGTGATAACGGTAACGGAGGTGCGCCGAACCCGCCTTTGACCAGCAACGATGCGCACGTGTGTTTTGTTGCGTGCGGATCGTATCAGCTTTCTAACAATCCGGCGGCTTCCGCTTTCGATGACGGGACGTGGAGTCAAGCCGATGGGACGGCGTTCTGCGGAAGTCTGGGTCTGGGGTCGTGCGTTGACTCCTCGAGCATTCCAGATTCCGCCGGGTGCAACGGCGCCGAAGCTGGCGACGGATGTGACGAATCGCGGCTCGACTATGTGTGTGCGCGTTTTTATGGGCATGAGGACTCCAATAATCCTGCCGCCTCCGAATCGGCCGCGCAGAACTTTTACGACGAGGCGTGCGATGCGGCGGAGGCAGCCGTCGACATTCCTGTGATGAGCTACACGGCATCGGGGTGCAGCTCGCCAAGTGCTTGTGATTACACCAATTTTGCCAAGCGGACCTTCCAATGCGATGGAGCGGGCGGCAACGATGCTATCTGTGAACAATCGAGCGATTGTCCGGGCGGAGGCTCGCCCGACATTATCTGCTCGGCGGCCGGCATTTGTTCGAGCATTACCGTCGGTATTGCCGGCGATACGGTACCGACGCTGATTGTTGAGGAGGATCGCGTGGATGCACTTTCGCGGTTGCAGCAGTTTTTCGCAGAGTTTAAGGGCTTTTGGCACTTTGTTCCTCCGGAGCTAATGGTGAATCTGTTTAATGAATCGTCTAACGATCCGTTTGTTGCACCGTTTGCAGATCCGAACGAAACAGGGTCTTATCAGCACATCACTGGTAGTTCGAACAACGGCTTGCCGCCGGATTTCTCAACGATTCCTACCGACCCTAATTATTTTAAAGCGGATGTACGCGATGAGGGAGACACTTACGGTTTTGGTGTGAACGATGGGACGCCTACGGCGCCAGTTGTTCGTGCGGTGGGAGAGCTGTGCAACGACTCGGCATGCATTGAAGGACCGCAGAATAGCGTGTCGGTAAACGGAAAGACGGGGACGATTTTTACCTCGGAAGGGAATTTCCGCACGGATTTGCGCTTCTTTGCCACGACCGATCCAAACCAGTTTCCGTTACGGCAGGCGTTGGTGGATTGGGGCGACGGCACGGACGACGACGGGGATACGGCGGCGTGGGGGCGCGGTTCGTTGTCTGGCTCGGTGGCTTCGGATAACTATTACAAAGCGCACCGTGGATTGAGGCCCGATCAAACGTCGTGGTGCACAGAAGGCGAGGGGACGGCGTGGGGCTTGACGTCGGACTCGTGCGAAACTTCGCCGTTCCGTTTTCAGCACCATTACCGATGCACGCCTTTGATGCTTGAATTTGTGAGTGACCGCGCGTGCGTTGTTGGCGCGGATGGTCACTTGAATTCACCGTGCTCATTCGGAGACGGGAAGTGCACATTTCAGCCGCGCGTGTTTGTGCAGGATAACTGGGGGTATTGCACGGGGACGTGCGACGACCCTTCGAGTTTGCTCGATGACCCGCAGTGTTTTGGGGAGGCGATAGCTAGTGGGGAGTGTGATTATGCGTTACTCCCAACAGCGGATTTGTCTATTACTGGCGCACCATACTCCGATCCATGGGTGTACTACGACGGATGGATTTCGGTAGAGCCGTAAGAATGTCTCCCATCCGTCATTGCGAGCAAACCTCCCCTAATATAGGGGAGGTGCCCCGAAGGGGCGGAGGGGTAAAGTCGATTGTCATTGCGAGCCCCTTCGCAAGCATTGCTCTATACTTATCATGTGTGGAAAATGTGAGCCCCACCGCACAGAATGCGGTGGGGCTAGTGGCCCAGAGGTTCGGATGGTTCAGGCGTGGATGCTGCCACACCCCTCGCCGGGGTTCGCGCAGGTCGTGAGGCCCATCCAGATCGACGGCGGGGTCGTTCCGAAGGTCTCCTCGTAGAGCACGAGCGTGTCGTTCGCTCCATCGATGTCCGCCTCGCCGATGCACGGGTCGTGGTGCAGGTAGTGGCCGAAGTAGACGTCGCAGTCGCGCATGTAGGCCACGCTGTCGAGCATGTGCATGTGCCAGACCACGTCGACGTTCGGGGGAGCCGCGATCTTGCGCTCGGGGAACGTCTTGCAGAGCTGGAGGAAGCACCGGTACGCGGCCTCGACCTCCTCGATCTGCGTCTCGGTCCAGTCAGGATGATCGCGCTTGACCCGGTAGACCACCCGGGTCAAGTCGATGTTGGGCATGTTTGCCAGGATATGTGACATTCGCTCTCCTTGTCTTGCGGTCGATGGTGACCATAGAGTAAAGTACCAAAAATACTAATAATCTACAACTGCATGACGGACAAACTTAAATCATTTTACGACAACCTCTACAAAGCCAACCCGAGCGTCTTTGGGACATCGAGCCTGGAGTTTTTGAAGAACGTGTTTCAAATAGCGTGTCCTCTGGTTGGTCGTGCTCTAGATGTTGGTGCTGGAGAGGGATTGACTAGCCAATATTTGGCAGAGCAAGGATTTATTGTCAATGCGGTGGATCTATCCGAGTGTGCTTTGACAACAATCAAACAGAACAAGTCTGTCACAGTTCACATATGTGACATTGTGCAGTTTGAAATGAAACAGAGCTATTCGTTTGTGTTTATTGCACTCGTAGCACACCATCTTTCGGAAGACACATTTCATGCGATGGTTCGGAAGATACAGAACAATACGGTCACACATGGTTTGCATGCGTACCGACTATTCACGTCCAATAGCGATTTTTTTCGACAATCATCCGGGAGCGGCTTTTATGACAATGGGATGGCGCTCAATGCCCTCTATGATCAATGGAAGATTGTTTTTGATGAAAAAGTGATAGGCAATGCGGCGACCCAAGATGCTCAAAATGAGATTCGCCATGTTGTGTTTCAGAAGTTATGATGCCTATCTGCATCTCATTGCGAGGGAGTAGCACGAAGCATTATTGCGAGTATCCTCCCCTAACATAGGGGAGGTGGCCGAGTTACACGAGGACGGAGGGGTATGCCCTCTCTATCCGTCATCGCGAGCGCTTTTCCAGTTCGTCTTGTCATCCCGAGCCCCTTCGCAAGCTCGGGGCAGGCTCCGCGACCTGTTCTCCGAAGCCTTGGCGAAAGGGGGAAGCAACCTAAAACAACTACCCGCCCAGCTCTCGAGGGAGAGGGGCGGGTCAATAGGTTATTGGCGAACACAAGCGAACGAGTAAGAGTCCTCAAACATGTCGTATGCGCTTCCCGACGGATTAACCATTCCATCGTAGGAACCGTTGATTGTCCAGGCCACCATTCGGTGACCATCAACGTACACGGGTGCTGAGAACATGTTAGCACCACGCTCACCATACTCCACATCTACCCAGTAAACGTGCTCAGATACGCCACCAAGCACACACCCCCACTCGCCGGACGGGTTGTAGTTCATCGGCACGACGAGGGTATCACCCTCATCGTACTCGAACTCAACCTCGTTCCCGTCCCAGTGACCGAAGTCACTTACGTACTCGTAGACTTCCGAGTACGGGGGGCCTTCATCGTTCCCAGGGTAGTGCGTCACGCGCACCTTCACCTGGTCACCCTGCACGCGCACGTCGCACTGCGCGTGCATGTAGCAATCCGGGGTAATAGCCGGCCAATCCTCGTACGGATCGCACGGCTCCCCGGAGGGGCCTCCACCGGTCGTCACCACGACCGAGTGCCAATCGCCATCGGCGGGCACACGGAACAGGT
>MGDX01000030.1:6100-19774 GCA_001791035.1 Candidatus Uhrbacteria bacterium RIFCSPHIGHO2_02_FULL_53_13
GCCCGCTCAACCACCTCGGCGCCGTCAACCGTCGCCACAAAGGAGGGCCAATCCTCCTCATCAAGGTAGTTGACCACGATGTCAACGGCGATCCCAATCGAATCGGGACCGACATCATCGTCATCGTCCGCGGCGTCATCATCGTCGACGCTCGCGTCATCATCCCCACCCGGGGGATCAACACACGCCATCACAACTCCCAGCATCCAAACCAGCGCCGCAAGGGCGCCCAGTGACGTACGATTGTGCGTAGTCATTGTCAATGTCCTATCTAAAGGCTAGCAAGATTTTACAAAAAAGTCAACCTGTCAACACAACTTGTCCACACTCTGTCCACAGGTGCCCCTTGACAGATCAAACAGACTCTCTCCGTATATTCATGAGGTAAAATAACAGTGGAGTAGGAGCCTGTTCCCGAACGTGCACTTTGGCCAATTCCACACAGAAGCGGCTGCACCTTGTTCAAAAATCCTCGAAATAGCGCTGCTATTCCTGTGGTTTTTGAACGTCGGTTCGCTCGCTTCTGTGCAAAATTCATCCAAAGGCACATTCGGGAACAGGCTCCTAACATGAAACGCGGTCTTATCGTACTCTGCGTCATTGTGTGGTGTTTTGTACTTTGTGATTTCAGTGCACAGTCGAGTCGTTGGGAATTGGATATCGCGAAAGCGGGCAACGGGACAATCCTTGAGCATAAGCCGTTTGGCATTCAGCTCGAGTTTGATAGACCCGATGGTTCATACTTTCCGTGCAACTTCTGGCACCCAACGATCCACGACTACGATTCAGAAAAAATACACACCCCCGAGCCGGAGCGTGAGGGTGTCAAGTGTGATGTTCCTTGTTCTTAACGGCAGAGCGCTCCTAGATTGACGTCGCTCGCCAGCTTTTCTACGATGGCGGCTTCAAGTTCAGCCGCGTTCGTAAGAGCACATATTGGTAGTACGTTCGTGAGTCCAACTCGGCGCGCGAACGCGCACTCATTGCGGTAGGCGGATACTTCTGCCTGCCGTCTTTGTTCACACAAATGCGCGGGATTCTTTTCATCACGCAAATGGATCCGAAACGTGTCCTCTTCAATCTCTCCAGTCTGCCATTGCAGGACGTGTTGGTACTCGTGGTAAAGAACCAGTTGTGCCATGGCCAGGTTTTCTGGGTACAATAGTCTGGGATCAATGGTCAGAACGGACATCGGGGCGCTATGAGCGGCACCCGTCTTGTTTTGTGGCAGAATCCAAAATTCAGCAAAATGTCCGTTAGACGCTCTTGTTTCCCAAATCATCTGTCCGTTTTCAATCATGCGATAGAGATCGCCCGAAATCTCTGTGGCGGGATGCTCTATCAACATCTGACGAAAAATCTCTGCGACGGTGAGTACTGCATGCACAGGGACGCTCACTTGAGAAGGCGCGCTTACTCGAATCGAGTGCGCCGACTTTGTTTGCTCAACCTTCACAAAGAAGGATAAGCAGCCAATAGACATCAACACAATCACAATCAAGGAAAGGGTTCGCGGCCAAGATGGCGCTAAAACCGGTCCTGGAAGTCGCTTGTTTTTATTGCGACGTTGCTTCATGACGGTTTTTTTGCTACGTTCGTAGCATCTCTCGGTACCACATGAATCAGATTTTGTCAATCCATTCTTGACTCTTGGATCACATTGCCCACACTCTGTCCACAGAGCTCAAAACGGGGTTAAGCTCTATTTTTTTTGACTGTTTGCAAAATAAATTCTCAACGATGAACGTCTATTTTGACAGAGTTTTTGCGCCCTGATACGGTCATACGGTTCTTGGAAAAACAAGTGAAAAGAACAAGGAACCTTCAAAAAGTATTCTTTGAACTGACGCGAGCGTGTAATCTTGCTTGCACCCACTGCTTGAACGATTCGGGGCGGAGACTGCATGATGAGCTCCAACCGGCGCAGATCTTGGGTGCGGTACGTCAACTAGGCGGTTTTGGCGTCAAAGAAGTTCGCTTTACAGGCGGAGAGCCAACCATCAGCCCGGCACTTATCGACGCAATGCGCCTTGCGCGTTCGTTCGACATTCGTGTCAGCATTGGCACGAATGCTGTTGCCATCACTCGTGAAAAGGCGAACGAGCTATTTACCGCTGGGCTTTGTGGCGCCATTGTTAGTATCGATGGCAGTGAGGACAGCCACGACGAGATTCGCGGAGCAGGAGCTTATCGGCGGAGCTGGCAGGGCATGATGTGTCTGTTGGATGCTAGTGTTTCCGTTCGCGTCAACGCGGTGGCTATGCGTTCAACGCGCGCAGGTTTGCCAGCATTGGCATGCGCATGCGAAGAGGCCGGCGTAACGCTGTATGTGCGCCGATTCATTCCAAGCGGGCGCATGGTGGGTTGTGTGAGCGAGTTGCTCACCGTCTCTGAATACCGCCACATCCAAGCATCGTTGCAACCTTACATCGAGCGCGGTGTGGTGGACGGACACTATCTTGACGGCGGATGCGGACATTGCAGCGCCGGTTCAACAGGGATGGTTATTCTTCCCAACGGAGATGTACAAAGCTGTGGTTTTCTCTCTGACTTGGGGGAGCCAAGCTATGGAAACATTGCGCGCGAGCCCATAAAAGACATTTGGGAGCGCGTTTTGTCTTCTGCGTATCTAGCGAATTCCGCAGATGCGCTTGCCTCATTGAATGGCGCGTCCTTAGATCTTCCACGGACCAATTGTCTTGCGATTGCCGTGGGGGTTCAACGTGCACCGATACGCATTCGGAGGCAGTCATGATCGTTGTAGGGTTCACGGGGCTCCACGGAGCCGGGAAAAGTTATGCGGCTCATAGACTGCACGCGATGAGCAAATGGCTGTTGGTGCATAAACTTGCAACGCTGAAGCGTGTGTACGATGCCGCTTGGCAAAGGGCCGATGCCTCCTCATGGGAGGAGTGGTATCGTGATATCTATCAACGCGTCGGCGGGGATGTTGTGATGCGGCGAATCCTTGAGGAGATCGGGGAGCAAAACGTGTGCATTCTCGATGCCGTTCATTCGCCTGCAGAATGGCGTGCGATTGTAGCGCGGCATCCCTCGTCTCTGCTTGTTGGTGTCTTTAGTCCGGCACAGATACGACAACATCGCAGAAACGAGCCCGGCGGGCAGGATGTGCGTCGAGTCGGATTCTGGCATCAGAGCGAAGACTGTCTTCTCACCTATGTCGATTGGGCGGTCTCTGGTACACTTTCACACGATCTATTGAATGAAACCTGTCGAGAACTAGTCGCCTATGTCGACTCCACTCTTTCGTCAACCTCACCCCCTTGAAGAAGGGGGTCTGTTGTCGGCAAACATTGCCAAGGCGGGTGCAGTTGTTTTTCGCTGCCAGTCCTCCAAGGTCGAGGTGCTTCTTGTCCACCGCGCAAAACAGGATGATTGGACATTTCCTAAGGGGCATGTGGAGAAAGAAGAGTGGTTACAGGAAGCCGCGTTGCGTGAAGTGCGTGAAGAGACGGGCGTGCGTTCTGTTACTTTGGGACGACTACAGGATGCCTACTATGAAGACGATGCAGGTCGATCTGTGCAGCTTGCCATGTATCTAGGTGTTGACATCGATCGTCCATCGCCGGAGTTGCAAAACGCGCGTAAAGGAACGGCATGGGTCAATCTTCGTGATGTTGCCATGAAACTGACCTATGAGAATTTGAGGGAGTATTGGCAGAAATGCGTCTATCCACTGCTTCATAAAATCTCGCGACAGCCAAATGTGCGCGCGCGGTGCTCTGTTATTTACAGCTCAAAGGAATCCTACGGATTGGGTGTTCAGATGCTCGTTCGAACATTGGAGCAAGGTCGTGTTCTTGCAAAAAAATATGAGCTGAAACAATTCCGCGCGGATGTGGGTACGTCGAAGGCAAGGCAGGTGTTGTACTTTCTCACAAACGCGCCAAGCACAAAAACGGCCGCTTGGTGGGCAAAAGAACAGAGCGGCGCGCATGTTGTGAACGCTTACGGTATTGAATCTTGTGATGCAAAATCGGTCATTCAATCGAAGCTTTCAAAATTATCGATCCCTGTTCCCGCGTTGTTTCCGTATGATACGAAGGGAAAGCCCAAAAACGTTCTCTTGAAATCTGAACGGCACGGGATAAGAAAGAACGGAATTTTTGGAAGATTTCTTCAGGATCCGTGGCTTTTGTACTGGGAAGAAAACCTTCAAAAAAAAGGATGGGAGGAACACAAAGTATGGAGCGTGGGCGGAAAACTGTTTGCCGGCAACTCAAAAATAATCAGCGAACAACTTCTGCGTGCCGTCCAGCGGATCCATGGCGCTTGCGGGTTTGAAGTTTTATCAGTTGATTTGTTCATGAATCGTGAGGGGAAGTTTTTTATCATTGATGTCAATCGCTCTCCTGCTTTTTATCAAAGTGTAGAGGCGAGAGAAGCGTTTGCGCTTTTTGTGTCGTTATTATCGCGGATGAGTTGAGTGAAGAAGGGTGGGTTACTGCACACTCGCTTCTTCTTGTCCACACTTTGTCCACAATGCGCGTCGAAGGACTCCGACAGCTCAAAATGCCGGTTTGTACAGCGCGACTTTGCAGAATGACAGGGTGAAGCCCTGTCATTGCGAGCTCATCGAAGCCCTTCGACAAGCTCAGGGTAAAACACCAACGGCCAATGGTCAAAAGCCAATAGCTAACGGTCACCACTCATTTACTTCAGACTGCTCGGAATGAACATTTTGAACAATTGAACACCTTAAATCTTATGCCCACTCGCCCTTGCCGTCCTCAAAAAAAACTGTCGAAACACGCCGACAAAAAATCACCGACTTATCCCTTACACCCCCCATTGACCCCATGAAATATGGGTGATTTGATGTGAACGTCGACGCGGCAATCCGCCGTCTCGGTCCGTCTCCATCGCGACAGCGAGGGGAGTGGGGAACGGACTGACACACTCGGATTTCGCGCAAAGGAGGAACTGACTTCGGCATCGGAACCCAAACGCGTGGGGCTCTCGAACGCAGGGGTTTTCGCGAACGTGCGCTCTCTTGATAAGCGGCTCGAGAGGGCGCTCGGGGCGAGAGCAGCTGATGCACACTACAATCTATACGATGTGCGCAGTGTTGTTGATTGGGATGGTTGGGTGCCAATCGTCCGAGCCCATTCGCTCGAACGAAGCGCTGTTCACGCTCCCCTTGGAGCGCGACGAAGCATTCACGGCGTGGGAGCTCAATTCTCACTACGTGTACGGGAAGTTTGCCTTCCCAACGACGCTTGTGGCGCCGCAGGATTCTTATGTCCTTGAAGCGCGCCAGGGCACGGTGCATTTGGCGCACTTTGAAGCGCCCGCCGTGCTCGTGCTCGACGATGTCGACACACACTGGCTACAGGAAGGTGATGAGCTGTGCGCCGGCGATACATTCGGTCGCACGCAGCCTTTGCGCGTGCACGCCCATTGGGGCCTTGACGAGTTTAGCAACACGACGGACTTGTCGCTCGTGCGCACCGTGCGCGGGAACGTCATTGAGACGCTCGCCGATGCGCGGCCCGCCGATGTTCTGCACTCCGCGCTTGGAGTCAATCCTGCGTTTGCGCGCTCCACGGACGTCAACCGACTGCCGTGCGCGTACGATCGCGAGGACGATGAGGAAGACGTGGACGAGGAAAGCGACATGACCGACCGAAGCGCTGACGAGGCGCGCGAGGAGGACGGACGATGATCCGTCTTACGACGCGCGTGTTCACGGTGGTCGCGGCGATGTTCGTCACGATGCCCGGATGCGTGGTTGCCGAGCTCATGGCGCCCGTCGATAAGTCGGCACCGGCCGACGGCGCGAACAACGCGCAAAGCAGCGGATCCGATAGCGAACCCGACGGCGGGTTTGGCGGCTCGAGCGAGCCGATCATCCACATGCCGTTCCAAACGGGAACCTCATGGCTCTGCACGCAAGGCGCCAACGGTTCGTACTCGCACCAGTACAACTCGACGCGGTACGACGTTGACTTGGATACGCCGAACAATCCGTCTGACTATGCTCTGGTTTACGCGCCGGTGAGCGGCACCGTTTACTTGCAGTACGAGCCGACGGGGTTTGGCTACCATGCCAACATCGACATGGGCAACGGGATGTACGTGATTCTCGGGCATCTCGATAGCTTCGCGGTCCAGGGCGCCACGTACGTGGAAGAGGGCGATCTCATTGGCACGGCCGGATGCACCGGTTCGTGCACGGGCGAGCATGTGCACCTTGGTGTGCACTCGGGTGATGCCAACCGCGGCGCGAGCCAGGGAACGTCAATTCCGTTCCGCATGTTCTCACGCGATGTGACGGACGGCGGCGGCGCCGAGCCGTACTCGACCAGCGAGATGGTCTGCGGCCTTTCGAGCGGACACCGCTACGAGAGCCAGCTGGCCACGGGCGCCGGTTCTAATTCGTCCAGCGATGGCGATCACGACGAGCCGTGCGACGACGACGATGCGTCGAATTCGGATGATGACGATGCTTGGGATGGTCCCGAGGACGACTCCGATGATGACGACGACACGTCCGACAATGGCTCCGATGATGACGACGACGACGACGCCTCCGGCAATGGCGGCGACGGCGAAATCGAACTCTGCTGGCATACCACCGGTCTGTCCAACGTCCGCGATGCGGAACTGTGGGTCATGGACGGCGGCTGGCAGACCATCGCCCAGCAAGGCGGAACGCTGACAAGCGTTTGCGGAACGTGGGAAGCCGATTCGGGCGACGTTCTGCTAGTCAATGGCGAGTACACGGCCTCGGGCGTTCCCGCTTCGAGGTGGTGGATCTGCGCGAACAACGGATCGAATCTTCAGATCTACGGTTCGTTGCGTGTGGATGGTGTTACGGCGCAAACGTACGTTGCAGAAAACGGCGTTGGCGGCTGTGACGTTGAGCTCGTTGTTCCGTAATCTTGGAAACTCGGCGTGGGGATCTCCTCATGCCGAGTTAGTGTTGTGAGTGAGTGGTGCGCTACTCACTATGCACTACTTACTACTCATCAAACACATGCTATACTAAACCAAAAAGAGTACATGCAACACGTGCGTCAACTCGCCAAACGACACGCTCTTCCGGCCGCGGTCGCCGGCGTGTTTGGGATTGCATTGTTGATTGCGCCCGAAATCGCATTTGCCGGCCCCGTGGATGCCATCGCCGGCATGCTTGCGCAAATCATTCTCTGGATCGCAAGCTTTATTGGCTCGGTCGCGCTGTACCTTCTTGAAATCTTCTTCACCAAAGTCATCAGCTATAACGACTTCATTCATCACGGCATTGTCGAAAAAGGTTGGACGATGGTGCGCGATGTGGTCAACATTGGATTCATTGCCGTACTACTCGTGATTGCTATCGGCACGATGTTTGGTATCTCGCGCATGAACTGGCGTCAACAGGTTCCGATGTTGCTCTTGGGAGCCGTCATCGTCAACTTCTCTCGTTTAATCTGCGGCCTTCTTATCGACGTCGGCCAAGTGTTCATGATCACGTTTGCCAACGCCATTCAACAGGCGGGCGCGGGCAATTTTCTCCAACTGTTTTCAATCGACAAAATTCAGTCGCTCTCTAACTCGGTTCCCGTATCCGGCTCTATTCTGTTTGTAGTCTCTCTCTTTGCTCTTTCGCTGTCGGTCATTATCCTTATCGTGGTTTTTGTGTTCATGGCGATTCTTGTGTATCGAATCGTTGTTCTGTGGGTGCTCATTATCCTTTCTCCTATTGCATTCCTTATTGGCGCGGCCAAGGGCGTGTTTAACACGGTCGGGAGCGAGTATTCGCAGTGGTGGCAAAAACTGGTTGCCTCAATCACCATTGGTCCGATTTTGTTGTTCTTTTTATGGCTGGCGCTCACGGCGGTTGCAGGCGGCGGTCTTAGCCTTCCCGGAGGGAGCACAGAACTTTCTCCAAGCGGTTCTGCGCTTGCGGCGTCTGGCTTTGACATCGAGACGCTCACGAGCTTTGTCATTGCCATCGCTTTGCTCTTAGCGGGGCTTGAAGTGGCTCAACAAACGGCAGGGCAAATTGGCGGATTTGCGGGAAAGGCCGCGGCGATGGGCAAGGGATATGCTACAAAAGTTGCCTCTGCCCCAGTGGCGGTCGGGGCGCTTGTTGGCGGTTACGCACTCCGAAAAGGCATCGAAAAGACGAAGGGCGGCGTCAAATCCGTCACAGGCGGCGCGCGCGATTTGTATCGCGGCACAACGGCCGAATCGCGCCAGCGCAAAATGGAAGCCGAGCGTCGTCGCGCCCAGCGTTTGGCATCCGACACCGGACGCTTTGGAGCCATTCGCCGCGCGCAAGGCCGTTCGCGTTTGGCTAAACTTGGCGAGCGTGAAAAACTCGAAAAGACGAGGCAGGCCGAGCTTGTTGCCAAGCACAAGGGCGAATTCGATACGTATTCACCTGAAGAAAAGAAGGCGTTTATTGCGAGCGTGAAAGGTAAGAAGGTTGTCTCCGAGACCGAGAAGGCAAAGGTCGCGGCGATTGAAAACGGAACCGTGCTTGACAGCAAGCAGTTTGAGGAGATGATGGCGAAGGATCGTGAAACCGCCAAGAAGTGGTATACGAGTGTCAAGGACCGTGCCAAAGATCAAGGTGACGAGGACACGCTCAAACGGTTGGGTACCATGGCCGAAACGCGTCCGTCGCTGGCGGCAAAAGGACGCGATGGAATGGCGGCGGCATACTCCGGAATGGACAGACGACAGCTTCAGAGAATCAATACGGACGAGTTCAAGGATCCCGAGGCATTGGCGGCCGCTATGGATGCCGGGCTGTTTGATCAAGTCAACAGCGATCCAAAGGGATACTCGAAGTCCATGCAGGACATGGCGAAGCGTTTTGCGGGATCGCCGGCCGGAGCGGCTAATGCGACTCGAGCGAAAGGAGAGCAGACTCGGTTTGAGGGTGAGCGCGAAAGAATCGCGCAAGATGCCGGTTTGACGGACGATCAGCGAACGGAGGCAAATCGTCGTAACGAGGCGACCCGTTCCGTTGTGACCGCTTCGTTGACCGACGATCTCAAGAGAGTGCTCGATGGCGGCGTTAAACTTCAGGATGTGGATGTGGCACAGCTCAACCCTGCTGATATTGCTAAACTGCTCAAGACGGCCGCTCCGGATGCGATGGGCGATTTGAGTACACGCATTAGAGGGAATGATGCGGCGGGATCACCGAACGCCAACTTGAACGGATGGAAAACAGAGATTAGAAATGCGTTGTTGGGTTCAAGGCTTACTACTGGTGCAAGCGCAAAGGAGCTACAAGCCATTGATCAAAACAGAACAGCCGTAACTCAATCTGCCAATATGGGCTATGGATACGACAAAGACGTTTCACCAAGCACACCGGGCGGCGTTGCCGGCGGTGGCTGGTCGGCGGAAGGTCGTCGCGAGTTTAAGGCTTCAGTGACCAATTCACCAAACATGGTGGTTCACTTGGCAGCCGAGCTCGATGCCGACGGCGGCAACAACGACCTGTCCAAATCCGTCGCCGAAACGGTTACCAAGGACGGTTTGAAAGGATTACTCGAGAACTTGGATAAGTCGCGCGGTGGAGCGGACGAAGCGCAACAGCGTGCCGTGTTGGAGCGTCTTGGGCAAGTTGCAATGCAATGGGAGGGCAGGCTCACAGGCGACATGGCCAAAGCGGTTGACGAAGCGGCGGCGTTCTATCGCAAGCGTGTCGCCGGACAGCTTGAGCGCAACACGTATAGCTAACAGATCCTATGGAGGAACGCGTGTTTCCTTATCGGTTTTTGCCTGACCCCGTTAGGGCGTTTTTCCTTGACTCCGGACTCGAGGACTTAGCTTTTATTGTCAAAACCAACGGACTGTCGTCTACCGCGGAAGATGCGCTCGATACCATTCAGCAGGAAGTTTTGTTTGGCTATGAGCCGGTTGACAAGGTGATTAATCTGCTCAAAACGCGTCTTGGTTACGATACGCCGCTTGCTGCAAAAGTCGCGCTCGATTTGATTCAGCGACGATTTTTGCCGATAGACGCGTACTTGCAGTCGCAGGCGTTTCGCACGTTTGCACAGCTAGGCGGAAACGTCACGGTGGTGAGCGTTCCGCATGTGGAGCGTTCGGCGCTTACGGTGACGCAAGTGCGCAAAAACGTGGATGCGTTTGTGGAAGAAGCGCGTGCGCGGCGCGCGGAAGAGGAGTCAGCCGCGAGCGAAGAGCGCGCAACGACAGAAAAAACAGTGCGCCAAGACCGCGAGGCGTTCGTGGAAACGGTGCAGAAACTGGACGCGCGCATGGACGCCGACGATGAGCCGACGGTTGGGGAAGCCCAGGAGGAGCTTGCGTCTGAACTCGATCCTTCTCATGAGCTCGCACCTCCGCCTCCCGCTCTTGTCGACGCGCAAAAATCCAGCGAATCACGAGCGTCAAGCAGAAAACGTCGGCGGTTGCGTTCGCCAATTCAGTCAATGGAACACTCGGCGCCACCGTCCCTCGAACCGCCCTCAATTCAAAAAGAGCGCAGGACTTCCATTCTCGACCTCGATGGCGAAGCGGAAGTGGCAAAAATCGTCGAAGATCTAAAAGCATCGGGCACGCACGCGCCGCGCTCCATTGAACATCCAAAAATTGACGAGATTCAACGCAAACTTTCTCTCACGTTCGCGTCGAGCGACTTGAACAAGCGCTTCCGCGTCATTCTTGGTTCGCGGCTTTCTGGTGTGCGCAGTGAGTCAGATTTTCAGCTGGCACTTAGTCGATCCGTTGAAGAAGGGGGGCTGGGGCTCAACCCCCACACAGTTGACCGCGTCATGGAAGCAGTGGAAGGACATCGCGTAGAGCGTCACACGGAGAGCGCAAACAAGGCGGCCGCGGAGAAGTCCGAATATGTGAAGTCGCGCCAAGCACGGCATAGTGTTCCAAACGCGAGTCTCGCAACTCTCGAATCCTCGCCAACGCCAAAACCAATGGCTCGTGCGGGTCTTGGAGAGCGTCCTCCTGTGCAAGATGTCACATACGCGCGCCGATTGGTGGGACCCCTTGAAGAATTGCGCCGTATGCGTATTGAAGACGTTCGTCGCATCCCCGGCTCTGTCGAAGATGCAAAAGCGGCTCTCTTGGACGACATTGAACAAATCGCCAAGCATGATCCCGGTCAGCGCATTCAAGCGTCGGACGCGTGGCGCGAAAGTCCGCTCGTGAAAGCATACCAGCGAATTTTGGCGGCATCTTTGCAGAAAGGTGTGCCCGTGCGCCAAGTGCTCGGCGATAAACAAGTGAATCCCGGAGACTTGACGCTTGACGAATTCAATCTCGTGCGTACGCTCAACGCGGCGTTGCGACTTTGATGGTATAATTTAGGAAGTAAGAATCCAGAATCCAGAATCGGGAATCAAGAATGTAGAATTCAGGAGCCAATAGCCAAAAACATGCCAGACCAATTCGTCGTTCCGCAATTTCTCGACGTCGAAAGCAAAATTATCGGACCTGTGACCATCCGACAGTTTGTTGTTTTGCTTTCCGCGGGGTTGATTGGCACATTGTTTTTTCGCCTATTTGATTTTGCGCTGTTTCTGCTCTTTACCATTCCCATCGCCATCTTCGCGATCGTCATTGCATTTGTGCGCATCAACGGACAGCCGTTCCATTACTTTATGATTAACGCGGTTCAAACCGTACGCCGACCGAACTTACGCGTGTGGAACAAAATGCGCACGGACGCGGAATTGCGCGCCTACCTTATGAAGAAAGAAGCGCCAAGACCGCCCATTTCGTTTCACAAACCCCCGCTCACCGGCAGTCGTTTGCGTGACTTGTCGCTTGTGGTGAACACGGGCGGCGTGTATGTGCCGGACGACGCAAAGTCACAATAAAAATCTCCAAAAACGCATGGCAGAGCAAACAAAAAAAGCTCCAAATCGCCCGACGACACAACGCTACTTGGACATGAGCGAGGTGCGCGACGACGTGATTTCCATGAAAGACGGCACTTTGCGCGCGGTTGTTCTTGTGTCGAGCATCAACTTCGCGCTCAAGTCGGAGGACGAACAACAAGCGATTGTGCAGGGGTATATGCAGTTTTTGAATGGCCTTGAGTTTCCATTGCAGGTCGTGATTCAGTCGCGTAAAATGCGCATCGACGACTACATTGGACGTATGCGCCAGGCCGAGCGTGATTTGCAAAACGAGCTTCTGCGCACGCAAATGAACGACTACATTCAGTTCATTCAGGATTTGGTTGAAGGCGGAGAGATTATGAGTAAGCAATTTTATGTGGTCGTGCAGTACGATCCGTCCACCGACAAAAAGAAGAACTTTTGGACGCGTGCGCGTGAAGTCATCTCTCCGGCGCGTCGCGTACAGCTCAACGAAAAGCAGTTTGAAGAGCGCGCACACAAACTCGAACAGACCTTGAATCATGTGGTGGGCGGTCTCAATAGCATGGGATTGACGAGCGTGCGGCTGGACACGCAGGGGCTCATTGAGCTTCTCTACGATTCTTACAATCCGGTGCTTTCATCCGTACAGCCGATGACCGATATCGGAGGGCAACACATAGAAACGTCGTATGGCTTTTGAAAAGCAAATAAAAAGCATCGGGAAAGGTAAGACTGGCAAGTCGCCGTCGTTGCCACCGGCACCGCAAAAGCCGCTCTCGGATAAGCAGGAGCGCGCGGTTCGCGAACACAAAGAGCGCGAAACACTTTCCCAGCTTTTGGAGGAGGAGCGCATCTATCAACGCGGCGTGATTTCGATTCGCGATTTGATTGCACCGGCGTCTTTTCAAGTGAATCCAAATTTTCTCAAACTTGGCGACACATTTGTGCGCACGCTCTTTATTGTGTCGTATCCGCGCTATGTGGGCGTGGGATGGGCGTCGCCGATTATCAACTTCAACTGGATGGTGGACATTGCCATGTACTTTTATCCGGTCAACGCGGCGGTCATTTTGAAACAGCTCAAAAAGAAAGTCGGTGAAGTGGAAGCGCAATTAGCGCTCGATCGCGAAAAGGGAAAGCCGCGCGACCCTTTGCGCGAAACCGCTCTGCAGGACATGGAAAAACTGCGCGACGATTTGACGCAGGGGATTGAGCACTTCTTTCAGTTTGGATTCTACTGCACGGTATACGCGACCACGAAAGAGGAACTCGATCGTGTGTCAGAGGATATTGAGTCACTCTTCGGTTCGCGGCTGATTCATACGAAGAAGGGGTATTTTCAAACGGAACAAGGGTTCAATTCAACTCTGCCGCTTTCGAATGATGAACTGCAGATTACGTTCAACATGAGCACGAGTCCGATTGCGTCGAGCTTTCCGTTTACGTCGTCCGACTTGACGAGCGATAACGGGATTCTTTACGGCGTCAACCGCCATAACAACAGTTTGATTCTGTTTGATCGGTTCAGTTTGCAAAACGCGAATGCGGTTGTGTTTGCCACGTCCGGAGCTGGAAAAAGCTATGCGGTCAAACTGGAAATCATTCGTTCCTTGATGCTCGGCACCGACGTGATTGTGATCGATCCGGAGATGGAATACAAAGTGTTGTCGGATGCGGTGGGAGGCACGTATGTGAATGTGAGCTTGTCGTCGGAAAGCAAAATCAATCCGTTCGATTTGCCGCGCGCGGTGACGACGGATCAAGGCGTGGACGACATCATCCGTTCAGCGGTCATTACGACGAAGGGGCTCTTGCGTCTGATGATTGGCACGCCGCAGGG
>MGDX01000030.1:19785-25633 GCA_001791035.1 Candidatus Uhrbacteria bacterium RIFCSPHIGHO2_02_FULL_53_13
TGTTCGGCTTTTCGCCGGAGGAGGACGCTATTTTGGACCGCGCGATTATCGAGGCGTACGCCAAACAAGACGTGACGGTGGATGCGGATTTAGCGAAGGTCAAGCCGCCGGTGATGCAGGATGTGCAGAATGTGCTCGAGGGGATGACCAACTCGTCGGGGTTGGTTGAGCGCTTGAGAAAGTACACGGAAGGGACGTTCGCGGGACTGTTCAATTCGCCAACGACGGTGGAGACCAAAAATCAGCTCGTCGTGTTTTCTGTACGCGACTTGGAGGACGAACTGCGCCCGATGGCGATTTACAACATCATTACCTATATTTGGAATGTGGTGCGTTCGGAGCGCAAAAAACGTCTGCTGATTGTGGACGAGGCGTGGTGGCTCATGCAACATGAGGATTCGGCGAAGTTTATGTTCGGCGTCGTGAAGCGCGGGCGCAAGTACTATCTTGGTGTCACGACGATTACGCAGGACGTGAACGACTTTTTGACGTCACCTTATGGACAGGCGATTGTGACCAACTCGAGCATTCAACTCCTTTTGAAGCAGTCGCCGGCGTCGGCGGATTTGGTACAAAAGACGTTCCATCTCACGGATGCGGAAAAGTATCTTTTGTTGGAATCGGGCGTAGGACAGGGGATTTTCTTTGCGGGCAATAAGCATGCCGCAATTCAGGTGGTGGCTAGTTACGCGGAGGATCAACTTGTGACCACAAACCCGGCGCAACTTTTGGAGCTTGAGGCCGAGCGCCGCGCGTTTGAACAGGAGCTGGAGACTCGGCAAGCGGAGGGAGCGGGCGTGGCGGACGAAGAAGCAAAGCGCCAGGAGATTGTGGAGAAAACGCGTGCGGAGGGTGAGGTGCTTGAGGGACAGCTGGAGGTGTGATGTATAATACATCCTATGATGACCCCCATTGAAAGACGAAATCTCTTGATTGCCATCATCGTTCTTGGTCTTGTCGCCATTGGACTGTTATTGTGGTTTTTGTTCCGTCCGTCGTTTTCGCGCGAACCGGAAGTGTTTGTTCCTGCGGAGCGGACGGAAACGATCGAACCGAGTGTCGTTGTCCCCGCACAGCCGAGCGTTGCCCCAGAGCCGGTGCAAGCGCAAACCGTGGCGCGGAATTTTGTGGAGCGCTTTGGGACTTACTCGAGCGACGCGCCGTTTGCCAACTATGAGGATGTGCGAGAGCTGTCAACGGAGGTTTTTTACAGCACGCTTGTTCGCACGGAATCCGTTGGTGATGCGTATGAGGGGGTCACGACATACGCGCTCTCGTTCAAACGCACAGAGGGCAGTGAGGAGGAGGGGCGCATCGTATTTGATGTCGGCACACAGCGCGAGTGGTTTACACAAGATCGATCCTCAAGCAACGTCGTCTATAATAATACCTCGGTGACCGTGGTGAAAGTTGGCGACGCTTGGTTCGTGGAAGCGTTTGTCTGGGAGTGACACAGAAGCGAAAATGTGATTCACGTTTTTGCTTCTGTGTCATTGCGAGCTCTATTGCGAGTCATCGAAGCAATTGACGAAGCAATCTCACGCCAGTCCGTCATTGCGAGGTAGCGAAGCGACCGAAGCAATCTAAAAAAGCCGCACAAGCGGTTATTTTTATGTTCAAAATGTTCAAACCAACCATCCAATGGATTCTGCAAGCCGTGTTTCCATTTTTTTGCATTGGATGCGAAAAAGAGGGCGTGTTGTTATGCGAGCCGTGCCTCAAGGCGATTCCGTTTGCCAAAGCTCGATGTCCCGTGTGCCGAGCGCCGTCGGCGTTTGGGCGAACGTGCGCGGCGCATCGGTCGTCTCTTGACGGTTGCATTGCCGTCGCCAGCTACGCACATCCGTGGGTGCGCGACATGATTCGCTTGTGGAAGTTTGAGTATGTCCGCGAAATCGAGACCGTGCTCGTGCGCTTGTTACTGCGGCATTTGCAAGACGCGGCACTGCCGAGCGTCGCATGGAGTCTCATTCCTGTTCCTCTACACCCAAAGCGCCTGAACGAGCGCGGGTTCTCGCAGACGCGCGTGCTATCCGACATCCTTTCCGAGATCACCGGTGACACGGTGGAAACACAGCTTCTCTCGCATGGTTGGCGTTTGCGCCGCCGCCAAGCGGACATTGCATCGGAAGCCAAGCGTCGAACACAAAAACTACATGCCTATTTTCGCGTAAAGGGCGATGGCATTCCAACGCATGTTCTGCTTGTGGACGATGTGTACACCACGGGTGCCACCATGGAAGGAGCCGCGCGAGTCCTCAAACAAGCTGGTGTAAAGTATGTATGGGGCTTTGTGCTCGCAAGAAACAAATAATGACGCTTTTCTGACGATCATCAGAAAATGGTGCCAGACTATCATGACGTTTGCCTTGACACGATCGGGCGATTTAGGCAATGTGCGAGCAAGGCAACATGGTTGATGTCATTATCGGACTTATAGGACCTGTGTGTGCTGGAAAGACGACGCTTGCTCGTGCTTGGGAGCGTCAATTTGATTGGGTGGCGAACGATAGTTGGTCGGCTCGGCTTCAACCGTGGGTGAAGCCTGCGGTTCCGATACGCGAGGACTACACATCTGCCGCGATGGCGATGGTCGAAGAGCGCGGCATGAGCGCGCTTGCCGACATGATGCTTGCTGACAAGGCAAAGATGTCCAAGCGTGTCGCGATTGCCGATGCGCCACGATGGATGGAACACATCCAATGTCTGCGCCATACATCTATTCCGTGCGTCATGGTGTATGTGGACGCACCAGTGTTTGTTCGTTGGCAAAGGCAACGAACGCGAGCCCGTTTTCCCGGAGACGCGGAAATGAGTCTGCAGGCGTTTTGGCTTGCTGAACGGAATACGTTTTCAGAAGCGTTCATTCCTGAACTTCGTTCGCATGCGGATCTCTACGTCGAGAACGTGGCCACCGAGAGCGAGTGGCTCGAGCGAAGTGAACAACTTTTGCGAGACTGCTTGTGGATGGTAGGACTTGAACTCTAACGCCGCCGGATTTTTCTGTCCGGCGGCGATGTTATGTCAATCTATTTTGCACCACTTTTCTGATGATCGTCAGAAAATGGACCAAGATTGTTTTGACGTCAAAAACAAAAATTCCCGCGATGAAGCGGAAACTTTTGATGGCGCACCCGGCACGACTTGAACGTGCGGCCTTCAGCTCCGCAAGCTGACGCTCTATCCAGCTGAGCTACGGGTGCGTTTGGTTCAGAGTTTATACAGCCTACGCACCACATCTGTCAATGTTTCTTGGTCTTTATCGAGATTTTCATCAACATACTCCAACAGCTCCTCTCGCAGTTCGTTCGGATCGAGATTATCCGGAATGTCGATGCTCACGATCGGATGGGATCGCTTCACGAAGTTGAAATACAACTTGGCTACCTCGGGTGGATTGAACACGATAAAAAACTCTGAAACTTCGTCCCACGTGTGATAGTGATCCCCAATGGCTAATCCCGTGGTAAGGATGACAACCGGCACGTTTTCCGGATCGCGGAAGTGCTGCATCACGAGGTACATCCCAAACAGCACGAGGAACACGGAGAAGATGTAGTTGGCCGATACGACCGACCAAACAATGAGTCCAAGCATAAACACCACAAAAACTCCGTACCACACGGCGGTGCGCTCGTGGCGGTGAAACTCGGGCATGACCCAGTAATAGACAACGTCGCCAAACTTTGGGTCAATGTTTGCCTCGATGTCTTGGATGCGATCTTCTTCGGCCATGGTGATATTATACACGATTATTGCCGACGCCGTATGGGAATGATGCAAGCGCTTGCTAAAAGGACCAGATCGTGACATCATCGGTCGTGTTCGGAGAGGTACCCAAGCTGGTTGAAGGGGACGGATTGCTAATCCGTTAGGTCGGTGTAAGCCGGCGCGGGGGTTCGAATCCCCCCCTCTCCGCCATTCGACTCGCTTCGCTCGCTCATGGTCTTCGACCGGCGAGAAGCGAAGCATGGAGGATGCTTTGGCGTAGGATGGTTTCTGTTCTCGGCGATATGCCGAAGGCGTTGAGCCTCCAACTTCTAACGTCAAACATCTATTTATTGGAGGGGTGCTCCGAATTGGTAAGGAACTTGTCTTGAAAACAAGCGCTCGCAAGGGCATGCGGGTTCGAGTCCCGCCCCCTCCGCCACAAAAAAATCCCGCGATGCGGAGATTTTTTTGTGCTAAAATGACGCCATGATTGAACGTTTTGTCACAGACCTGCCGGGAATTGGTTCTCGGCTCACGGCGGGGTACGAGCGACTCGGGATCAACACGATCCGCGATCTTTTGTTTGCGTTTCCGTATCGTTACGATGATTTTCGCCATGTGGAAGGCGCGGGGACCGTTCAGCCTGGCATGCAGGCAACAGTGAAAGGAACGGTGACTTCAGTGCGTTCAAGGCGCAGTCATCGGCGAAAGATGATGCTCACCGAAGCGACGATCCAAGATGACACGGGCACCATCACGGCCGTGTGGTTTCATCAGCCGTACATGGCCAAACAGCTTAAAGTTGGCATGCACATTTCTGCATCCGGGAAGGTCGATGACGCATACGGTCTCTCGCTCGTGAACCCGCAGTTCGAAATTCTGAAACCCGGCGTCTTGCCGACGCACACCGGACGCTTGGTGCCGGTCTATTCGCTCTCCGGTCGTATGGCGCAAAAAGGAAGGCGCAACGCGATTCGTGCGGCGTTTCAATTTCTCAACGAAGTCGAGGAGTGGATTCCAGAACTCATCCGTGCGACGTATCAAGTCGCATCCATAAATGAAGCGATTCCAGAGATCCATTTTCCGACCGACCCGACGAAATGGGAGAAAGCAATGCATCGACTCAAATTTGGGGAATTGCTTCTCCATCAGATTGCTCATGTGCAGGCTCGCCGAACGATTGAGCAGATTCCCGGACGGCCGATTCCCATGAACACAAAATGTATTCGCGATTGTATTGACCGTCTGCCTTTTCAATTGACCAAAGCACAACGTAAGGCAATCTTTCACGCCGTACAGGACATGGAGTCCGGTTCGCCGATGCACCGACTTCTTGAAGGGGATGTTGGATCTGGAAAGACCGTCGTGGCCGGTGTGGTTGCCGCGAATGTATGCGTGGCCAGAAAGCAGACGGCGTATTTGGCGCCAACAGAGATTCTGGCCGTGCAACAAGCGCATGCTTTGAAAGACATTTTGGGAGATAAAACATCCGTGGGATTGCTCACGTCTTCGCAACAGGAACTCGATGGAACCGCGGCGCGGCGTAAGGATGTGCTCGACGCCGTCCTTGATGGACGCGTCGGCGTGCTTGTTGGGACGCACGCGTTGCTCTCGCACGACATTTCCATTCCAACTCTTGCGCTCGTGATCGTCGATGAACAGCATCGGTTTGGCGTGGAACAGCGTCGCTTACTTCTTGAACCAAGCCGCGACGGCTCCGTACCGCATCTTTTGTCGATGACGGCGACGCCCATTCCCCGTACGCTCGCCCTCACGCTCTATGGTGATATGCAGGTGTCGGTGCTCGACGAACTACCTCCCGGTCGAGGATCCATTGAAACAATCCTCCTTGAGCCAAAGCAAGACTTTCTTGCTTTTGGGCTGATAGCAGAGCGTTTGCGCGCCGGAGCACAGGCATACATGGTGTGTCCTTTCATAGAAGACTCGGAAACATCTGACGCCGACTCTGTACAAAAACTGTACGATCGCATCAAAAGCGGTCCGCTATCCGATTGGCCGATAGAGCTTTTGCACGGAAAAATGAAGCCCCAAGATAAGAAAAATGTGATGCGGCGATTTCAAGACGGAGATGTGCGCGTGTTGATTGCAACGACGGTGATTGAAGTTGGTGTGAACG
>MGDX01000031.1:0-5199 GCA_001791035.1 Candidatus Uhrbacteria bacterium RIFCSPHIGHO2_02_FULL_53_13
AAATCACCGTGAGCGCCACGAGGAGTCCCTCGGGAATGGCCGCGACCGAGAGCGCCACAGACACCTTCAACATTTGAGTGGCATCGTATCCAAGTACACGACCGGCGATATACAGAGCAACCGCCAGCACGAGCACAATCGCTCCGAGCACTCTGCCGAACCGCTTGAGCTGTTGTTGCAACGGCGTTGGCTCGTCCTGCGTTTCTTGCACTAAGGTTGAGATGAGTCCGATGCGCGTACGCGACCCGGTGGCAACGACCACGCCCTCGATTTTTCCGTCAACGAGTGTCGTACCCTTGAACACCATATTTGTTCGATCTCCAAGCGCCACATCGCGACTGAGAACACCCGATTGCTTTTCAACCGGAAACGACTCCCCTGTCAAAATCGCCTCATCCACCTGCGCCTGTGCGGTGTGCAACACGCGCATGTCTGCCGGAATACGCGCACCGGCATGAAGAAGCACGATGTCACCGGACACGAGGTCAGACGTTTCTATACGTTGAACGGTTCCGCCACGCCGCACGGTCGCAGAGTGCACCTCGTATGTTTGCAGAGCCCTCACCGCACGTTCAGCCTTGAACTCTTGGATGAATCCAACGATGGCATTGATCAGAATCGCCACAAGAATAATCACCGAATCCTGCCACTCGCCAATGAGAAGACTGATCGCGGTCGCCACAACAAGTACCAGCATGAGCGGGCTTGTCACCTGTCGAAAAAAGATCGAAAAAGATGACATCTGCTTTCCTGAAGGCATCTCATTGCGTCCTTCTTGTTGCAATCTGACGCGCACCTCGTCGGCTAACAAACCGTCTTCGCTTACGTTCAATCGTGCTAAGACATCCGCCACAGAAAGATTGTGGTAGGCCTGTTGCATACATCGCTAATGGCGCGCAGAACGATAGACTTCGATCGTGTGCTCGGTGATACGATCCCAATGAAAGAACGTCCGCACCGTATCTTTGACTGCCTTGGCGGAGTGCGCCACTTGTTCAGGGTGGTCAATGAGATGCTGTAATTGCAGAACGAGGTCATCAGCATCCTTGTTGGCAAACGTAAAACCGGCGTGGTGAATCGCTTCCACATTCCCGGGGATATCAGAGACAAGAACCGCTGTGCCAAACCCCATCGCTTCTATTACCGAGAGAGGCAGTCCCTCGCTTTCGGACGGTTGGCAATACAGATACGCGTGGGCGTAGAACTCGGCCAAATCTTCCGGAGGACGAAAACCGAGGAATCGGATGCGCGCATCTCCTTCTGCATCGCGTTTGAGCGCGGCCACATACGGCTCCTCGTTCACAGCAGGCGCACCGATGATGATGAGTTGTTTGTCCGTTTTGACGCGCCGGAATGCGCGAATGAGGTGATGAACACCCTTGACCGGCAACAGCCGTCCCACAAACAGAATATACGCGTTCGGCTTCAACCCGTCTCGTTTGATGAGCGATGTCGTGCGCACGGTCGCCACTTCTGCGCCGTTTGGAATAAACACGGCCTCGGTATGATAGGTTTCGCGACAGAGCACCTGAATGCCGTGAGAGACGGCGATCGTCATATGCGGAACATGGCACGCGGCCCACTCACCGGCATGCAGGACCGCGCGCGCAACACTCCCCCATTTTTGATGCAAACGATCCTGTGCGTGAAATGTCACCACCACCGTGGCGTGGCGCTTCAAAAGACGCGGCACCCAAGAGAGCAGAGCCGGTCCGACGCCGTGGTAGTGAATGACGTCTACAGGACGAAACAGCACATCGAGCGTCGAGAGAAAAACATGGATAATAGCTTCAAGATGTTTGGTGTAGACGGTGGGGAGATACACCAAACGCACGCCCTCCCAATACCGAGGTCGCGTCGCAAGATCGTGCGGGCGCACATACAGCAATACATGATGCCCGGCGCGCACCAACCGCGGTGCCAGTTCATGGACGTGCTTTTCAATCCCACCACCTTGCTGTCCAACGTCAAAACTCTTTTGGCCCAAAAACGCAATGTTCATGGGCAAAGTATAGCACGGACAAACATGGAGACCCCTGTTCAATCACACCGTGACACATCAACGTCAAACCCCGCGCGAGGCGGGGCTTTACGTTGGTACGCCGGGTGGGGGTCGAACCCACGACCTTGGGCTTAAAAGGCCCCTGCTCTACCACTGAGCTACCGGCGCGTGTTTGGGGCCAGGTCGTATTCCGAACCTTTTCTTTGTAAAAAGATTCGGAATGCAACCCGACCCTATTATGCAAACAACGCGGCGCAATGTATCAACATGAGAACCGTTTGTAAAGCCATTCTAATTCAGAAGCCGCCGATACTTTAGCTCTTGACGAAATTGCCGTTCGGTCAGTTCAACACACGTGACTAACTCCGGTGCACGATCTGCGAACAAAGACTCCTCGCTTGGATAGACGCGCTTCCCGTCCGATCCAAACAGCCACATCTCACTCGTCCCGTCGGATTGAGTCACCGTTTTGACCAGCATCAACGATGTCGTGGAACGCTCCGAACATCGCCCATACGTCACTTTGCCCGTCGTGCGAATGGGCGCCGACTCACGCGTAAAGCGATAGACGCCAACCACAAATAGCACCAACACAATGGCAACAAACATGGGAAATGCTATGACGCTCGCTTTGATCATACGTGCGTCACGCGAAACGCACCGTCGTCCGCGTCTCTGTCGGGATCATCCTCTCGCGCCTCATACCTGTGATGCGCCTCGCGCACGTCGTCAACGTCCGTCTCACCGCGACACAAGGCGCGCTTCAGCTGGTCTTCAATAGACTCCATCGCCACCGCCTCGCGCTCCCGTGAAATCTCTTCGTGCGGCTCTCTGGTCTCATCGGTACCCTTTGGCATCTCTTTCGCCGTTTCAGCACGGACCCATTTGGCCGCCGACTCTGCCGCCAACGCCAGCACGCCGTCGGCGATGCGTTTCGTGCCGTCTTTTGGAAACGTGAGTTTGAGGTTCGCCGCCAAACGCATTTGCACATCTTCGCTCTCCATCACGGACCGAATGGCCGACAACAACACTTGCGGTGTGGTCTCCGTTTGATCGAGCACAAGCGCCGCTTGATGCTCGTAGAGAAAAAACGCATTATCTTCTTGATGCGAATCGGGAATCGGGATCACGATCGCCGGCTTCCCAACCGTTGCAAGCTCCGTCAGCGTTCCAAGCCCCGCACGACACAGCACCGCGTCGGCCGCCGCATACGCATCGTCCATGCCTTCTCCAATGAGCGGCTCGACGACATAGCGCTCCCCCGATGCCAGGACCGAATCGAGCTTCCCTGGTCCGGCGACGTGTAAGACCTGCCATGCGGCCGTCAAATGGCTCGCAATCGCTGACACCGATTTATTGATCCACACACTTCCCGAACCTCCACCGATCACCAACAGTGTTTTGCGCGACGGATCAAGACCAAACTTTCGACTCGCTTGCTGGCGATCGCCATTCAAGAGACTCGCCCGCACCGCGTTTCCCGTCACTTCGGTTTTCTTCTCGGGATACGCCTCTGCACTCTCTTTGAACGTCACCGAGATGCGCGATGCCACTTTGGACATGATCCGATTCGCAAGTCCGGGACGGATATCCTGTTGATGGACCCAACTGCAGACGCCAAACAGCCGCGCCATGAGTACGAGTGGCACGGAGACGTATCCGCCCGCCGTTACAATCACGTCCGGCTGTTCGGTTTTGACGACCTTCCACGACTCCACCAGCGCATAGATCGCCAAAAATGGAATCACAAACCAGTACGGCGTAAAGTGACGTGGCAGTTTTACGCTCGCGATTGAGATAAACCGCACGTCGTGCGTGCGCACGAGCTGTGCCTCCGGACCGTTCACGGTGCCCACCCACACCACGTCCACGTTTCTTTTGTCCGCACGCCATTGCTCCAAAAGCGCCAACAACGGCGTCACCGGCCCTAATGTTCCGCCTCCGGAAAGGATGATTTTCATAAAGGGACGTATGATGTATCAGATGTTTAGCTTTGCGCGCTCGAAATAAACCGATGTTTCCTTCTCAATGTATCATTTTCTCAATTCCACTTAAACCACACGCTACCTGATACTTGATACATCATACTTGATACCCCCGAACTAGACTACACACGAGAACGACTGATGTTCAGTACAATCCCCAAAGCTGAAAGCAAAACCACCATCGAAGTGCCGCCGTAGCTCACCAGCGGTAATGGAATCCCCGTAATCGGCAAGAGCGCGAGCATGGCGCCGATATTCACAAACGCTTGAAACGCAATCCATGCCAGCACTCCCACGGTCACATACTGTCCAAAGCGATCGCGCGCTTGTGCCGCGAGTGTCCCAAGCCGATACGCCAGTACTGCGTACACAAACACAAACGCGCCCGAGATCAAGAAACCAAACTCCTCGGCCATCACCGCGAAAATCGAATCGGACGCGACTTCGGGAAGATACTGGAATTTTTGCCGCGATTGCCCATAGCCCAGTCCGAACAGTCCACCCGAACCCACCGCCAAGAGCGCTTGATTGACATGGTATCCAATACCCTGCGGATCAAGTTCCGGATGCAAAAACGTCGTAAACCGTGCGGCACGATACGGCGCAAACTTAATAAGAAAAAACAACAGCACGGCGCCAAGGCTTCCAAAGCCGAGCAAGTGCGTCCACGGCGCACCGGCGGCAACATACACGGCAAGCGCAATCGCCACGATCACCGAAACCGTTCCCACGTCCGGCTGTAATAAAATCAGAAGCGTCACGACACCAAGCGACGTCAAAAATGGAATAAAGCCCTTGGTAAATCCTTTAAGATCCTTTTCGCGGCGATTCTCAAACCACGCCGCTAAATAGAGCAAGAACGTCAATTTGACAATCTCGGCCGGCTGAAAGCTGAAGCCAAGCCCCGGGATCTCTACCCAACTGCGCGCCGTGCCAAAATCCGCACCGATTCCGGGAATGAATACGAGCACGAGCAGAGCGACAGATACCCACAACAAAAAGCCGGCGACTCGTTTCCAGAAAACGTACGGGATGCGCGACAACACCGCCATGAGCGCCAATCCTGGAAGCACTCCATACAACAGCTGATGCTTCATAAACCAGTACGTGTCGCCAAAGCGCTCGAACGCGACCGCGCTTGTGGCGCTCGTCAGCATCAAGAGCCCAAACACCACAAGACTAAGCACGATCCCTAACACGACGTAATCCACA
>MGDX01000031.1:5244-41938 GCA_001791035.1 Candidatus Uhrbacteria bacterium RIFCSPHIGHO2_02_FULL_53_13
AGATTTTTTTGCCACGGAGCTTTTTGGATATCGTTTGGACAATGACGCTCAACGATTCGATCACGAACACAAGGCCGATGATGGGCAACAGGAGCGCCATGTTGGTAAGCATCGCAACAATCCCAAGCGTAATGCCGAGCCCCATCGCGCCCGTATCGCCCATAAAAAAACGCGCCGGATTGATGTTGAACCACAAAAAAGCCAAGAGCGCACCAAGAATCGCCGCGCAAAACGCCGCCAAATCAAAACGCCCCTGCGCAAAAGCGATCGCCCCAAATGAGCCGAACGCCGCCATGAGTCCGCCGCCGGCAAGGCCGTCGAGGCCATCGGTTTCGTTCACCGAAAATGCCGTGGACGCCACGATGATGATAAAGATGGGAATGTACCAAACGCCGACGGAAAAGTCGCCAAGAAACGGCACGTGAAACACATCCCAATCGAGTTTGAAAAAAAACCACCACGCGCCGATCGCCGAAACGATCGTATAGAGTCCTAAACGATACAGGAGACTAATGCCCCCTCCGTGCGGACCGATACGTTTGACGTTCAGATAATCATCCACGAGCCCAATGAGCGCAGAGGCCACCAGCGCGCCAAGCGGAAGGAGCGTTTGCGAACGCGTCAAAAAACTCAACTCTCCCACGAGAGAATGGGGCGCAAAGGTCCACACCGCAAGCAGAGCGGATGCCACCATGAGGACGGTCAACCATACCAAAACGCCTCCCATCGTCGGCGTTCCTGATTTCTTTTTGTGCAATTTGGACGCAATCGGCGCAGAAGATGCACTGCGAATCGTTTTACCGAGCTTGAAACGATACAACACGTGCGTCAACAGTGGCGTCCACGCAATGGCCACGACAAACGTAAGTGCCGAGAGCACGATGAGACGAACCAGTTGCGCGGGATCCATACCCTAGACGTTTGCGAGCAGAATGAAAACAAGCGCTACGTCGCACAAGAGCGCCACTAAAAACGATGTTATCAGCAAGAGCGTTGCCATCATACGATCGTCTTGGGATTTTCCAAACAGAATAAGCACGTTGAGTCCAAAGACCAGTGTGGCAAAACCCGGAATCATCAAAATGCGCCACCACGGACCGACGCTATCTACGCCAAAATAGATGTTGTAGTGCAAAGGGACAACCTCGCCTTGCGCTCCAAAGGCCGGAAATCGCCAAAAGCTGATCATCCATCCGACGAGCAATAATAAACCGACGGCCGCCACAAGCGCTCTCATGCCGCGCGAACGCCAGATGATGGTGGACGATGCTGATGGTTTGGCACTCATACGACGGCGACAACTGACACGACCGTTTTGATGCGCTCCTTGAGGAGAGCCTCAATGCCGTGCTGTAACGTGAGCGATGCTAGCGGACATCCGTGGCACATCCCAAGAAGGCGCACCGACACGCAACCCGTCACTTCGTCAAAATCGACAAACTCGATATTGCCGGCGTGTATGGCAAGCCGCGGCCGCACTTCGCGCTCTAAGATTTCTTCAATGGTTTTTTTTACGTTTTTCATAGGCAGAGGTCAGAAGTCGAGAGTCGTACTATCCACCAGTTCGTCATTGCGAGCACTGTTGCGAGCATAGCGAAGCAATCTATACGCAAGCCTACGCGAAAATAAGATTGCTTCGTCAAACTCGCAATGACGGACTGGCATAAGATTGCTTCGCGGCTTGATGCTCGGGGCACTCCGGTGCGCAATTCTGCGCACATCGGAGTACCCGTCTCACGGTTCGAGCATGCCTCAATGGCATGTTCTTCATCCCGCTCGACCTCGCAATGACGGAATGGGCGCTCGCAATGACATTCCGCGAGGTCTTACTGTCCGGCCACTATGCAGTACTCACCACTCACTGTCTCCAAGTATACCAAAACGACTGCAGTTTGGTGCAGTCGTTTACTTTCCTGATTCGGACGGAACAATGTGCACAAACTTACGCTTTTTGAGAACGCCTGTGAAATTGCGCGCCATGCGCGTGGTGAACTTCACGGTGCCCTGAATGCCCGCGTAGACTGTGTCATCTCCACCCACTTTGACGTTCTTTCCGGCGTGGATTTTGGATCCGCGCTGTCGCACGAGAATCTCTCCCGCGCCGACCGCCTGCCCGTCGGAACGCTTGACACCCAGCCGCTTCGCTTTCGAATCGTGGATGTTTTGGGTGGACCCGCCCGCCTTTTTATGTGCCATAGAGGGTCGTTATTAGAAATCAGCAAACGGAGGAGCGCCAAAGGCGCATTCCGTTTTGGCAGGTTGGACTATATCGCAGGTTTATTGGCATGTCAAGCTAGAATGAGATCGCCAGCATGAACATAGTAACCGACATCTTACTTCTCCAGTCGCTCACTCAACGCAATAAAATCAGTTTGTGTCCAACCGGCAAAATGATTCGTTGTACCCAATATGAATACAGGAAATTTATCTATTTTCTGCGAGTTCCTCGGGTTCTTCTACGCCACTCACTCTCCGATTACCAAAGTCCTGATTTGCCGCAATATCTTCTGCTTCGTCCGCGGTCATGGCTTCAACGATGACCTCTTCATAGAGAGCCGCGCCTGTTATTTCTTCACCATCCCTGCCATACCCCTCCATCTCAACGAGCACTTTCCACATTCTCTTTGACTGTTCGGGTGATGAAATTTGTTCTGGCGTTTTCTTCATATAGATTCACTCGAGTCGGAATCTGCAACCATCACACGGAACGAAGCCTCGTAGCCACCGGGAAATTCTGCTTCGAGATTATATTCTCCGAGCTCTTTGATCGGTTCGTGGTCTTTGATTTGAGTTGGTTTGAGCGCGATGCCCGCCGCGCGCGCCGCGGCAGAAATCTCTTTGGAAGAAACGGCGCCGTACAGCACCCCGTCTTCGTTCACCTTCGCCGTCACCGTAAGCTCGGCTCCTTCAAGCGCATCGGCCACCACACGCGCCGCCTTGTGAGAACGCTTCGCCTCCTTTTTCGCCTTCTGATCTTGTGCCGCGATGCGATTCAACGCATCGGGCGTTGCTTCCACGGCGAGTGTCTGCGGAAACAAAAAGTTGCGCGCATAGCCGTCGCTCACTTCAATGACGTCGCCGCAAAATCCCTTCCCTTTGATGTTTTCCATCAGGATCACTTTCATAATTGGAGGTTGGAAATTGGATATTCACTACTCATCAAATTCTTGTACCAGTATTGTGCCGCCTGCCGCCGCCATTGGCAAGACGACGATGTTGAGCACGGGAACGATAAGGCCCAGCGCCTTGGCTAACCCCATCCCAACGACCGGACGTAGATGGGCAAGCACCCATTTGCGGCGATCCGACAGCATCAGCCCGCGCCGCGCGAGCGCCGGACCAACGCTGTCGGCACCGAGCGTCAACACGAGAACCGCAAAACCGATCGCGACGCTCAATCCCTGTCCAATGACGGGTGCAAACTGCAGAACGAATATCAGAAACGACAACGCGACGACGACCACCAGTTTTCGTGCCTCTTGGTCAACGGCGAGCTTGACTTCCACATACCACGCGCGTTCAACAATCGGCCGGCGCGCTTCTTTGTCTATGCGCACACCGATCTCCTCGTAAAATGGCGCTCCAATCACCTCGGCAATCATGGGAAAAAGAAACGCGTATGCGATAAGCACAAGGAGCAACGTCGCCACCCAAACGATAACCTTGAGTACAGCGCTAAACGCAATAGAAGCGGTAAAGGAAACGAGCCATGGCAGTATCCACACGACGAGCGCCACAACAAAAAGACCAAAGATGGCGAGATTGAGCACGACGGGAATCAATGCAAAACGCAACGCCCCGCGCGTCTTTGTGATCGCGCGCCAACCTCGAAAGAGAAGAAAAAATCCTTTTGCGATGTCCGTCATGAGAGGAGCCCCTAACTAAACGGGTTTTTCTTGTGACGCTTGCGCACTTGGCGCGCGATGAGCAAAACAGCCTTTTCTACGATGATCTCCATGTCTTCGTACGCCGAAAGCTGATTGGTTTCCTTGAGCCCCACCCAACGCGCCGCCTGAATTTGCTCGCCGCTTTCCATCGGCACCAGTCGTTTTACGCGCGCGTTTGGAGGCGCTTCGAATAAAAAGTAATGAATGTCCTTGACGACCGTGTCGCCTTTGCGCACATGCCTATCCTCAAACGTGATCGTGATTTTTCCGAGCTTGCGCACAAGCCGCAAGTTCTTGAGCGCAGTTTCTTCACGCACTTCGCGCCGCGCCGTGCGTTCAATGGTTTCGCCGCGCTCGACATGGCCCTTCGGAAATGTCCACTTCCCCACAGAGTCGCGAATGAACGCGACCGCCACTCCCTTCTTTGTGACCTTGAACACGATGCCGCCCGATGACACTTCACGACGGGTCGCCATACGCGTTCGATTTCAATGCGTTGAGCGCGGCCTCAAGTTGTACGTCTATTCCCTCTTTATAGGCTTCCAAATCGAACACAATCTCCACATCCGGCGCAATCCCATTCTGATCAATGGAGCGCTCGAGCGGCGTGAGCCACTCGGAGATGGTGATTTTCACCGCCGAACCGTCCGCGAGCTCGCGGTACTCCTGCACTGACCCCTTCCCAAACGTTTGCTCTCCCAAAATCGTCGCGAATCCATAATCCTGCAAAGCGCCAGCCACAATCTCGGACGCGCTCGCCGTTCCACCATTCACCAGCACAAGCGTCGGAATGCGCTGAAGACGCCCGACGCCCGTTGACGGAAAGCGCTCTAAGTCCCCATTTTCATTGCGCTCAATCACCACCGTGTCATTGCCGATCCATTCCCCCGCCACCGAGACGGCGCGATCGAGAAATCCGCCGGGGTTGTTTCGCAAATCAAGCACGATACCGCTCACATCCTCCTGCATGAGCTCCACAACGGCGCGATTGAACAGCGCCGCCGTATCGGCATTGAAAAACGCAATACGAATCACCGCCACACCATCGTCCGTCACCTCCCATGTGACCGAATCAATGCGTATCACGTCGCGCACGATCGAAATCTCCTCAACCGTTTCGATGCCGTTGTGCGAAACAGTCAGCACGACCGTGGAGCCACGCGGTCCGCGAATGAGCCGCACGGCCTCGTCAACCGACATCTCGGCCGTGTCCACATCGTCAATAAAATAAATCTTGTCGCCTGCTTGAATACCCGCATGCTCTGCCGGTGAATCCACCAGCGGCGATACGATGACGAGCTGATTTTCACGAATGCCAATTTCCGCGCCAATCCCCTCAAACTTCCCTTCCAAATCGCTTTCGAACACATCGGCCTCTCGTGGATCAAAAAACTCACTGTATGGATCGTTGAGCCCATCTACTAATCCGTTGACGGCACCGTAAAACAAATCCTTTTCCGGAACCGGCCCTCGTAGATAGTCGTTCTGCAACATGTCCCATACCTCCCAAAACAGCGCAAACTCCACGTCATTCGCGCGCTCGCGAACTTCCTTCAGTCCAATGACACTGCCGTCTTCGAGCACAACACTTTGCGTCTGCGTGCGACCTACGGCAAAGCCAACCGAAAACACCGCCGTGACAACAAGACCCGCGACCGCCCACACGATGGGTTGCTGTTGTTTGATTTTTGCGAGAAATGGGAGCATGAAGCCCCATCATACAGGAGTGCCGCGCCCCTTGCAAAAACAACGTCCGATGCGTATGCTCACACACGTATGCAGACGCGAAGAAAACTCTTTTATGTGTTCGTCCTTCTTTTTGTGTTGACGGCGCCTCTCGCACTCCTCTACACCGCAGGATACCGATGGTTTCCGGAAAGTGGGCTTTCTAAAACCGGAACGCTTCTCTTGGCAACAACGCCGCGCGGAGCAACGATTTCGGTGGATGGACGCGAGCGTCGCGATCGGTCACCGAGCATCGTAAAATGGATACGACCGGGCGAACACGTCGTGCGTATGGAGCTCGAGGATCACGCACCGTGGGAAAAAACCATCACCGTAAAAAGCGGGGAAACTTCGTTTGCGGAAGCCGTGGTCCTGTTTTCTAGCGATGCACTCATGCTCGCGGTTCCACATGCTTTTGTTTCAGCCGCCTTGAGT
The DNA here is from genome assembly GCA_001791035.1 of Candidatus Uhrbacteria bacterium RIFCSPHIGHO2_02_FULL_53_13. Classification (GTDB taxonomy): domain Bacteria; phylum Patescibacteriota; class Patescibacteriia; order UBA9934; family UBA11717; genus 2-02-FULL-53-10. Next base: position 11,292 of record MGDX01000031.1, read on the forward strand.
CCAAACGGTCGGCGCCTCTCGTGGATCACGACCGAGAATGGATGGACGGAAGTGTGGGTTACCGACGACAAAGGTCTGAGAGCGCGTCTTGCGTACCGCACCGTCGAAAACAACGCGCTCGTGCATGCATGGAGCGACGACGATCACCTCATCATCCGCAATGCCTCGGAGCTTCTCGTGCAGATTGACACACGTACGAACACCACAAACACCGTGACCACCACGGTCACGCTCACGCAGGAGGACACGGCAACAGTCGTGCGAGCGACAAGCGGCAACGAAATCGCTCGTCTCCCGAAAGGAGAGTACATGGTCGTGGACGAGCGCAACACACACACGCTCTTGGAACAACCGTCTCAACGACGCATCGTTCTCATCAATCGTTCCGATATGCAAACGCCGCTTCACTTGGTTGAATCGGCACTCTCCTACGAATGGATCGGCCCGCAAACATTGCTCTACGCCGATGCGTATGCCGTCCAGTTGTACAACACGGAGACCTTACGCTCAACCACGCTCACGCGTTTGAGCCAGCCACTTGTGGCCGTGCACTGGACCATTCGCCATCCCGGATACGTATTCTATGCAACGAACACCGAAGTATTTGCCATCGAAATCAACGGACTTGGGCATCGCCTGACGCAATCGCTTGGAACGCTCGACGCCATTGAAGACATTGGTACGGACGAGTCGGGACGTTTTCTCTACGTCATCGGGCGCAACGCGCTGGATGCCGGACTGTTTTCGCGGCCGCTTTTTCACCGATCTTCACCAGACGATGAATCGCAAAAGTCCCCGGAAATAAACATTGAGGAGAGGGTTTACGAGATATTTCAGGAGGACGTTTTCGACCTCTTGTGAAGTCAAGCGACCGACCATCATGGCAAGCATGTCACGGTCGGTATGCAGGCGAAGACGGCGCGTTTCAAGGCGTCGTTTTTTGATGTCACTCCAGACGTTTGGATCAAAGAAAAAGCGATAGGCAAAAAGGCGCTTTCCAAGATAGCCGCTACGAGCGGCAAATACGAGCGCTCCCAACTCCATCAAAACCCACGCCGGCATGAACACCAAAAGTGTTCGCCATTTCAATCGCGAGAGATGCGTGCGCCAGCGATTCTGTTCCATCCACACAAACTTTGCGGTACTGCGGGAGAATTCGTATCGGTGATAAGCAATGGAATTCTCTGGAAATGCAATATCAAACCCCAAAAGACGCATGCGCCACGACAAATCAACGTCTTCGTGATACATGAAATATACGGGATCAAAGAGGTAGCCATACGGTTCTAGAGCTTGAACACGAACAAACAGCGCCGCGCCACTGCCAAAAAAATGAGGCAAACGCGAACGTGAGGCCTCTGCGGGCGTTTGTCCGTTGCCGTCTGAAAATCCAAAACCCAAAAAATGCAGACAATTGCCAAGCACATTCAAACGCGATGGATCTTGTGCAAGACGAATCTGCGACTGCACGAGCGCGATGTGAGAGTCGTCAAACGCCGCCACCGCATGGGTGATGGTATCGGGCTCAATGTACGCGTCTTGATTCAAGAGAAACAGAACGTCCGTTTCGGCGGACCGCGCCTCATAACCGCGCTGATGTCCGCCGGCAAAACCATCGTTTTTATCGGAACACAAGAGCCGCACACGAGGCAGAGTCACACCCGCTTTCGGCAGAACAGTTGCCTCAATCCAGCCGCGCATCATTCCCTGCGGCGATGGATTATCAATGAAGATAAGCTCCCACCGATCTTGCGGATAGCGTACGCGCTCGAGCGACGAGATCAGAAGCTTCAAATCCTCCTCCGCGTCTTTTGAGCAATAAGATATGACTTGGACCGCAATGTACGGCATCATAATCCCCATTTGCTCAAATAACGCAACCAACTTTGCACATGAGCGCGTGCCAAGCGATTTGTGACAAGTCCCGCGAGCGGACCGGAAACTTTGGCTGATCCCTGCGTGTATTCGTGCGCGATCGTGCCTGAAGGAAGATAGTACACCGGACGGCCGCGCTCCCAGCATCGCCGACACAAATCCACGTCCTCAAAATACATAAAGAAGCGTTCATCAAACCCTCCGATTTCGCGAAAAAGTGCGGCGTCAATCATGATCGCCGAACCCTGCACCCAATCCACCATGCGCTCCGCTTCGTGATCAAAATCCTTCATCAGAAATTCATCAACGTATCGCTTACCGCGATGAGGTGCCATAAGGCGCGTGCGCCGCGCGATAGGCATATGCCATGCGGGAAAACGTCGGCACGTTTCTTGCAACGAGCCATCCAAATAATGTGTTCGCGGAGCCACGATACCCACTTTTGGATATCGCTTGATAAAGGCATGCAATTGCTCAAACAAAGCATCGTCCGTCAAGATCGTATCCGGATTCAAAAAGAAATATGTGCCGGCTTTGAACCCCTTGGCGCCGCGATTGCACGCGCTCCCAAACCCGCGATTCAAGCGGCACACAATGAGATGTGCCTGTGGATAGGCTTTGGTAACCAAAGCGGCAACATCCAAGTTGGGTGAGGCGTTGTCCACGACAACCACATCCACTTTGAGCTTTGTGCGCTCAATCACGCGCCGTAACGTTGGCAAGCACTGCGGATGCAGTTTGTTGTACACGACCACAATGACGGCGATGTCAGGCATGCGTGCGTTCATAAAATATACGCTTTTTTTTGAGTTCGGGAAGCATATCATGGGTTTCTTTTATGGCCCTCCACCACAACCGCGGCGCCGTCAGCATCACAAACAGTGCTTTGATCATCTCGTATGGAATCACCACCCACAGATCGCCGCGCACGGACCGCGAAGCCCCATGACTCACAAGATTCCAAAGATGGTTTCGATACGACTCAAAGCGCGCTCTGTCGGTTTGGGCAAACCGTTGCCTCATAGAAAAGGTACGCTGATGCCACGCAATCGCTCGGGGAACCGTGAGCGCCCTCCACCCACCCCCCTTGAGTCGATAAGCTAAATCTACATCTTCTTTGTACATAAAGTAGCGAGCATCGAAAAGAGTCCCGTCCACACTGGTTGCTTCTACCGCTTGGCGACGATACATGGGAAGACAGCCAGACACTCCAAAAACCTCTAAAGGGGTTGAATCAAATTTGTGTTCAACATTTTTGAGATCCTCCACTTTATGTGTTCGCCGACAGACGAGGCCTTGCGAATCTATTTCATCGAGCGCGTGAAAACGTCCGTCCTTATACTGCGCTTTAAAGATCACGCCCGCCGCCGCGCCCACGCTTTGATCTACAAACGCTTCCCGCAGAGCGTGAATATACTCTACTCCAAGAATGGCGTCTTGGTTGAGAAGAAGCACGAGATCGGCGTCGTGGCGTGTAAACAAACGCTGATGCCCACCGGAAAAACCACGATTGTCGAATGTTTCGTCCCACACATACGGCAATCCCGACATCTCAAGATACTGATGCGTGTGTGCACGTTCCGCAATGTCTTCGCTTTGATCTCGAACAAAGAGCGTCCAGTTGCAATCGGATTGCGATTGGAGCGAGTCCAAAAGCGAAGGAAGATAGGACGATCCTCGGTAGAGAACCAGTTGAACAGCAAGCGTCATATTTGATTCCGCATCCAGCGCGCGGCATCATGAAATGTGCCTGCAATAATAGCCAGCGGCGTTACGACAACAAAAAGAAGATAGGCGCCCCATCCGTTCCATTTTTTGAAATAATATCGTTGACTGCGCATAAAGAGTCGCTGTTTCCTGCGTGTAGAGACCTGCGCGAAACTCAATCCTACCGCATCTTCAGCGCAAATATTCGCCTCAAAATGTACCAAAAGTCCCGCCTCGCGAACACGACGGCAAAAATCAACCTCTTCAAACCAAAGATAATACCCTTCATCAAACGGCCCCACCAAATCGGCAACGGATCGCGAAAAGGCAAAAAACGATCCGCGTAATTGATCCACAGATTGTGATCGCGACAAGTCTAGATCGCCGGCGAGATAGCGGCGCAGGACGCTCGGAAAAATATGGGGAACTTTCAGCGCTATGGCCAGTTGATCGACAATACCGGGATCGCGCCGAACGGACTGCACGACCGTTCCATCGTGCGACTCAAGTTTCCCGCCAAGCACACCGATGCGTTTGTTCTGTTCAAGACACTGCACAAGACGATCAAGCGCGCCCTCGCGCACCAGCATATCCGGATTGAGCAGAAGGATGTGGCGCCCGCGCGCGCATCGAAGACCCTGATTCACCGCCGCAGCAAAACCGGCATTCCAATCGTTTTCAATCACGCGCGCTTCCGGGAACTGCTCGCGCACGGCCGCCGCAGATTGATCCGATGAAGCATTGTCAATCACAATCACTTCACGGACAACCATATCCTTCGTTGAAAACAAACATGCGAGATTGCACAACAGCGCCTCCCGCACATTCCACGACACAATGATGATCGTTAAGTCGATAGTTCTCACACTATGAAAGCTATGCCCTCCGTTCGACGGCCTATGGGGCCTGTTCCACGGCGCTCTCATCACCTCTTCTGCCTCGAAATAGCTTATTGAGCTCATCCTTCGATGGGATACCCACTTGCATCCCCGTGATGGATTTGAGATCAACGTTGTTATTCGTACACCACGCAAGCAGGCCATCGAGCTTCTTTACATCAGGTACGCCGAGGCCAGTCTGCATCCCCGTGATGGATTTGAGATCAACTTTATTGTCTTGGCACCACGCAAGCAGGTCATCGAGCTTCTTTACATCAGGTACGCTGAGGCCCATTTGCATCCCCGTGATGGATTTGAGATCGACGTTGTTATTCGTACACCATGTGAGCAGGCCATCGAGCTTCTTTACATCAGGTACGCCGAGGCCCACTTGCATCCCCGTGATGGATTTAATATCAACGCTGTTATCCTTGCACCACGCAAGCAGGTTATCGAGCTTCTTGGCATCAGGCACGCCAAGGCCACTTTGCATCCCCGTGATGGATTTAATATCAACGCTGTTATCCTTGCACCACGCAAGCAGACCATCGAGCTTCTTTACATCAGGCACGCCAAGGCCATTTTGCATCCCCGTGATGGATTTGAGATCGACCTCGTTGTTTGTGAACCATTCAAGCAGACCATCGAGCTTCTTGACATCAGGCACGCCGAGACCATTCTGCATCCCCGTGATGGATTTGAGATCAACGTTGCTGTTCGTACACCACGCAAGCAGACCATCGAGCTTCTTGACATCAGGCACGCCGAGACCATTCTGCATCCCCGTGATGGATTTGAGATCGACCTCGTTGTTTGTGCACCATTCAAGCAGACCATCGAGCTTCTTGACATCAGGCACGCCGAGACCATGTTGCATCCCCGTGATGGATTTGAGAGAAATGTGATGTTGTTTGCAAAGCTCTATGATAGTCTTGACTTCTTCTAGAAACTCACCGTATGACTGTTCGTCAATAGGTCGAGCGTCTGCGTATTGACAGGCATACATCGATGTGACCGGTGCGGTGTCTTGCTTCTTTGTCACAAGATCTGCAGCACGGTTGATGAGTGCAAATAGTCTTTTGTTAAGATCCTTGATTTCTTCTTGTTCCATTCCTTTATACTTCTTGTCTAAAAACTTCAGGAGTGTATCCTTGATCACAATATCAGGAATATCTCCCACTTCTCTTTTTGAGATACGCGCCAGAAGCCCTTTTCTTCTTTCGAGATTACGAATAAGATATCGGGCTTCCTCCGGTGTTTGTCTTTTTTCAGGGCTCATATTCTACGAATGCATTTGTTTGAAGTATAGCGCAAAGCGGAACATCAACAAGCAACTGGCCAAAATCTTACAATGCAGTCAATGACTAAAGCGTCAACGTACTGTTCTGCCCGATCACCATGCTGTGTGCGCCACTCACGCCCATCATTTCCCCGTTCAACACCGCCCCACGGCCGATGATACTGTCCAGAATGCGCTTCTGCGTTTTTATCACAGCCTCCTCCATGACAATCGAGTGCATGATTTCAGCACCTTCTATTGTCACCGCGTTGCCAATAGATGTATGCGGGCCGATAAACGAGTCAGAAATTTTTACTCCGTCACCAATGACCACCGGGCCTCGAATGAGCGTGCACGGTCCAATCACGGTGTGCGCCCCCACCTTCACGCGCCCCTGCAACTGCGCCGTCTCATGCACTTGCGCCGTTTCATCAATCAATGCTTCCTCAATCGTCATCTCGTTGAGCAAGAGTTGGTTGCCCTCAAGCAGATCTTCCGCCTTTCCCGTATCTTTCCACCAACCCGTGATTTCTTCGTAGCCAACCTTGTAGCCGTTTTTGAGCAGCCAGTCGTGAATATGCGTAATCTCGTACTCGTTGCGAGCGGAATCCTTTGGCGAGATGTGCCGGAATGCCTCCAGATGCGGCTTCATTTTGTAGAGGTAAATGCCTGTCACCGCCAAGTCGCTCGGTGGAATTTCTGGTTTTTCAATGAACCCCGAAAGCTTGCCGCGCTTGTCAAACATTGCCACGCCAAACCGCTCGGGCTCGCGCACGCGTGCAAAGGCGAGGCAACAATCCAATGAGTCGTTGACGAACCGGTCCACAAATCGCTGAAGAGATCCGAGAATGATGTTATCGCCGAGGTAATAGAGCACATCGTCGTCGTCGATGAATTCGCGTGCGTTGTACACAATTTGTCCAATGCCAACCGCACCGCCCGATTGCTCAATGTATGTGAGTTCTACGCCCCAGCGCTCGCCGTCGCCGCACACCTCTTGAAGGTCTGTTTCGCCAGGGTTCACGTTGATCGCGATTTGCGTGACGCCAATTTCCGCAATCTTTTTGATGGCATTCCAAATCATCGGCTCGTTCCGCATTGGGATCAAGTGCTTGTTGAGCGTCCATGTAATCGGACGTAAACGGGTGCCGTGTCCTCCGGCGGCAATGATGGCTTTCATAGGGATGCTATTGGCGATTAACTATTGGCTCTGGCACAGCTTGCTGCATTGTCCTCTTTGCAAGAGCGTACCGATTCATCGTATCACGAAGCGCTTTCTGCGCGGGACGCATATGAATACCAAATGTGTTCAAGCGCTCGGATGCTAGAAAATTATTTGAACGATCCTTCACGGCGAGCCCAAGCGCAACAAGCTGTTCATTCTCAATCCACTCATTTGTATGCTCTGGATCCACAAGCTCTTCGTACAACGCAAGGATGTCGCGGTGACGTACCGTGCCGGGATTCGTGGCATGAAACACTCCCTCGGCCTTCTTTAGCATGAGTTGATAGAAGACCGACACCATGTCATCAATCACGGTGACGCTGTTCTCCACATCAATCACCTTTTCAAATGACGCGAGCTTGTCAATAAGATTTCCCGGGGACGGCACGGCATCAATGGGCATGCGAATGCGCGCAATCCCCACATTCAGCAAAGTCGAAAGTGCCAAATCCGCCGCCCACTTTGTGCGCGAATAGGTCGGCAAAGGATTCCCAAAATCGTGCTCGCGCCACGCCTTGTCCGGATGCGGAGAGTCGCCGTAAAAAATGCACCCTGACCCGATATGGAGCAAGTAGACGCCCACATCCTGACAGGCGTCTGCCAAAAGAAGCGGTAAGACGGTATTCCCGCAAATCGTTTCCATTTGATGTGTGTCGCACCAATCGACATTCGGGACGCCGCGAACTCCCGCCGCGTTGAGCACGACATCTGGCTTTACTCGCGCGATTTCGCGCGCCGCGTCGTCTTTTGTCAAAACAAACACATCCGATAGCACCGCCTCGTCGCGCCACGCGTCCGCACAGCGTTGCCCAATAAATCCTTTACCAAAAATCAAAATCTTCATACAGGGGCCTCTGTAAAAGTCCAGTGCGAGTCCGGTGCGAGCAGGATTTGTTCCGTCGCTCGGTTCGGTTTTGAAGGCGATATGGACATATCGGTTAGAAATCGGACCGAGATGACGGGACGAATCCTGCCGCATCGGAGCCGTGCTGGGCTTTTTCAGAGGTCCCTAAACGTTCAAGCTCACCAATCTGCTTTGAATAATAGGTTTTGTAATACTCCTGATAAGCGCCCGACTTACAGCGCCGCCACCAGTCCGCGTTGTCACGATACCAGAGAATCGTTTCACGAATGCCTATTTCAAAGTCAACGCGCGGCTCCCACGAGGTGTCGCGCTTGAGCTTGGCAGGATTCAGCGCATACCGCTTGTCATGCTGGAGCCTATCTGGAACATAAGTTTTGAGCAAAGCGGGTTTCTGAAGCGTCGTGAGCACATACTCGGCGATATCTTCAACCGATTTTTCCACCTGTGTGGCAATGTTGTACGCTTCGCCAATGCTCCCTTTATACAGAATCGCTTCAATCGCGCGCGCGTGATCGTCCACATGAATCCACGGACGGCGATTTTGACTGCTCTTGTACACCGGCAGAGGCTTGTCTTCAAGCGCGTTGGTGGCAAACAGCGGGATGACTTTTTCGGGAAACTGGTATGGCCCGTAGTTGTTCTCGCAATGGCTTATGGTCACAGGCAGTTTATATGTGTGAGCGTACGCCATCACCAGATGATTGGCCGCCGCCTTGGAAGCGTTGTAGGGAGTCTTTGGGGCGTACGGATCGCTTTCTTGAAACATGCGGTCTTCATCGAGTTCAAGATCGCCAAACACCTCGCACGTTGAGATATGATGAAAACGCGACACCTTGGCATCACGTGCCGCCGCCAAAAGCACCTGCGTACCAAGCACGTTCGTTTTGACAAAAATCCCGGGATCCAAAATGGCACGATCGTTGTGCGACTCTGCCGCAAAGTTCACCACCGTATCCACGCCCTCCAACGCCTCGCGCGCCGTGTCAAAGTCGCCAATGTCGCCCTGCACGAATGTGTAACGGCGATCGCTTTCAATATCTTTGAGATTTTCCAAATTGCCGGCGTATGTGAGCGCGTCGTAATTCACCAGCGAATCCTCCGGATGCGCTTTCAGCCAGTACCGAATAAAATTTGAGCCAATAAAACCGGCGCCGCCCGTGACGAGGAGTTTCATAGTATTTGGATGTTACCGCGAGCTCACGATTCCTTCAAGGCGTCGCGAATCTTGGCGGCATCGGCAGAAATTTCTTCTGCGCGGCGCTCGATCTTTGGCCACGATTTCAAACCGTCGCCCTCAAATCGCGGGATGATGTGCACGTGGGGAGAAAAAACGCGCTGGCCGGCGGCCGCCTTGTTGTTCATGATGATGTTGAAACCGTCGGCGCCGAGCGCCCGTGCTACGCGCGGCGCAATGCTCTGCACCATACGCCACACGGGCGCCATCGCATCTGTGTCCGTATCGTAGAGATTCTGCCCCGTTTTACCTTTTGGAATCACGAGAACGTGCCCGGGAGATACTGGCGTCACGTCCATGAATGCCAACGCTCCGTCATCTTCGGCCACAATGTCGGCGGGAACTTCTTTTTTGAGTATTTTCTGGAAGATCGTCTCATCGTTCATAGATCGTCATGATTGCGCCTTTCTGGAAAAATAGTACCACAAAACCCCCGCAAAACAGGCAACCAAAAAGAGATGAGGCGAAAACAGGCGCGTGACAGTCGTCGGACGCAACAATTCAATTGTCACAAACACAACCCAACTCAACGCGCAAACACGGTAGAGTGTCGCGGCCGTGCACTGTTGTTCATCACGGTTCATCATATCCTCGTGCCCTTCAATTTACTTAGCAAGATGCGAAACACATCCGCAAAACCGCGCGGCTCTCTCTCAAACTCCACTTCAATGCGAGCCACTTCTACACTCGCGTCGCGGTCGCCGATCCGCGGAGCCGAAACGACAAAGCGCAAAGACTCGGCTCGTCCCACCGGTTCGCCGTGCGGTCCAATCGCTCGCTCGCGTTCTAAACTCGGAAGATCAAACGCGGCCTCTGCCACAAGCCAGTCATCCTCCTTTTTCGGCGATTGATAGCGCGCGAGCACATAATCCACATTGAGCTTTTCCAAATCGGTGCGGTCGTCGAGCCGAACCGGAAACGGATCAAAGAACGCGCTTTCACTAAAGGCCAAAAGGCCGTCGGTCACGAGCACCACATCACCGCGGGGGATGCGCACAGACGAGAGTCCCGCCGTGCGCGACTCCACCTGATACCGCTCGTGCGGAACGGCCACATCCACGACCTCATCGCCAACCGTGACTTTCTGCACGCCTTCGGCATGGCGCGTAAACACCGTCAAATGCTGTGCATCCGTGAACAGCATCACCGCGCGAGGCGTTGAAAGATACCCCACTTCGTCGCCCACGGTGACATTCGACAAAAACGTCATCTTTGGAAGCGACAAACGAATCTCGCGCCAATACACGTCGGCGTTGGCGTTGAGTTCCACTTTGACGATTCCCGCCGCGGGTTTTTCAACCGCAATGTGCAGTTTTTGTTGGCCGAGCGAAGCGTTCGTATCGGCCTCAACGCCATCGTCTTTTATCGTTTTTTCGAAGAGCAGACGGCCGCTTTGATACACGCGAACCGTCACGGGATCGGCACCAGGGTTTCGATTCATGTCCATGTAAACGATGTCGAGCACAACATCCTTGCCATCCGTGACTGTGACAAACTCGTGGAATCCGCGCAGAGATGCGGATGTGAGAGACGCCGTCGCGCCCTGCATCCACGATGCGGGCAGTGTTTTTGTTTCCGGAAGTTCCGCGTGATATGTGGCAATGCGAGAGAGCTCCGGCGGCGCATCAAGAAAATCGGATACATCGATGTACTTGGGCACGCGCTGATAAAGCACGATGTCCCCCTCTCGAATCGACGGCCAAGAAATGTGTTCAAGCGTCTGGTGCCAAATCGGATACAGAAGAATCTGCCCGGCAAGCGCGTTGACCGTCGCTCCCAATTCCACCATAGGCTGTTGATTTGAACGAAACCAAAGCTTGACAATCGCGCGCTCGTAGTCCCCCGGCGGCGATACGGAAAGGTACACGGGATCTCCGGTCAATCGGATAGCGTTGCCGCTTGCTTCCACGCGACTCGTGGGACGAAGTCCGTGAATGAATGGCGACTGATCGCGAGGTGTCCAAACAGCGCGCGTGAAACCATCCATATCAAGCGCTGACACTCCAACCCACACAAGGAGGATGATGGGAACGAACCGAATGATGGTGCGCAATAGAAACATAATATTGATGTCTTTCATTCTGTCATTGCGAGCGTAGCGAAGCAATCTATGCTGGCGTAAGATTGCTTCATAGATCGCTTCGCCACGCTCGCAACGGAGCTCACAATGACGGGCTACTCGCTCACAATATAAAGAGTCATATCCCCCCATGTGGAGAGATCCTGAATTTGCAATCCGTGAGACGCTAAGCGCACTGTGTTCAGATGCTCCACATCCTGCGGCGGCAGTGTCAAACCGTAGTACAACAAGCGGCCGCCTTGTGCTTGCACGGCATCGTAGGCAAGGCGCATCGAGGCGTATGTTTGTTCACTGCGCAGTGGCACAATCACAGAGCGTTCGGGGAAGAGGTATTTGTCAGATCTGTCCACAATGAGAAGGTCGCGCTCGTTTGTTTGCGACATCACCCATGACCGATGCGCCTGATCAACCTCTACTGTTGCCAAAAGCGGCACAAGCCCCTCCTGCGGCGAAAACACGACCATGCTCGTACTCAACATCACCAGAGCAGTGCCGCCAAACGCATAGATGTATCGCCGTGTCCTCATCGAGAATTCTTTCACCGCACGCACGACTCCGTAAGCAGCAAAGAGGGTCATCCACACGCTGATCGGCAACCAATAGCGAATGTAGGAAGTGCCAATGGTAATCGCTCGCGGATCCGGATTATCGCGAAACTGCCACGAACCGTACTCAATCAACAAGTAGAGCGCGATCATCGCGCCTGTGTACAGTATGAGTATAAGTGGCTTGGTCGTGGAACGGCGCTCAAAAAACACCCAGCCAACTCCAAAGAAAAAAAGGATTGTCCACGGCCAAAAGAACGCTGCATGAAATGACCACACATTGCGCAGAGTGTTCAGTTCATGAACACCAAATGGGAACAGGGTTCTGACCACACTTGAAAAAAGTGAAGCGTTATCCCCTAAAACATTGACCTCAAGACCCGGAATGGGGTCGCTAGCACGGTTGTATCCAACAGAAAATGGTGAACCATAAATGTATTCATGTACCGCACCCATCAGAATGATTGGGAGTAAAAATCCCGCAACGGCAGCCGCGATAGGTATGCGCATGGTATGACGCACCGGACGGGAAGCGCGCGCCCACGCAAACACGAGAAATACTGCAAGCAACGGAACGAGCCAAACGGCCTCGTTCGCGCGAACAAAAACCGCCAGGCCAAACAGCACACCGCTTGTGCCCGCGAGCATCCACGGACGCCGAGTCTCAAACGCCTTCATCCAACTCCAAACACCGCACAACAACAGCGAAACAAAAGGTACATTGGGATGCAAACCACGCAAAGCGTAGTGCCACCATCCTGGGTGCACGGCCAAAAGCAGAGCCGCGATCCATCCAACATCCTCGCGACCACTCACGCGCGCGGCAATACTTTTCCAACTGATAACGCCAAGAACCGCAACAAGCGGCACCAGCAAAACGCTCCACGAAATCGGAATACCTAAAACCACGAGCGTACGCAACGCAAAGGCCAATCCAACCCAACTACTCGGTACATACGAACCGTCAACAACCATCAAACTGCGCGGCGAGACGAGCCCTCCGAGCGCTTTGCCAAACGGCGCGAGCGTCATCAACCCGTGCTCGGCCACATAGGCAACCGCAGCTTCGTCAGGTGATGTCCATGCACTTGGCGAGACAAGCATCAACGCTGCATAGGCAAAAAAGAGCGCAAGCGCTCCCAGTCCTCCCCAGAGTATCGAGTGCCTCATGTTACAGACCATACGTCACAAGACTCATCACCGCCAACACGACCGCAACGAGCAGAACAATCACACCGGCCATGACAAGTCCCGGCACGCCGTCGAGAGCCGCTGAAAACAGTAAAAGCCCCACGCCAGTCACTTGCATCAACATTTTTGCCTTCCCCCAGTGATTTGCTGAAAGCACGTTCCCCGAGCGTTTGTGAATGAGACCGCCCAAGACAATGACCATCTCTATAAAGATAACGAGCGTCGCAAGCCACCATCCGACCATGCGCACAATCACCACGATAGCCGAGAGCGCAATGAGCATTTTGTCTGCAATGGGATCAAAAAATGTACCCCACTCAGTGACTTGATGGCGCACGCGAGCGAGCGAGCCGTCGATCATGTCGGTGAACGCCACAAACAGAAAGAGAGGGATTGACCAGGCGTACGCGTCAATCGCGAGCGCCCACACCACAAACGGCGTAGCCAAAAATCGAAAAATCGTCACCTGATTTGGTGTAATCCATTTTGGAATAAGCGGAAGCACAACCCACTTCATCACATGGTCGTGCGGATAGAGTTTACTCGGATCGCGCGTTGGCTGTTTCATGTTAGACTATCGTCTACAGAGATCCTATTACGCTATGTCACGCTTTGTATTGCTCAAGTATAGCATTCTGACCGCGCTTGGCCTAGGAATGTTTTTTGCAGGGGCCGTTGCGCTTGAAATGCCCGCCGTCACGCTTACCGGCCTTGGCGTCGTCACGCTCGTGAGCGCCGGATTTTTTGCGCACACATGGGGATCGCATTTGCGCGGCACGCGTTTGTTGCTTGGCTCCGTCGTAAGCCTGTGCGTCATCATGATTCTCGGCAGTGCCGTGTACTACGTTGGCACGATAACAGCATCGCACCTGTTTTGGGTCATGATCGCGCTTCCTTTTTTAGGTTGGCTGACGGCGCATTTTTTTGAAGAAAGCCAGTTCATCGAAGAGCCGTCTTCAGACGCGGCACTTTCTCTTGGACTGTTTGGGGCGTTTTTTGTCATCAGCATCATCGCGTTTAGCTTGCTCATATCCGGTTTCCAGACCATGGATGCCGTCCGTTCTCCATGGCTCGTGACCTCGCCGCTCATACTGCTAGCTCTTGTGAGCGCCGCTGTTTGGCTGTGTTCCATAGCGGCAAAACAGCACGCGCGGTTAGCTCTGATTGGCACGATGGTCCTTCTTGGAGCCCTATTGAGTATTGCCGTCATGGTGTTTCCGCTCGGCTACGGCTTTGATCCGTTTCTGCATCAAGCCGCGCTCGATTACATTGCGCAAAACGGCACGATCACGCCAAAACCGCCGTACTACATTGGACAATACGCGCTCGAACTGGTCGTGATGTTGTTTGGCTCCCTCGATGCTCACACAGTTGACGTCGTTTTTCTGCCAATCCTCACGGCACTGCTGTTGCCTGCCACGGCCGCCGCCTCTGTGTGGCACATCACCAAGCGCGGCATCCCGACGGCGTTTGGAAGCATCGCCACGGCGCTTGTTCCTCTTTCCCCATATATCAATACAACGCCGCAAGGGCTGTCGTATCTCTGGCTGTTATTGCTCTTGTTTCTCGCGCTCCCAGAGCTCGTGACCGGACAACGCTGGACACACCCGGTCGTGTTGATAGTGATGGCCCTGGCCACGCTGCTTGTGCATCCATTGACCGGTATTCCGGCCATGGTGTTTGTCGCGCTTTTTTTGCTCTCCAAACCATCTGCACAGGACGCCCCATTTTCGCCGTTGCGCCGCGTGCTGTTTTGGATCACCGCCGCCGCGAGCGCCGTTTCCCTGCCCATCGCGTTCACGCTGTTTGGAGAAAGCGCGTGGCAGATCCATTGGAACGGCTTACGTGCTCTCGTTCCGCAAACATTTTTTTCGACGCGCTTTGATGTGGTGGGCGATTTGGTGACGTGGATCACCGCCAACGGATGGCTGTGGCTCCTTGCGTTCGTTGGAGCGGCCGCTGTTATTTTGTGGAACATGCGTTCAAAACGCTGGCGCATTCTGCTTCTGCTTTCACTCATCCTTTTTGTGAACGCGACGATTCTTGCCGTCACCGGAGATTTTTCGTTCCTCATTGACTACGAGCAAACCAACTACATTGACCGTGTCGTCTATTTGTGTCTGCATGTGCTCCTGCCGCTTGCCGTGCTTGGTATTGGGCTTGTGACCGAACGCGTGCTCTCGCTCAATCGTCCGCTCATTCGAACCGTGGGAATGGTCGTACTCGCCATCGCGATTGGCGCCAACGCCTACGCCGCTTATCCGCGTCACGATGCATACACCGTCAGCCGCGGATTCACCGTCTCGCAAAGCGACCATCATACCGTCGCGTCGATTGCTTCTCATGCGAAGTCAACGCCGTACATTGTGCTGGCGAATCAAAGCGTGTCGGCCGCCGCGATTGAGGACAACGGATTTTTGCATTACTACGGGGAGCGCGGAGATGTGTTTTATTATCCCGTCCCGACCGGCGGACCATTGTACACGCTGTTTTTGGAGATGATTGAGGACAATCCAACGCACGCGCGAGCAGAAGCGGCTATGGATTTAGCCGGCGTTGATCGCGCATATTTTGTGGTGAATGAATACTGGTGGTCGGCCGAGGTGGCCATCGAGCGGGCGCGCACGCAAACTAACGACTACTTTATCGTGGACGACGGCGCCGTGTGGGTGTTTGTGTTTGATAGCGGCGAAATCAGATAAAGAGCACCCAATACCAGTTGTGGATAAAAGTACCAGGTACTTTTATCCACACCTTTATCCACAACTGGATGCTTGACAGACAATGTCTAAGTGTTCTGTATTTGCTATAATCTACTCAAGAAAAAGCGAGTACCCACCCGTAACGGGTGGGTGTTTGTTTTTCATCGCGACGACATCAGCTCACCAGGGCAAGAAGTCGCCGAACATACGCGTCCGCAGTGAGTGCAGGTTGCGGTGATGTCTGCGCCAGTCGCTCTGTGATTTGCCACATGCGTTGCGCAAGCGCACGGGGCTCCCCTGGCGGCACGAGTGCATGTACATCAACAAACTCGGCAACACCGCCGACATCCGACGCAATGACAGGCAGTCCCACAGACCGCGCTTCAAGCAGAACGCCCGGGCAATTTTCCGCTACAAGCGACGGGAAAACGAGCACGTCGTGCTCGATCATCATCCGCAGAACCTCCTCGTGCGATACGTTCCCCAAGAAAGAAACCTTGACGGAGTCCGGTAGTGTAATGGCACGCTCCATAAGCTCGTCCTGGCGCGAGCCACTCCCCACGATCGTAACTTCGACCTGTGCATGAAGGCGATTCAGCGCCTCGATAAGCACATCCGCACCTTTGTGTGATTCCAGTTGCCCCACAAACAGAAATCGCGGCGGCGTGTGTGATTGCACTCTCCTTCCCTGTGGTACATGCGCAAGCGGATTCTCTAGAACGATCGCGCGCGATCGCTCAAACATTCCCATCGCTTTGTGCGCATCCACGATGTACGCCGTCGGACCAATCACCACGTCCGGCTCACCAAACAGATGCCGCACCGCAAACTGATACGGCCGCATCACCATGGAAGATTGCCACAGACGCTGTACACCATGTATCGGAACCATCCAGTGCAGTCCACTTGGATAGAGCAACTGCACATCGTGCAGTGTGTGAACCCATTGCGCTCCCTCTTGACGCAACGCCCGCGTGAGCGACAATCCCATGCCGCGCATGTTGTGCGAGAAAATCACGTGCGCGTCGATGTTCTCGACCGCGCGCCGTACATCATGACTCACACGCGCTGATAGCACGTCTTGCACATGCCAACGCACGCGCTTCCACAACGGCTGTGCGGCATCTTCAAGCAAGTGATACGGCAACTGCGGACAATAGCGATGAACCGTTAGACCGTCTCGTTTTGAAATTTCCACGCCGCTCATGCGGCGGCTTGTGGTCGAAAGCACGTGCACCTCATGTCCGGCGTGCACACTCGCACATGCGAGCGCTTCAACCAAGCGCTCCGCTCCGCCGCGCGCTTCTCTAGGAAAAAGATTTGTGACAAAAAGAATGCGCATATTGGCTTTTTGGGCGTTAGCCTGTGAGTAGTTTCGGATAGAACGGCCTCGCGACCTCCAATCTCTAACCCCTCACCTCCAACGGCTCACTATGGTACATCTGCTCAAGCATATCCACATGTACGTCCCACGAGTAGCGCTCGGCATGCGCGCGTGCCGCGCGACCCATGGCTTGGCGTCTTGGAGCATCGCCAAGCAATGTCTCTAGCGATTCACGGAGCGACGCGACATCGCCTGGTTTGGCAAGGATCCCCGTCTTCCCCGGATCAATGACGGTTCGCACGCCGGGCAAATCAGACACAATGACCGGAACGCCGGACGCCTGCGCTTCAAGCGCCACCAACCCAAACGCCTCCGAGCGATCCACGCTCGGCAACACAAACATACCCGCCTGCGCATACATCGCCGGAAGCGCGTCGCTTTGCACGCGCCCTGCAAATGTGACGCGATCGCTCACATATAGCTCTCGACACAACGCTTCGTATCGCGCACGCCAATCACCGTCCCCGACAATCGTCAATCGCCACTCATGCTCCCGCAACCCTTCGAGCGCTCGCAGAAGTTCTGGCAACCCCTTAAAATAATGCGCGCGATCAAGGGCGCCGACAAAAAGGATTCGCAACGGCTGAGTGCTGGTCAATGGCAGTCGTGATGACGGGCAAAAACGCGTAAGATCAACGCCAAACGGAATCTCCGCGAGTTTTTTTTCTATGAGCTCCCAGTGCGGATAAAGCCAGCTCGACTGTGCATAATCGCGCGAAGCAACGATCACGCGATCGGCCCGCTTCAACAGCCGCGGCAAAAAAGCCGCGCGCGAAATCGCCGCGACCCTTTTCACAAATCCATGCGCCACAAGATCCATGTGGTACGACATCACCAGCGGAATCTCTTTTGGAAATGACAAAACCATTTGCTCTTGTACGCCAAAAAACGGCGCGTGCAGATGCACAACATCAACAGGCACTTCGCGCAACCATCGCCACCATTCAAACGCCCATCCCGCGTTGCCAAACGCCAACTCCGCACGAAGCCGATGAATCGTTACACCATGCTCGTCTTGTACGACCGAACGGTGCTTGGAGAGCGTCACGACATGCACCGCGTGTCCGCGCGACGCCAAATGCACGGCCTCCTCGTACGCAACGTGCGCCATGCCGGCGCGATATGGCGGATACACCGGCGTCACGAAGACGATGGTCATACGCGGGGATCATCCAACTCCCGCAGAGCGTCGTGTCGAACAAGCGCGGTGAGATCCCGTTCAATCGACTGAATTTTGAGAACGAGACGAAATACCACGTACATGAGCGCCACCAACGCAACATACACCACCAAATCGGCGCCACGACCGATGCCGACGCGCGCGGCCAAAAGGTCGGTTGTTTGTGGCAAGAGCACGATGACAATAACGGCCGTCCACGCAAGCGACAGCGCGCCGCCCCACACAAACGGAACGCTTCTACGGCGCGTGAGCGCCACCGTACGCGCGAGTGCAAACAGCGCGAACACGACAAGGAAAATTTGGATGAGAGAAAGGAGCATATCTATCGATACAACCGATGTAACAGAAGCCTCGCCGCCGTTTTTACGCCAACCGAAAAACTCTGACCTTTGCTGAGCGAGTAGTCCGTGTACACCGCGGTGACGGGAACCTCCGCGTACTTCAACCGATGCCGATGAATCTCACTGACAATCTCCGACGAGACCTCCATGCGATCCGTACGAATGCGAATGCGATCGGCTGCGCTTGCTGAAAACGCACGAAAACCGCTTTGGCTATCGGTGACATACTTCCCAAACAGCAGATAGGTCATCAGATTACCAATGCGTTGATACACACGGCGCAAAGGCGGCATGTTGCCTTCGAGATTCAACATGCGCGATCCAATCACCGCGTCCGCACCGTTTTCAAGCGCTTCTATAAAGCGCGGCACTTCTTCTGGAAGATGCTGGCCGTCCGCATCGAGCGTCACCACCGTGTGCGCGCCAAGCCGACGCGCCGCCTGCAAACCCGTTCCGATGGCGGCGCCCAATCCGCGGTTGACGGCATGCGAAATCACGCGAGCGCCCGCGCGCGCCGCCACCGCGGCCGTGGCATCGCGCGAACCGTCGTTCACCACGAGCACCGCGTCGGCGTAAGGCAAAGAGCGCCGAATCACCTCGGCGATTCGGCCCTCCTCGTTGTACGCGGGAATGACGATCAGTCTCATGCGCTTGGCGACAAATGATTGAGCAAAATACGATTGGCACGCACGTCGTCAATGGTGTGCTTGAGTCCGTCCTCGAGCCGCACAAGAGGCAACCATCCAAGCGTTTCTCGCGCACGCGCGATGCGCGGCAGTCCCAGTTCCGTCAAAAACGCCAACGGCGGCTCAAACACGACTTCAGATTTGGACTCCGTCAAATGCGAAATCATGTTCGCCACATCCACCATGCGCACGTCAACATCACTCCCAATGTTCACCGGCCCGGGATTCTCGCGCGCGTTCATGAGACGCATCATGCCGTCCACAATGTCCCCCACATAACACAGTGACGTTTTGAAATGCTCGTCACCGTAAATAATCAGCGGCTTACCGTCGAGCGCGTTCATAATGAAATCCGGAATGAGATGACCATCAAACAGCGGCATACGCGGTCCATACGTACGAAAAATACGCGCGATACGCACGTCCACATTGCGCGCCTGTCGATAGGCAAATCCGCACGTCTCCATGAAACGTTTGCCCTCGTCGTACACCGCACGCGGCGTGGTGTGATCCACAATCCCCTCGTCATCCTCGTCAAAAAACAGACGATCCGGCGTGCGCCCTCCATAGACGACAGAACTAGACGCCATCACGACACGCGCTTCGTATTTTTCGGCAACCTCAAGCACGTTGAGCGTGCCGCGGCCGTTGGCGTGCAGAGTATCGATGCGGTGGGCGTCAAATTTTTTTATCGCGGTCGGACACGCCAGATGATAGATTTCTTGAATCCCCTGAAACGGGATTTTGAACGCCTCGAGCTCCGGATAGGATTCAAGATCAAATCGTTCCGAAACATCTCCGCGAATAAATTGAAAGTCCGGATGCTTCAACAAAAAGTCAATGTTGCGCTCTTGACTCGACACAAAGTTGTCAATGCAAATGACGCGCGCCCCGCCGCGGATGAGCGTATCGCAAATGTGCGAACCAATAAAACCGGCGCCGCCCGTGACGAGCACGTTCTTCTTGTCAAAGATGGGTTTGGTTGGCATGGAAGAACATTACACTATTTAGCCAAAGTCATCGGCGAACGGTATTCAAACTCCGCAAACAACTGAATATCGGCGAGCGACCCGTCTTCATTATAAACGAAGAGGTCTGGTTTCCCAAGTGTGAGCTCCGATGTCACCAACACCGGCGACTGCTCTGCATATGGTTGCCACGCCGCAATATCACCATGATCACCGCTCTCGACGGACGTATCAACCTGATTCACGAACGCTCCAATCAAAGTAAAAAACCGAATGTTGGGATTGACGCTTGACGCCATACGCGTCACGACCATGCGCTTTCCCTCCGCGTTCACCCACACGTCCGAGTTCAGCTCGCCGCGCTCGTGTGGCCTGTATGCCAAGAACGACGTCTGCTGTGTCCCGTACAGGCGATAGACGTACACGCGCGGTTCGCCGCCGCTTGTCGACACGAGAACATCGTCCGCGCCATCGCCGTCAATATCACCCGCAGAGATGTTCAGGGCATGCCTGCTGTCCGTTTCAAGAACAATCGTATCCATGAGCCCGCCGGATTTGCGATGGAACTTCACGACAGGCGATTCTCCCACGCCCGGCGCCGTGAGAATTTCGTCCACGCCATCGCCGTCCACATCGGCCGCCGCGATAGCCACGCCTCCGCGAAACGCCGCGTCGTAGGCAAAAAACTCGGACTCAAGCTTGCCCGTCAAACTAAACACCTTCACATGCGGACCCCCGCCTGGCCCTGGCGCCGTCGCCACTTCATAGGCACCGTCGTCATCAAACTGCCCCACCGCCACGCGAACATCGCCTGAAAATCCCGGGTACGGCGTAAACGCCAGCGAGTCAGACACCGAGGATTCCGTAAGTTCCACGCGCGCACCGTCGCCTGCGCGCGCACCAATGGCAAACGGACGATCAAACGCGCCAGCGTGCACAAGCGTCGCTGGAGTCACGTGCTCTTCAACAGCGCGGTCGGGTTCCTCTGTCACCGGAGCTTCATTCGTCTGCGTCTCCACGAGCCCCGCGGCAACCGTCATCGCTCTTTGTGCATTCACACGACCGGCGCCGAGCGTCCCCACCTGCCCTTTCGGATTCAACCCCACGATCGGATCCACAGACGTTTGAAGCGCCGTGATTATCGTCGCCGGTGAAATGGTCGGATACGCCGAGCGCAAGAGCGCCGCAACGCCGGACACAATCGGAGCGGCCAGCGATGTGCCCGACCAACCGTTCCCGTACAACCCCAAACCCGCCGTACTCGTTTGCGTGGAATACATGGACACGCCCGGCGCCGCAATGTCGGCACAACGCTTTCCGTAGTTAGAAAACTCCGCACGCGCATCGTCGGCATTCGTGGCCGTCACGCCAAGAATGAGATTGCGCTTATCGGCCCACGCACTACACGCGGGGTACAAGGGATCCACATCCAAATCACGCGTGTCATTCCCCACCGCCGCAACCACGAGCGTGCCGCGTTCGTACGCGCGTTCAATCGCATCGCGCAGTTCTTGCGAATCGAGCTCACCGACAAAACTCAAGTTGATGACATCGGCTCCTTGAGCCACCGCATAGTCAATCCCATCAACGATCGTCTGAAACGTCCCGTCACCGTCCGTATTCAACACGCGCACGGGCAAAATGGACACGTCCCAAGCAACGCCAGAAACGCCGATGCTGTTGGTTCCTTGCGCGCCGATAATGCCCGCAATCACCGTGCCATGATGGACGCCAATTTCTTCGGGGTTTCCGTTCAACTCAGGCCGCGGATCATTGTCATCATCAAAAAAATCCCATCCGTGCACGTCATCAACGAGTCCATTGCCATCATTGTCAATATGATCGCCCGCGACCTCTCTTAGGTTTGTGTAAAGATTCGGGATCAAATCCTCGTGCCGCGTATCGAGACCCGCATCGAGAACGGCCACAATGACATCGCTCGAACCGTGCTGTGTCTCCCACGCATCAAACGCACGAATTTTTTGGAGATACCACTGATTTCCAACGAGCTCGTCGTTCGGAACGACGGCGAAGGCCGTAGATGGGATCAGCAAGAGTGTCAAAATGATGACGATGCGGTGTGGCATTTAGTGAGTAGTGCAAGTAAGTAGTGTTCGGACCGTACGGCTTCGCAAGGCGCATCCTCTCGTTATTCTCGTGCCTTTCGCGCCATCTCTTCGTACGCCTCGCGCAAAGCTTCGTTGTCCGGCTCCAAATCGGACGCGACTTTCAAATGCGATGCCGCTTCCTCAAAGCGTCCCTCCTCCTCGTACCATGCCGCCAGTTGCACAAGATAGAACCGCGTTTGACCCTCTGCGGCGATGGCGTCTTGATACAGCGCCTCGATGTTATCCGTTTGCGACGGAAGATGCTCGCGCCACAATTGCTCGAGTTTGTACACGACTTGCTGATCCACCGTGAGCTCGAGCGATTTGAGATACGCCAGTTCCGTAGCTTCGTAGTCGCCCATCTTGCTCACAATATCTCCAAAGATCGTCCAGTTCACGGGGTTGATTTGGTTTTTGCTCAAGACAAACTCCATACGCTCACGCGCATCGGCATACTTGCCCAAGTTCGACTCCAGCACGGCGAGCGTGGCATTCGCGCTCAAGTCCTCCGGATCGTACGCTAAAGACGCTATCGCCGTATCGTACTGCGCTTCCCACTGCCCGCGGACGTCCGCGGGCAAATCCAACGCTTCTTCGTTGACAAATCCCGGATAGCGATCCGACGAAAATAACTTTCCATCACCGGCCCAATCCCATGCCACCGCGCCGATCACGACAAGTCCCAAAACAATCAAAAGCACCTTGATGCGATTTTTCATAATGCGTGAATAGTAGCGTACTATGCCAAACCATTCAAGAAGTCATTGCGAGGTCGAGCGGTATGAAGGACGTGCCATTGAGGCACGTTCGAACCGTGAGACGGGCACTCCTATGTGCGCCATGCGCACCGGAGTGCCCCGAGCATCAAGCCGCGAAGCAATCTATAGTCGTCACACCATAAAACAGGATTTAGCATTCTTGAAACGGGATGAAATCCGATGCTCTGGAGAGAGAAAAAACCACAGATGTAGCCGAGCTACATTGAGGATTTTTTCTCTTGAAGAGCAAGGAGTTCGCCCGTTTCATGAATGATGGAGTGCTGTTTTATGGTGTGACGACTATAAATGCCAGTATGAGATTGCTTCGCGGAGTCTACCCCGAGCAAAGTCGAAGGGGCTCGCAACGACGGAAAGGGTGCGCTCGCAACGACGGAGAGAAAAACAAAACAACCCCCGAAGGGGCTGTTTTGTTGATCTCGACTAAGCGAATTTAGAAGATGATCGTTCCACCGATAAGTGGAAGGTTGTCCACGAGGTACGAACCGGATACTTCGTCTTCGAAGGCATCCGTGTCGTCCGTGGTGCTGCCATCGTCGTACCAGACAAGCGAGCTTGGCAAGTAGTCAAGTTCTGTGTTGTCGGCGACGGTAGCGCCCGAGCCACCTCGGTTGCGTCCCAAGTATCCTCGGGACACATAGAGGGCCGTGGCAGTGTCGTCGTCGATGTTCGTGACAAGCACGATTTCATCGGTTGACGCACAGGTGCCACTCGAGAGACAAACCACATCTCCATGAAGCGGTCGGCTTGATCCAGTATCGATCGTCAACGTGGTCGTGTCCTCACCGGTCACGGCACCGTTTACGTCGAAGGCACCGGAATCAATGTATGCCGACGCGATTGGATCCGCTGGGATGTCAAAGCGCACCGAGTCATCGTTCGTTGCCGACGCTCCCGTTGAGTCAAACCACAACGAGAAGGTCTTGGTGGTACCGGCAGCGATCACGAGATCGTCTGCGGCAACCAACTCAAGTTGTACGAAGGCAATCGAAGTGTCTGCGGTTGCTTCACAGTTCGCACCCGTCGAGCTGAGCAAGTTCCATGCGCTGGAGCTTGTGTCAAGCTCTGTTCCAAGATCCGTGTAATCGTAGAGCGAGAAGTCCGCATCTACCGAGTTACCGGAGACCGCCGAGCTACACTCGTTCCAGTCAGAACCGGCTGCGGTGGCACCGTTGTTGTCGGTCGAAACCATCTTGAAGATAGCTTCGTCGACCACGACATCCTCGTTTGAAGACGCCGCCACGGTAAAGCGCAACACTTCGTCAAGACCCGGAACCTTCGCGCCCGATGGGCTGCCAGAAGCCAGGCTGATGGTTGGCTTTGTTTCGTGAATAACGAATGCCGAGAGACCCGTGTTGCTTGAGGTTGGATCATCGTCATCAAGCACCGATCCTGAACCCTGACCCACGGCTCGGAAGTTATCGTCGTTCGTGGCATCAAGGAACAGTTCAACTAAGAGATCCTCGCCCGACTGCGCCGATCCGCCAGAATCGCGGTTCGATCCAGGGACGCTTACGGACACCGTCACCACCTTTGGTGAGTTCGCAGGAACCAAGAAGTCCAAGCCGTCAAACTTCGCCTCGTTGCCGGACATGAACGCCGTCGCCGTAGCGGTGGCTCCATTGGAATCCGGGTAAGAAACGGCCACCGAAGCCACATTGTTGGTATACGTTGTGGCGTTGGTACCGAAGTTGTCGTCTTCAGCCGCTTCCTCGGAAACCGTCAGTCGTGTGACCAACATGCTTTCGTTGGTTGCGGTGAACTTGAACTTCGATACGACGTTTCCAGATGTGCCAGCAACCAAAATGTCGGCGTTTGGCGAACCTGGATCCGGAGCGTATGCGAGCGTGCCGGCCGAAGCGATCGAGATCGCGACCGACGCAACACCTGTGGTCGTGCCCACGGTTGTGCCGAGGGCTGTTCCACCATGGTTGACAGCATCGCCTGTAGCCGTGACGCTGTTGCCATCTTCATCAGACGCGACCATATCTGCAGAGACATCGTTCAGTCCCCATGAGAATACGTCCGTATCCGTGTCAGATGGGTTCGCCAAGTTACAGTAGACACTCATCACTTCAACCGTACCGGCTGGGACCGTCCAGAGCATGTCATCGAAGACGAAGTTGGCTCCGCTGTTTGAAGCGGCCGCAGGGCCGTCCAAGAGGGCGCCGTCACCGTCGTAAATGGAACATGAGCTGATGAAGTCCTCAACCTGCGCACCGGTTTCACCACCGAGCGTACCCGTGGTTGTGCCGCCTTCATCCGCGTATGCGGAGACTGTGGCACTGCTCACCGTGACATCCGAGCCAACGCCCGCCGTCATGGTGAACGCGGCAACGTTCACGTTGCTTGTTCCCTGAACCACCGTGGTGGAAACAGGAGAGCTTGCAAGCGCGACCGTCAACGCGGCCGAACGAGCCGTTCGGTTGTTCCCGATCAAATCACCCGATGGGATGATGTCGGTTCCAAGCGTCAGGTTGTCGCCGTTCGAATCTTCGATGGTGAGACCCGATACGTCGAGCGTGGCACCGAATTCGGTGTCCGCCGTCACATCGTTGTCAATGTCTGCCGTCAACTCAAGATCGTACGTCGTTCCCGCTGTGAGCGTGAAGTCATCCGTAAAATCAATCGTCTGGGCACCGTCGCGAGTTCCATCGGAACCACACGCCGTGGTGTTTGCCACACAATCGAGTTCAAGCGGGCTCAAGAGCACACCACTGCCATTGGAATGGCGCACCTTGAGATCCTTGAGGTTGCCCTCTCCGTTGGTGTTGACCAACCCATCGCTGTCAAGCGTGGTGTCATCACCCGGAACAAAGGCGTTCGCAAGACCGTTGTCTTCACCGTACACGATGAAGTCAAGATCTTTCACCGTCACGTTCTGGGCCGAAGTGACCGAGAACGAGAACAGAATAACATCCTGTGAGTTCGAGTGCACATCGCCGGCTGGAGGGCCGTTGAAGGCAAACGTAACGTCACCGCCCTGGATGGTGCTGAACGAACAGTCGTTCGTCGTAGCCGCCGAGGACGTGAAACAGGTGTTCGCGTCATCTTCCGTTGCGGCCGCGGCACCACCGTCGTATCCGCTTCGAGTCACCGACTGGTTGAAGCCGAAGTCGCCTCCGACCGCCACCAAGTCCGTGTCGCGATCCATCGCGATGGAGATATTTTCAGCAGCTTGACCGCCAATCTTCGCTTTCACGTCGAAGTTGCGGCTGTTGCCCTCTGCCACCGTGTAAGGAGCCGTGAACGCAAAGTCCACGTAGTCACCGCTGGCGTAGACGCCATCGGCAACTTTGTCCGCGCCCTGGTAGAGCGAGAATGCACTGTGGTCCGATGCGTTGTTGATCTTCAAGCGCAAGCGCTGAATTTCAGCGTTTTCGGTGCCCGCCGTGACGCGGAACTTACCGATAACCGCATTCTGCTGACCCAAAGATGGGTTCGTGATGGTGCCGGTCTTCGTAATCGTGACCGTACCAACCGAGTTCCCCGAGAACGAGAACGTGTTGCCTTGAACACCGCTCACCGCGGCTCCGTTGGCCGAAACCACCGAGAAGCTCATGG
Source organism: Candidatus Uhrbacteria bacterium RIFCSPHIGHO2_02_FULL_53_13 (assembly GCA_001791035.1). Classification (GTDB taxonomy): domain Bacteria; phylum Patescibacteriota; class Patescibacteriia; order UBA9934; family UBA11717; genus 2-02-FULL-53-10. The sequence goes on from MGDX01000031.1 coordinate 37,880, forward strand.
TGTCGGCTGCGGTCGCGCTCGTGGAGGTTTCAACCGAAACCCACAAGTTGCGTGACTGGCCGTTCAAGACTTTGAAGTTCAAGTTCGAAAAGGTGACTTGTCGCGTTGAGCTGTTCGCCGAGCGACCTTCCGTCAAGCGCTGTGATCCCTCATAGAGGTACACATTGCTGATGTTGGCCGTCGCACCGACGCCACCCAATGCAAGCACCAAGTCATCCAGTTCCACGTCTCCGCCAGAGGCCGAGGCGCGAATCTTCAAGACGTTCACCCCGTTTGCGCCCTGTGGAAGGGTTGCGCCCGCTGGTGTGTCTGAAGCTGTGGAGAGTGAGAGGCCACCAGCTGGCGTAACGCTGCTGCTGCCATCACCCTCAAGGATTTGAGCCGTATCTGCTACCTCATTGCTCTTGGCATTGAGGTCACTGCCCGCCGCAATCGCCGACACCGCCACGGTTGTATTCATGACGTGTTTGCTTTGCAAGCGGTTTGCTGCCATACCGGCAGAGGACACTTGACGACGCTTGCCGCCCCAGATGAGGAACGTATTGCTCCCATCTGACACGAGCGCACCGTCATACAAGTTCGCCGCGGAAGCGAGCGAAACTCCTTCCGTGTAGTCACTGAAGAAGGAATCCGGGACGTCCTGAACGAACGAACCCCAGTTCGCACTGCCGTAAAGAGCTGCGGCAACTTCCGGAGATTCAATCCAACGAATGGTGCCGTCGGTTGAGACTGCGTACACCTTCGGGTTGGACTGAATTTTTACCCAGTAGGAACCTGGGCGATAAGCCACATTTCCTCCAAGAGGAATCGCCGCCAATTCAGAGTCCGAGATCGTCGAGACGCCTGAAAAGTCGGAATACCATGAGAAGTAAGTCTTCTCGTTTGGGAACGTGTAACGCATGCCGTTTGAACCGTAGTAGTACACCGTTGAGAACGATGTGCCGCGGATCAAGTCACCTGCTGAAACAGCACTAGCGCTCAAAGGAGCGAGAGCGGTAGCACCAACTGTCCAGAGGATCGTCATGGCGACTACAGCAAGCGTAAAAATACGCTTCCCAATTGTCGAATCATTCGCCATAAGGAGAATTTCCTTTCGTATTCGTGATTGATATGTGCAATGCAGGGCTGACCCCTCGACCTTTAGGCATCGCACAGGTTAGAAGTGACACCACACGGTGCCGCGAGAGAGCATGGCTTTCTCGCAACTCGGTTTTAGCCGAGTGGGCACCAGCGCGAACGTGCGTCCGCTCTCTCTGATGAATGGGAGTTGATGAGTCGGTTCCGATCTCCGACCCCTTACCTCCATTCATGAGAGAGAGCGAGCCACGTTAATCCGTTGGCGTTTCGATAGGCGATTCGGCGCTATCTTCCAACGGTGCTTCGAATCTAACGTTCAACGCTTCGTCGGACGTTTCTTCTTCAGTTGTCGGTTCGTCCATCACATCCGTTTCGATCACTGTTTCACTTTCAATCACGACACTCGGTTTGTCGTTGGCTGTTTCCGGAACAATCATCACATCCTCATTGATCACCTCTGAAGCCGTCACGGGTTTTGTGAGCGCAATCTCCGCGCTCGCCACGATCAACTCCACGGCGCGCAAATGACGCTGTATGGCGTTCGTCAATTCAAACGCACGGTTGTACCCGCCGCGTGCCGCAAAATCTTGCGCCCCCGCAACGTCCACATTATGCAACGCTCGACGTTGCGCCGCGATATCAATCTCTATGTCCGTGCGGCCCGAAGCGTTCACAACACGCTCAATCAAATCCAACCGTCCGGAAAGAACGGTTGTCGTGCCCAAAATATCCCGCACTTCATTGGTGAACTGGCGCGAAAGCTCGCCGGCAGAAACCACCGAGTCGCTGGCCGTGCTCGACAACACGTTGACCACCTCGGTATGCGCGGCATCTGTACTGCCTTGGGACGCCACTAATGCCGCCGTACTCGTTGCATCGTGCACAGACTCGGAAACGGAAATAGCCTGATCGAGCGCGCTCTTAGAATGATCAATGAGCCGCGCAAGCTCAATGGCTTGCGCGTCCGACGGAGACTTCTTCAAATCATTTTGCGCGGCTTCAATTTGCTTTTCAAAACCCTGAATTGCCACTTTCACGCGCGCATCTTTGTCGGTCGAACCACGTTCAACAAGCGTTGTAACCTCGTTCAAACGTCGCGACGCAAATTGCGCGCGCAAACGATTGCGCGCTTCTGTACCAGCAAACGTCAATTGCGCTTGCTCGCTAGCAATTTTGACAGAGTAAAAAGTATCGCCCGGCAGAGTGTCGAGAGACGCATTCACGGATGTGATCCATCCGCCGAGCATCATCACCACCACTAAACTCACGATCGCGTACGGACGAGCAACCATCTCGGTGATGTCATGCGGGAGACGCAAGATGCTATCGAGCAACGAGGACGCCGTTTGTGCGGTCACTGGAGCCTCGAGCATGAGTAACCGCTTGCGTGTTTCTTCACGCACGCCATCATCCAGCCGCCACGAAGAGCGATTGGAGAGTTCCTTCAAACGTTGTTCAAGGGGAGAGTTCATGTGAAATCGTGTTCATCAATGACACGTTTGAGAGATCCGACGGCGCGATGTAGTGTGACGCGCACATTGTTGGGCGTTTTTTGCAGAGCCTCGGCGATTTCGGCAATAGAAAGGCCGTCCATAAAACGCATCACAATCAGTTCGCGGTAATCTTCGTAGAGGTGATCGAGCGCGATCTCGACGACTTGTAAGTCCGATCGCATTACAATGGACTCCATCGTTGAATCGTCCGGCACTTGTGCAGCATCAGCCAAATCGGCGGTTTGCACTTCACGACTCAACATCCGATAATGATCGGCCACGGCTCGTCGCGCTACCGTATAGAGATAGGCGCTCAAGTGGCGCACGCGTTGCTCGCACAGAGACTTCCATGCACGTTCGAACACATCAGACTGAATCTCTTGCGCGTCTTCCATACTGCCAACTTTGATGCGAACGAAACGCGTAATACGGTCGGCGTAAGCATCGTAAATTTCCGCGAATGCATGCGTATCATGCCGTGTCCGAATGCGGTGCAAAAGAAATTGTTCGCGAAGGCGATGCATGCGTCTACCCTATTTAGTCGTATAAAAAATGGCTCCATTACACTTGGGACCATTATAAACAGCCCGTGTACGGATCCTATTAGAAGTGACGCTTGCTAATGTTAGCTAAATATCTACTGTGACTCGGGAGTTAGAATCTAACTTCCAACCTCTCATTTCTAACTTCCAATTGTAGAACATAACAGATAATCGCCTATTTGTCAACAATTCAAATTGACATTTAGGTCGTTTTTGTCTACACTACTGTAGACAAATAGTGGGGGGTGGGAGGTTCGAGATTGGTAATTAGAACTCGCGAGGCCTCGCTATAGTCATCGCACTATGAAACAGGAATTAGCATTTTTGAAACAGAGCGAAGTCCGACGCTCTGCAGGGAGAAAAAACCGCAGATGTAGCCGTAGCTACATTGAGGATTTTTTCTTCCGAAGAGCTAGGAATTCGCCTGTTTCAAGAATGATGGAGTCCTGTTTCATAGTGTGATGACTATAGTACACTACTCACTTGCACTAACTCACCAAATGCCCTCAAACGAACCAATCCGTGTATCCGTTTCCGAGGCCGCTCGGTTATTTGGCGTGAGTCAGCGAACCGTTCGTCGCGCTATTAAGGATCAAGAGATCACGTACATTGTGGTTCAAGGACGATACAAAGTGAATTTTGAAAGTCTTGTTCGATGGTCACAGCAACGCACGACGGTTCGCAAAAAACGAGACGCGCAAGGCATCGGTCAATATGTGGATCAATGGAAAATAGGCAATCCCCTATTCTCGCCGCGCACGCCAAACAAAGACGACAAGTAAAAACTCGCTCTTCGTAGCTCACGGCCCGTAGCTAAACACCCGTAACACAAAAGCCCACCCAGGGCGGGCAAGCTCGCTATAGTCATCACACTATGAAACAGGAATTAGCATTTTTGAAACAGAGCGAAGTCCGACGCTCTGCAGGGAGAAAAAACCGCAGATGTA
>MGDX01000032.1:0-798 GCA_001791035.1 Candidatus Uhrbacteria bacterium RIFCSPHIGHO2_02_FULL_53_13
ATACCATCTTGGTTTCGTTGCTGTCAATGGTTCGGTTACACGACATTAAAGTCGTCGTCAAGCTGTTGATATTCCTCTGGCAGGCCAATTTCTTTCCAATGCTTGCGCGATTCTTCTACGAGCCAATCCTGCTTTGAACGTGGCGCTGGCGATAGTGTGTCGCGCCGTGGCTTATTGGCATCATTGTGCGCGCTAAATCGCCTTCCTAGCTCTCGGCGCATTTCGTGACGCGCAGTTCCGGAACGGAAATCAGAAAACGTATCAAGCGCTTTGTTCATCGCATACGAAAACGACTCTCCCTTACGACGCCAGTCCCGAATAAACCCCATTAATTGCTGAATCACCTGTTCACGTTGGTTATTCTCCGGATTTGGTCCTCTCCTTCGATTTGTCATAAGCATCAATAAGTTTTATTTCGTCAACTTTCCCGGAAAGCTTCATGTATTCACCAGAAACAGTGTCCATAGCTCCTTTCGCGTTGGTAATGTGGCGATGAAGTACACTAAGGCGATCGCCAAACTTGCGCGTTTCCTTTTGAACTCCTTTGAGAATTTCCCAAATGCGCTTTGCTTGTTCGTGCAGTTTAGAGCGCTCAATGCCCATGAGGACAACCTGAAGAAAATGCGAGAAGGTGTTTGGCGAAACCACCATGACTCGATATTCGTGCGCATACATGTGCAGATCTTCGTGTTCCTGCATAATCTCATAATAAACCGCTTCAGACGGAACGTACATGACAGAAAAGTTAACTGTTCCTTCTTGCGGAAGGATGTACTTGGTACTGACATCGCGGATATG
>MGDX01000032.1:821-5936 GCA_001791035.1 Candidatus Uhrbacteria bacterium RIFCSPHIGHO2_02_FULL_53_13
TGCGCTTGTATGAAGAACGGCATCCACAACTTGTCCATCCTTGAATTTGTACTGTTTTGAGTAATTTTCATTGGAAAACGCTTGGCCTAATGTGTCGTACAATATTGCTTCACCAAGATTGCCACGAATTTTTGGAGATTTGAGAAATGCTTGAAAATCAGATATAGATCTGCCGATTTCCTTCATTCCCCCGAGCTCGTGCTGTACTTGTCCAATAACCTTTGCGGCATTATCGAGCCGAGAGTTGAGTGACTCGGTCGTTTTGTCAATGCGCGACTGCATTTTTGAGATGTTCTCGTTCATCATTCCGACAAGCTTGTCGCTTTGCGATGAAAGTTGAGCGTTTCTCATTTCTCGAATACGAGAAAACACAAAACTCATTGAAACAACAAACGCACCAAGCGTCGTAATTGAAATGATGAGAATTGCGACAAGGGCGATTTCCATGTATTGTTAGTATACCACACACTCTGATATTGTACGACACATATTCTTCGATAGCTGTGACAATTGGAAACAATGTCCCCGTAGCTCAACTGGATAGAGCGGTTCCGTCCTAAGGAAAAGGTTGGGGGTTCAATTCCCTCCGGGGACGCCATGAAACACCAACACAATGTTGGTGTTTCAGTTTTGTTGTGCTTGAAATTGTTTCACGTGAAACATTTTTGCAGTTTGTACGAGCGCAAGCATGTGTCATTGCAAACAATGTTAAACAATCAAATACAAATTGAGATTGCTTCGGTTCTTGATTTTCGTGGAACTTCGATGTGCGAATTCTGCGCACATCGGAGTGCTCTTCTCACGATTCGAACGTGCCTCAAGGCGCGTTCTCGATGTCGCTCGACCTCACAATTATAATGAAATTGTTTCACGTGAAACAATTCTGTAGTTTGAACGAGTGCCAGCATGTGTCATTGCGAATGCATTCGCAAACTCGGGGCGGAACAACTTGAAGCAACATAACGCTGAGAGTGTAGATTAACTCGCTATTTAGTCATTGAGAGCTCCGCTGCGAGTCTTCGAAGCAGTTCCACGAAGCAATCTTACGCTAGCCATTAGATTGCTTCGCGTTGCTCGCAATGACTCCGAGAGAGTTTTTCTACACTCTCAACGCTAGAATTGAGATTACTTCACTACATTCGCAATGATGGATTTATTTGGGCTAGCATTGACAGAGTGAGGATGATCGCAAGGAGTGAGTAAGTAAGCAAGCAAGCGAGCAAGCAAGCAAGCACTAATTGAATAGTGAGAATTCTAAATTACGACTGACGGCAATGCTTTGAAGCAATCAGGTGGTTCTGCAAAGTGGATTGGTACGAATGGGTTTAGTACACAAGAAAATTGTTTCACGTGAAACATTTCTTTCGAACCATACGACCTAAATTTTCACATGAAGCAATTTTTCTATTTGTCTACACCACTGTGGACAAGTGTGATGGCCCTTGTAAATTCAAATTGCAGACAATAAAATGTATCATTTGTCTACAGTGTTCTAGACAAAAATGAAATGTATATTTGGCTGTTGATAAGTGGCTCCACTACATCCGAGAATAAATAGCTATCCACAGAAAAGTTGAACACCAATTTTGTTCATGGCCAAAACTTGGCGGAAACTAGCCAAAAAGACGGTTGACAGAACGTTAAAATTGTGATAAAATATTGCTAAAGAATATGAAAAATTCCTTCATAACACTGCTTGCGTCCATTGTATCGGTCGCATTGCCACTTTCCGCAAGTGCGCTCATGAGTTCATCGAATTTTAGAATCTATGGCGATGAACTTGGAGGTACCGGTGCTCGATCAACAAGCGCAAGTTACGCACTTTACGATACGTTTGGTGATGTTGGAGGAGGTCGAATGAGCAGTACGAATTATGAGTTGCTTTCCGGATTTCAAGAGCTTTCAGAGCACCCGACATTCTCTTTCTCAATTTCCAACGCTTCCATCGCTCTTGGAAACCTTTCTACCACTGCGGTAGCTTCTGCTTCACACACCATTTCGACGTCCACAAATGCGTATAGGGGGTATTCGACCTCCATTGTGGCAGACGGCGCACTACGAACAAGCGCCATTGATGTAAACGGCGTATCAGATGGAACGGTCACTGCCGGAAATGAAGAATATGGCATAGCGCTTTCAGGAGATGATCGCGCATTTGCAGACGATCGCGCACCCTCAACGTCGGCGCAAACCATCGCATCACGTACAAACTGGAAGAATGGAGCCCAAACAACCGTTACGTATAAGGCCTCCATTGATTCGGCGACGCTTGTTGGCTCTTATACCCAAGTCCTCACCTATACCAGCGTGGGGAACTTTTAGTTTCGCGATGTTCCATGGGGCTCAATTCCAGCCAGGAATGGGGTCCCGTGAAGACATCGAGATACGAGTCCAAATCAAAACTCGGTGCCGTTGCGGAGTCAAATGGCAACATAGCCCTGCTCCCAGATGTGCACTTTGAAGCATTGTGCTATTCGTGTCTTTTGGACAGCACAAAGTGCTTCAAGGGTACATTCGGGAGCGGGAACCTACTGTGATCGCCACTTGACCCTGACGCCCGCCAAATTATCGCAAGACCATCTTGCGCACGGCGGAAGAATGTTCTTTGTACAATATTCACCTTTCTGCAGGGCAGAGGGCGCTCGACATCCGTTGCGTGTGCGGAAGAATTCAACACAACGTCCGCCAACAATCGCATGAGCCAAGAGGCTCCGGGAGTCAGAATAAGATAAAAAGAAAAACGTTTGTTCTTTTCAGTACTGTATGTTCGTTCGCGTTGCCAATTGCTATGGTTCACAGGCTGACAATCTTTACGATCGCCGTGTTTCTTGCAGTTGGTATGGTTTCAGCGCCACCTGTGGTGTTTGCGTTAACATTCACCCCGGAACGCATTGAGACGGAAGTGTATCCGGGTGTTCCTCAAACCGAGAAACTCACACTTCTGAACGAAACAGGTACAACGATCAGTGTCGTGCTTCAACCCGTTGAGCTTGATCTTACCGGTGCGGAATCCGGTCAGGCCTCATTCCTCCTCAATACTGCAGATACTCCGTCCGTGTCATGGATTTCTGTGGAACCTCGCCAGTTCGTTCTCGAATCGGCAGCGACCCAGAACGTGCGCGTAACGCTTTCTGCCCCGGCTACATCGTCCGGGAGCCTTGTCGCTGGTATTGCGGCCACCTTTCGTCCTGTGCGCAGCGACGAAGAGGGTAGCATCGTCTTGAACGGTGTTACAGGACCGTTCGTCTTCGCTCGCGTGCTCTCACGTGAGAGTGAGATTGCGGGAACCATCACAGCGCTTCACCTCGCAAAGGGAAGCCGCGTGATCTCGTATCTTCCCGTTCCTGTGGAGGTTTCATTTGCCAACACGGGTTCGGTTCACCTGGAGCCATCGGGCACCATCGACGTTCGGGACATCTTTGGCCGCTTGGCCGATACGCTTGTCATCAATCCTGACCAGTCGATTGTCCTTCCTGGGACAACTCGACAGCTCAATGCCCGCTGGAGTGGCGTCGTTTCGACGACAAAGGAGCCGTCTTCAGCATTATGGGCCGAGCTGAAACACATTCGCCTGGGGCCGTACACATTTACGGCAGAGATGTCCTATGGCGATGATTCCGTATCCACCGCTCAACGTATGCTCATCGTCTTTCCATGGAGGAGTTTCGTGATCCTCCTGTCAGTTCTCGTGGGGATCGTCGTGGCAAAACGACGACTTCAACGCGTTTAGTATGCACTCGCGACGATCCCCGCTTTTGAAGGCCGCATTCTTTGCCCTTGGGCTTAGCCTGCTAGGTCTGCCGCTGATTTCGCGCGCAGGCATCTTCTCGGATTATCGCGTGGAGCTTAGCTCGCATGCCGCGTCAACGGCGACGAACCAGGAAATCGAATTCGTGACACGCCAAGGGTTCACGGTGGCGGCGCACACGCTCGCGATTCGATACGAAAGCGGGTTTGACATAAGTGGGGTCACGTTTGCCGACATGGATCTTGCGGTCGATAACGACACAACGTGCGACGGTCCGTGGACCGACAAAACGCTTGAATCGGGTGCCTCGCCATCGGCGGACGCTTGGGGCGTCGCGGTTTCCGGACAAACCATCACGTTGACGTCATCGGCGAGCGCGACGGCGGATATCGCGACGGATCGTTGTGTGCAGATTCAAATCGGCACGAATGCGGCTTCAGGAACAAATCGCATTGTGAACCCCGGAGCGGCAGGATCGTACGACATCAGCGTCATTCGCGGACGCGACACGGGCGAAGATGGTGAGCAGGGCATGGCGGCCGTTGCGATTGCGAGCGTTCCGACCGTTACAGTGAGCGCTACGGTGAGCAGTGCAGGAGGGTCGCCCGCACCAGCGAGCCCAAGCCCAGCACCATCAGACACCACGGCGCCGATCATCTCAAACATTGCGGTGTCCAGCATCACGGCAACGAGCGCGAGCGTGACATGGCAGACCAACGAGGCGGCCAGCACGGTGTTCAGTTATGGCACCACGACGGCGTACGAAATCGGCAGTATGCCGGACGCGCTGTTTCGCACTTCGCACACACGCTCCCTCACGGGTCTTTCGTCCGGGACGGAGCACCACTTCCAAATTCAGGCGACTGACAGCTCTGGCAACGCGAGCCTGTCGCCTGACACGACCTTTACAACACTCGACGTGACGTCTCCCACGATCACGAACATACAGGTGATCAACATAACGGAGTCGTCCGCGACGGTCACGTGGCTGACAAACGAGCCGGCGACCAGTGCCGTTGCCGCCATCAGCGATCCGGCAATCAGCACAACGTCGTCTTTGCTCGTTATGGCGCACAGCCTCACGCTGACTGCTCTTGACGACAACATGACGTATCCGGTGACGGTAACGTCTGCCGATGCATCGGGCAACAGCACTTCTGCGAACACCTCGTTCACGACCCTTGAAGACGTATCGCCAACGAACGTTACCAATCTTGTTGGCGTTCCGGGCATTGAGCAGATCGTGCTTGGATGGCGCAACCCATCGGACAGTGATTTGGCGGGCGTGCAAGTGCGCTTCTCGCTGACGGCGCCTCCAAGCTCGGCGTTTGAAGGGACGTTGATCTTCAACGGTCTTGCTGAGACGT
>MGDX01000033.1:0-2708 GCA_001791035.1 Candidatus Uhrbacteria bacterium RIFCSPHIGHO2_02_FULL_53_13
CGTTTCGGCATCATCCGAAGTTTTTGTGTAGCGATAGCGGAACAAAAATTTGGGAGAAGGAATTTTTCTTACCTTATAAAATATAATTGTGAAAAATTCCTGAACCGGATATGCCGTGTTCTGCGATGTTTGCGAATGTGCCGCCCCTATTTAAACGCAATAATTTGATAACCATATTTTTCAACATCTTCTTTTGGCCAGAATGTAAAATTTTTGGTTTTGCCAACATAGGTAACTTCTTTTTCCAGCGTTCTCCCACTAAATTCCTTAGTTTCAGGATCCCATTCTTGCAAAACCAAAATATCGCCCTCGTTACACTCCCAATCGGCGAGACGAAGCTCATATGTTTTTTTGCCATCTAATATCTTTTGAAAATATTCTGGCCAAACTTTTTTTTCATGTTTCATAAAAATGTGGTTATACGCATTAGGCACATTCGCAAATTTCGCAGAACGTTCGCGTGTATGCGATGTTTTAATATCGTATACGCGCTGTTATGTGATCGTATTTTTCTGAAATTTTTACCATTTCTCTTTGGCATACCTGGCAAAATCCTTTAATACACTCACTTCAACTTCCTGAAGTTTGTCACTTCCCGTATATTTGTTCAATGCTTGTCGGATAGTGTTTGAGTACTTTTTTGGTAGATTTTTTAGTGCCCATTCTCCGCCTTCTTGCTTTGAAGTAATCAAGCCATCGTCAATGAATGCAAGAACTCGACAGAGATTGAGCACACCATAGGCTGGAACAGAGCACGTTCCTGAGTTAACACCATTCATGATGTTCTGAATGCTTTCTTCGGAATCACGAATAATGGATTTGAGATAGTATTCTTTTGGGATATCGGGAAACACCTCATTGATTGGTTTGCCAAGAAGGCATATTCCACGTTCTTTGGTAATGGTCGCATGGGCAGCTAAATCAGGATCCAGACCATTCTCAGTACCATAAGGAGGAGCCGCTTTGTATTTTTCTATTTGATCACTTCGAAAATGCATTTCAAAGGGTGTTGGGTAGACAAAGTTTTGCATGTGATTTTCTATAACAACACTCATCTCAAATCCTTTTGGTGGTGCTTTACGGGAGTGCTGAATCAATACGGCCATAAGATTCTTTCTCGTCTCACTATGTAATGGGCTATTTACCACAACTAAAAAATCTACATCGCTAAGTTCATGGTTGAAGCATCCCATAGCCAATGAACCATGTACGTAGAATCCCACAAATGTATCACCTAAAACACTCTGACATTCTTTTGCCAGTGTATTTAACAATTCAGCAACCTGCTTTGGGATTTTCTTGTTCATGCAAGTATTAGAGAAAAAATCTCAGAAAAATATGTCACATAACTGGTTTGTATGCGAAATGATTTCGGATACACAACGTAATGCTGTAGTGTATCCGATGTTACCGCGATCTGTTGATCTCCGACTTCCAACCTCTAACCTCCAACTTCTAACCCCTCATTATTACACCGTCATGTCGAGCGCTTCGTCGCCAGATTCAACGGCGGCGTACTTGCAGAAAAGTTTACGCCGAATTGCCGCAACAAACCACTCATACTCTTCGCTTTTGAATGCCCACGCCGTGACAAGGTATGCCGTCATGCCCGCTCCGCCGGCAACAAAAATCTGTCCAACGACTGCAAGAAAGGTTCGCAACGGAATAAACGTCCCATACAGTTCTTTGACGGCCTGAATCATGAGTCCTGCCACGAGCGCCGCGCCGACAGATGTCACAAGCATGCGCAACAACCGAAGTTCATCGAGCGACGCAACATACACGCGCAGTGCTATCCACAACAGCACGCACTGCACACATGCCGAAAGCGAAAACGCCATTGCAATGCCCGTCACTCCAAACTTCGGCGTCCACCACAGTGCAAACGCCACGTTAACAAACGCGGTCAACAGAGCAATCAGCGTCGGAATGACCGTGTTTTTGTTGGCAAAAAACACGCGCACATACAGCGGCGTGAGAGACTGGGCAAATAAACTCAACGCAAAATAGCCGAGCATGGTCGCCGCGATAATCGTCTCGTTCCAACCAAACACGCCCGCGCCAAGCACCACGCGCACAATCTGCGTACGCAACAACAGCATCACGACCGTAATCGGGATAATCAAGAACAGAATACTACGCGTCGTTTGCGATACACTGCGCGCCATCACCTTTTGATTGTTGTCGTTGGCCGCGTCGCTCAAATGCGGAAATACCGCAATGGCAAACGCCACGCCAATGACGCCAACGGGAACGTACTGAATGTTGTTAGCAAAATGAAATATCGAAACACTTCCAATTGAAAGCACGGACGCAATAGCGGTCATGACAATCAGATTGATTTGCGTGATGGCAAGACCAAGAACGCGCGGTCCCATGAGGCCAAACATGGCACGCACATCGGCATCTTTGAACGCCATGCCCCATCGAGGCCGCCAACCGGAGTGAACAGCTCCAACCATCTGTAACATCAAATGCAGGAGTGCGCCGAGCACGACTCCCCATGCCACCCACATGACATTGTCGCTTGAATATCCCGCGACCAGCGTCCCTCCAATAATGCCGATGTTGTACAAAAGCGGAGCGATGGAATAGAGCGTAAAGCGTTTGAAGCTTTGCAAAATGCCGCCAAAGACACTCGAAATGCCCAGAAAAAACGTTGAGAGATAGAGTAGACGCGAAAGCGGGACGGCAAGCTCTACGGTCGC
>MGDX01000033.1:2716-22026 GCA_001791035.1 Candidatus Uhrbacteria bacterium RIFCSPHIGHO2_02_FULL_53_13
GCCGACGCCAAACCGTCTTGTTGCTTCAGTCGTTTAGTAAAATAGGGGATGAATCCCGCCGAAAGCGCGCCCAGCACGATAAAGCTGTACACCAAATCCGGTACGCGAAACGCGGCGTAGTACGCGTCGAGTTCCGTGCCCGCGCCGAACGTGCCGGCAAGCATGCGATCGCGCACGAGTCCAAGCACGCGGCTTGCAAGTGCGGTCGCTCCGAGCAAAACCGCTGCCCCAAACACGGACAGCGTTGACGGTAACCATTTATGATTCTCGGGCATTGAGCGTCAAACGCGCGATTGAGGCAATGCTCAACAAGAATACGAGCGCCAACACCACAAGAAACGCCAAAAATACGGGATTGGCGATGTGAAAAAATGAAATCGTAATCGGCACCGAATCCTCATCGACTTGTCCGGCTTGATTGGTCACTTGCAATTGCACCGTATAGTTTCCCGAGCCTGGAAACACGTGTTGAACCACCGCCGCATCAGATGTTGACCCATCGCCAAAATTCCATTGCACAAACACGGGATTGACGTCCGTTTGCAGAGCCTCAAACGTAAATGTATCCCAAGAGTTTTGCGTCACGGTAAAGATTGCTTTTGGAGAGAGCCTTACCGTTTCCGCCACAGAATCTTCTGCATCGTCACCTTGTTCACCCAGCTGACCAAATACACGAAATCGAGGGCGTGACTCGCTCGTGGCAGACGAATCGCTACGGCTTGAAGACCCGGTCGCATCTGTTGATGATCCCAGAGGAGCGCTCGTTGGTGCTTGCACACTTGACGGTGTCGGCACCGATTCGCTTGGCACGATCGGCGTTGGAACAAGCGGCTCGTCGTCGTCTTTGTCGTTCAAGCCATCGTCGTCTGTATCCCGCTTTTCTGGTTTTGTTCCCAACTCCACTTCAAGCTCATCGGTGAGTCCGTCGTTATCATCGTCAATGTCGCACGCATCCCCCACGCCATCGCCATCGGTATCGCGCTGATCCGCGTTCGCGACCTTGACGCAATTATCTTGACTATTCAGCACTCCGTCATGATCACTGTCGGGAATCGGCTGTCGCTGAACGGTTTGCGCCCAGTTATTGTTGGCGTTTGAGTCCTGCGGATTTGTATCGTTGATACGCGCCGCCACGTTGAACGGTCCTGCGGGAATCGTCACGTCCACAAACACTTCCTCGTCAAACCCATTCGCCGGAAGTGAAATCGGACGATCATTCTCAATTTGCGTATCTCCCATGTAAAATCCGACCGTCCCCGTCACATCCACATCGCCAAAATTGCGCACGCGCGCATACACGCGCACGACATCGCCAACATAGAGCATCTCTTGTGAAAAGTAGATGCCGCTCCCCGAAAAACCAACATCGGCCGTTCCCGCATATGCGGAAAATGGCACAGGCATCAAAGCCAGCAAAGAAATGAGAGCGAGTCGCTTCATGTGCGATCGTTATCGTAGTTGTAGTCGTACGGAATGCGTCCGTTGCGAATGGGACCCTTACGAACGATGTGCGCCTCCGCGCGCAGATATTTGAGCGCCATGCGCCTGCGTCCTTCCTTATCCATACGCCGCGTAGATACGTAAATCGGAAACGCCTTGAGTATACCAAAATTTCCAATCTCTGAACCGCGCCGCACGTAATCCACATCTTCGGCGAGCGTAATGCTTTCGTCAAAGCCGTCAAGCGCTAGATGAATGTAACGCTTGGAAAACAAACACGCGCCGGCCGCATGTGGATGAAACGACACGGTGACGCGAACATACCAGTTGTACACACGATGCATGGCGCGATCGAGAAAACGTCCCTGGTACGGCAGAACGCGCACCGCCATTACATCGAGCTGGCGAAGGCGCATTTCTTTGAGCGCGTCGCGCAAAAAATGTTTGGACGGCAACCGCACGTCGGCGTCCAAAAAGAGCAAGAGGTCGCCGCGCGCGTGTTCCACTCCCACATTGCGCCCTTCCCCCGGTGATCCACCGTTCACTATACGCGCCTTGTAGCGCGCCGCGATGTCGCGCGTGCGATCCGTGGAACGCGCATCGGCCACAATGATTTCCGTATCACGAAATGACTGCGCGGCAAGCTCCTTGAGGAGTGCGCCTAAATGCGCTTCTTCGTTTTTTGTAGGGATGATGATGGAGAGAAACATACCCTTTCATGCTAACACCGAGTGCGAATTGCATACAGAGCAACGCCCGAGGCCACGGCAACGTTGAGCGAACTCTTCTGCCCATACATGGGAATGTATGCTCGATCAGTGGCAAGCGCCATGAGCGGCGCACTAAGCCCGTCCGGTTCGTTGCCAACCAGCACGGCGTACGATTGTTTTGGATCGAACACATGCTCGGAAAGCGATGTAAAAGACGCATCGCTTTCAAAGGCCAAAATACTCACTCCTTCCGCCTTGAGACGAACAATCACTTCCTCCACATTCCGCGCATGCGACCAAGGGACCAATTGCTCTGCTCCAAGCGAAACCTTGGCGATCTCTACGCGCGGCGGCGTCCCCGTATACCCCGTCAAATACAGGTGATCGACGCCAAACGCATCCGCATTACGAAACATGGAACCGACGTTATAGAGACTGCGAATGTTGTGCGCAATGAGGTATAGCATGTACAAGATACGGTGTATGATGTATCAAGTATCATGTATTCCCTATATGATCAAGACTGCCATCACATCTATGAAAACAGGTTTTGTCACAATTTTTGGACGTTCGAACGTTGGAAAGTCTACACTCTTGAATTCGCTCGTCGGCACCAAGCTGGCCATTACGTCGCCTAAGCCTCAAACGACGCGCCAACAGATTCAAGGAGTGGTGCACGATCCACGAGGACAAATTGTGTTCGTGGACACTCCGGGCATTTTCACGTCATCACGCGACCGCCTGTCCAAATCGCTCAACGCCTCTGCCGAGGCTGCGCTCAAAGACATTGATGTCATTGTGCATGTAGTTGATCCCACACGCGCAATTGGGCCGGAAGATAAACGCATTTTCTCTATTTTGGATAAGATCAGCACTCCAAAAATCATGGTCATTAATAAGATGGACATGTACAAACCAACCTATCTGCCTTTCTTTGAACAGGAGGGTGAGCGCTATAATGCCGTGATAAAGCTCTCTGGAAAAACCGGCGCTCATACGGGTACTTTGGTGAACACCATTTTTGAACACCTCCACGAGGGACAGCCGCTATACGCTGAAGGACAGCTAACAAACATGGATCAGAAATTCTGGTTTGCCGAGCTCATTCGCGAAAAGCTGTTTTTGCGTTTGCACGACGAAGTGCCGTATATCTTGACGGTAGTCGTAGATGAAATCACACAGAGAGATAACGGTATGCTTTATCTGCAAGCGCGCATTTTAGTGTCCTCTGAACGTTATAAACGCATCGTGATTGGACAAGGGGGTCGCGGCATCAAGGAGATTGGCCAATCCGCACGCCGCGAACTTGAACAAGTCACCGCCGGCAAAGTGTACTTGGACCTCACCGTCGAAACCGATCCGCACTGGATGCAGACGCTAGCGTAAGATTGCTTCGCGACTTGATGCTCGGGGCAGGTTCTGCGAAGCAATCAAAAGCTAGCCCAATCTTTAGTGCTCGATGGGTTTGCCGGCGGCCCAGTCGCGTAACGTGGCCTCATTCGTAGATCCGCAAATCCATTGATCACTTTTTGTGTTCACGAAAAATGGCACTCCCGGACAGTGGTTCTTGTTTGCTTCCTCCATTTTTGCCGCATTGTCCTTGTCATCCCAAACTTCAAACTTCTCGATGGGAATCCCTTCGCCAATCAGTTTATCGACAATCGGCATCATTTCGATACAATGGGGACATGTTTTGCCGTAAAATTCGTACAACGCCATATCTATGGAAACTACAAATAAGGAAACACAGTATAACATGATCGTTTGGCTCACCATCGCGATAGCTATTTTAGTGAGCATTCTCCTTTTTTCGCGATTACGGTTTACTGCGCCGCCACACTTTACGATAGAGTCGGCCGGTGACGCGTTTTTGGACGGTCACACGCGAAAAGATGCTCGTGTGGGCAAACCGGTTCCCGCCGGTATGGTGGTCGTCACGCAGGGCGACGCGCTCACGATGGCATACGGCGACACGCGAATAACGCTTCAACCAAACGTCACGATGCGCGTCCGCGAGGTCACCGATGGGCGTATCTCTCTCCTTGCAACGCGTGGTACGTTTTTTGTCGAGCCTGGAACGAATAGCAATGTAGAAGTATGCACGCGCCGCGTATGCGCCAACGCTACAAACCCTCTCATGGTGGAGTATGTCACTCCAGGAGAAATCGCGCACATACGACCAACTGCGTTGACACATGTCGTGTACAACGATAGAACGCAAACCATTCACGAAGGCGACGAGTTCGTTGTCGATGAGCTTGCACAAACCGTCACTCTCAACGGCACTGTCATTGAATGGTGATCCAATCGCCTTGTGACGGCGTTTCGGGACGCGCCAAACCTTGGCGTTCGAGATGTTCTTGAAATGCTGTCTTCGCCCCCGTGTCACCGTGCGTCAACACAACCTTTTTAGGCCTTCCTTCTTTGAGCCATCGCGTCAATTTATCAAAATCGGCATGCGCGCTATAACTGTCAATCTTCTCGATTTCACAGCGCACATCCACGGAATAATCCATAATGTAAACAGGGCTCTCGCCGTCTTGAATCTGTCGACCAAGCGTCCCTTCCGCCTGATACCCAATAATGAGGAGTCCGTTGTTTGCATCGTCCAGATAGCGCACCAAATGATGTTGAATACGGCCGGCGTCCATCATCCCCGCGCCCGCAATAATCACTTTTGGCGTCGGCGCGTCGTTGATGCGTTTGGACTCCTGCACCGTTTCCGTAATCTCGAGTCCGCGAAACTGAAAAAAGTCATCGTCGGAAAATCCTGGAGGAAACTTCAAATCAAGCTCCTCTCGATACTTCTCGTACAAATGCGTGGCGCCAATCCCAAGCGGAGAGTCCAAATACACTCGATCGAGCTCCAATCCATCGCGTTCCACAAGAAGATTCAAGTCAAACAGCAATTCCTGCGTGCGTTCAACGGAAAATGCCGGGATCATCAGCACGCCTTTGCGGCTCACAACGCGCGACACAAACGCTTTGAGCTTTTGCAGGCGATCTTTCGTCGGAGAATGAAGCCGATTACCGTACGTTGATTCACACACCACAACATCGAGTTTCATTGGAAGTGCGTCGGTCGCAGGCAAAATCGGCACGTCGTCGTTGCCAACGTCGCCGCTAAAGACTACACGCTGACCTTCCGCCTCAACCAAAACGAACGCACTTCCCAAAATGTGGCCCGAGTTGAAAAGCGTGATGCGCACGCCGTCTAAAACTTCCACGGCATCGCGATACGCCACCGTGCGCCACTGACGCAGGACGCGCTCGACATCCTCTTCTCGGTAGAGCGGCTCGACGTGACAGCGCTCAACCTCTTCCTGCATGATGGTAAAGGCATCCTCAAGAATAAGCTCGCACAAATCGCGCGTCGGCGCCGTGGAAAAAATAGGCGCCCACGCGCCTTGCGCAAACAGGCGCGGGAGACGGCCGTGATGATCAACATGCGCATGCGTGATACAAATCGCATTCACAGACGACGGATCAAATCCAAAGTCCGCCGCGTTAGCCGTTGAACACATGCGATTTTCCTGAAACAGTCCGCAGTCGATAAGAAGATTACCCGATGACGTTTCAACGAGATAGCACGATCCCGTCACCCCGTTCGCCGCTCCAAAAAAACCGATACGCATACTATTCCGTTGTAGATTCAAGAAAAATTCGCTTCAAAAACCCACCTCTCTCTTGCGCTTTCTGTAAGCGCGCGGACTCAATGTCATCAAACGATACGCCGAGTACTTCGCACAATGCGTGCATCACCTCCAAAACGTCCGCCAACTCATTGGGATCATTGTGCTCAAGAAATTCATTCACCTCCTCTTGCAGTTTTTGCCGCAACAAATCGCAATACTCCTCCTGTGTTGCGATGCGCGTCGCGCACTCCGCTCCGTTCAAACGGATGATTTCCGGAATGCGATCACGCACGAGTTTGTGATATTCCACGGTGGACATAGCACTGATGTTCTGCTAGTGTTGCGCCCATTATGACATTTTCTTGGAAAAATCTCGAGCGTCCGATTATCGTGCTGTCGCCGATGGCCGACATGACCGATTCGGCGTTTTGCCAAACCGTCAAGGATGTTGCCAATCCGGTTGTGTTTCGTGAGATGGTGAGCGCCGAGGCGATGGTGCGTCAAAACGAGCGCACACAAGAAATGGCGGAATTTGTTGATGCCGAGCGGCCGATCATTCAGCAAATCTTTGGCGCCGATCCGGACACCATGACCAAAGCCGCGGCGATTGTGGATTCCGAATATCATCCGGAAGGCATTGACATCAACATGGGATGTCCCGTGTACAAAATCACCTCGCAGTTCAATGGCGCCGCGCTGATGAAGGAGCCCGACTGCGCCGCGCGGATGATTCGGCAAATGAAAGCGGCAATCTCGGTACCGCTGTCGGTAAAAATTCGCGCCGGATGGGACAGTCCGAATGAGTGCCTCACGTTTTGCCGCATCGTGGAGGATGCAGGCGCCGACCTCATAACTGTTCACGGGCGTACGAAGGCGCAAGGGTACAGCGGCTACTCCAATTGGTCGGTGATACGTGAAGTCAAGCGCCGCGTTTCTATTCCGGTGTTAGCAAACGGCGACATCTTTAGTGCGCACGACGTGAAGCGCGTTCTTGAAATCACAGGCGCGGATGGCGTGCTTATTGCCCGCGGTGCGCTCGGCAATCCATGGATTTTTTCGCAAGCTCGCGAGCTTTTGCAAACGGGAGCCATTCAAACTATCCCCACCGTCGCCGAGCACTTTGCGCTGGTTCTGACGCACGCCAAACGCCATATTGCGCAATACGGACAGCGTGGTATTGTGACGTTTCGCAAACATCTCTCGTGGTACACAAAAGGAATGGAAGGCGCCAAAACATTTCGCAGTCGTCTTGTGCGCATTGCCACGTATGACGAGCTCGTTGCATTATTGCATCCTTACTTGACCAATCAGACTCCCATGCCCCTCACGCGCATGCCGTCTCCGCAACCCGAATCTTATTAACTATGCCAAGAACGAAACAGGCTTCGTCCAAAAAGGACATCGTGTTGTTTGTTGTGAACTTGCCAGAAGATGCACAAGGCGCACTCAAGGAACTCAAGAAGATGTACCGATACCCGATTTTGTCTGCCGTTGTTTTTGATCCAAAAAAGCGTCATCAGGCGGCGCTCGCAAAAAAGGATAGCGTGGACATTTTGATTCCGGCGGATTTTTCATCGCCGTCGAAGGTCACCAAGGCCCTCATGCCCTATCAGCATCGCTTTTTGGCGGTGACCTGTCGCGGCGAATACAACATCGGACTCTTTCGCGCGCTCATTCCGCATGTTCCGTATCTACGCACGCCCACCGCGACATCCCTTGAATGGGCCACCAACAAGCTTGAAATGCGCAAAAGATTTTTTGCGTACGATAAAACCATGTCGCCAAAATTCGCCATCGTGGAGGACGCTGGAAAAGCTTCCATCGTAAAAATCAAAAAGCGCGTGAAGTTTCCCATGGTCGTCAAGCCGACGGGACTCGCGGCAAGTTTGCTCGTAACGCTATGCTACCACCAAGACGAACTCGAGCGCGCTCTACGTAACGCGTTTCGCAAAGTGCGCAAGCTCTACCGCGAGCAAGGCGCCCCGACGGAACCAAAAATTCTCGTGGAAGAGTTTATGGAAGGCGACATGTACTCCATTGACTCGTATGTGTCTACACGAGGGACGGTGTATCACTGCCCCATTGTGCACATCAAAACGGGTCAGGCGGTTGGGTACGAGGATTTTTTTGGATACATGCGCATGACGCCGACGAAATTGAGCAAGGCGTCTATTTTGAAAGCACAGGATATCGCGACCAAGACCGTGCATGCTTTGGGACTACGCAGTTCCACCGCGCACACGGA
This sequence comes from Candidatus Uhrbacteria bacterium RIFCSPHIGHO2_02_FULL_53_13, assembly GCA_001791035.1. Taxonomy (GTDB): domain Bacteria; phylum Patescibacteriota; class Patescibacteriia; order UBA9934; family UBA11717; genus 2-02-FULL-53-10. The sequence continues at coordinate 10,747 of MGDX01000033.1, forward strand.
GCTCATGCGCACCGAGGACGGCTGGCGCGTGATTGAAAGCGGTCCGCGTATCGGCGGCAACCGCGTACTCATGTACGAGTTGTCGTATGGGTTCAACCACGCGCTCAACGACATCTTGATTCGCATTCCAAAAAAGCCGGTCATCTCGAACCGCGCGCGCGGCTACTCGTCCGTTCTGGAATTTTTCGCTAAAAAAGAAGGACGCATCACAAAAATCAAGGGGCGAAAGAAAGCAGAGCTGTTGGGCTCATTCCACTCACTCACGCAAAAGAAAAAAGTAGGCGACCGCGCCAAGTTTGCGAGCCGTGGAGGTAAAGCTATTTTGTCGGTGTGTTTGTTCAACAAAGATCGCTCCGAGCTCTTGGCCGATATTCGGCGTTTGGAAAAAATGGTCGTGATCGAGACGAGAAAAGGGGTTGCTTAGGCGGAAGAAGTATCTGGACTTTTTTTATGATTCGTGTTGAGATGCGCCTGCCATGAGATTTATATGCAGACTGATGATCACTTTGGCCACGTTGGCCGGTGTTGATGTCATGGGTGCACGTACGGCAAAGGCCGACGTGTGGGATGGTGAGCAAATCGTGGTAGCCATGAGCGCGAGTACGTCTCCGCTTGACGCGCGCGAGCGTGTGCAGATGAGTGTGTTGACTCTAGCATTTTGAGTACCACGCGCCGAGACATTCAAGTCGTTCGGATACCTGGGACCAACCTTGAAGCCACTTCCTTGGCTTTCGGTGTTTCCAAGCGTGGGGTTTGCGACGGATCGCACTGCAGACCACGCCACGGCATTTCTGGCTTCGGCGGCGCTCACGTTCACGCCGCTCGAAGGTAAGATTGTCATCTATGTAGAAGTCGACGGCTACTTTACCGCGCAACAAGCGGAGTTTTACGGCTTCTACAAGCTCGGGATCCATCCACCACAGCTCGGGCCATTTTCGTTCGGTATTCAAGTGGAGCAATACAACGCGAGCTTTTGGGTTGGTCCGAACGTTGCGCTTTCGTTCGGCCCAGTCGAGGTGGGTGTGCAATGGCACACGTCCGTCACTGACGTTGTGGGACACGCCATGCGCGTCCCAATCGCAATCAACTTCTAGCTTTAAGGCCCGACACATGTTCGGGCCTTCCCATTTGATCAGCTACAGCGCGCATGCAAGTCACGCAAAATTACTCATCAACGGCCGCGCGATACGTACAGTAGTCACAGTGATCTCCTACATTTGGAATCGCGGATGCATCCAGGCACGCCTTAATGTCAACGAGCGTCCCCTCCACCCAATCGGCATTTCCCGTGTATGGAATGAGATGCACATCAAACGTCACCTTCCCGTCGAATGCCGGCTCATTTGGCCGCCCGGTACAGTATACAAAATATCCCGTGTCGCTTACCGTCAAGCCGTTCTGCCTCAACAGCCATTGGTAAATCTCCATCTGGCGCTTGTAGCCGATATGCCAATCTTCGTTGAGCTCGGTAACCGGCTCGCTTTTGGCGGTGGCTTTGTAGTCCACCACGATATAAGCGTCGTCGTCTATCCACAAATCGTCGATGGCGCCCGAAACCACAAGACCCGTTGGCGCGTGATGCGTCGCAACGCCCTTGAAATTTTCGCGCCACACATCGATGTGCTCGTGCGCCGCCGGACGTGCCGAAATTCCGTACGCCTTTTGCAAAGGATGTTGCTCGCCTTTGGCGCGGTGAACGTCAAACTCGGTTTTCAAAAGCGTATCCACCGCCGAGTTGATGTTGAACGGAAACCCCGGAGGCCGCTTGATGCCTTTCACGTTATCGAGCCAAAAGCACCGCGGACATTCAAGAAAGAGATCGATTTTACTTCGACTCAACCGCCAAAGTTTTCCGCCGTAATTCCAATCCGCCTTTCGCGGCACGCTGTAGTATTGAGACATAGGGTGGGAAGAAAAGTTATTGCTCAAACATCGCGCTCAAGAATCCTAACAACACAGCTACAACAAGCCACGCAATGCCCCATGGTTTCCATTTATTCTGCGCGGCAACAAAGGCTTCTACGCTTTCCCATTTGCGAGCTTTCCAAGCCCACTCGCTTCCTTTCAACCCAAGCATGATCCAGATAACAATATTCGCAATCGGCACAAATGAGAGGAGAGAAATCCAAACACCGTGGTAGATGCCCCAAATCCAAGTCAAACCGAACGCGCCCCAGTTCCAGCCTTTGACTTCTTCAGGCACCGCGGAACCCTCCTGCATGCCGGACCTCTTATCGAATGTTGCGCCTTCAACAGATTCTTTTTTCGTGAGATAGACAATGCCCACTGGAATCCCGATCATGGTTCCTATCACGCATACAACACCCAGCAATCCAAGAACAACGTTGATGATTCTTGCCGCCAACAGCCATAACTCTGATGCAGTCCCAAAATAAACGATACTAAAATTGGCGATGGCATAGATGATCAAGATAAGCACCAAACCGGCAAAAGGTCCGATAAGCCAAGAGAGCCCGATCGTCTTGTTTCGTTTAGAAATCATAGAACGGTTTGTTGAATGCTTGTTAGCAATAAGGTTCAATATCATTGCGAGGTAAGCCTCTTCAAAAACGCTTCCACCTTTTGGAAAAGCGCGATGATTTTAATTCCATTCACCATCTCACGTCCGTCAAAATCTTCTTGGTCTGTCCGCTCCGCTTGTATTCCTAATTCTTCCGGCTTCATTCCCATCTCTTCAGGGGACGGACCCATCCTTTCTAATGGCATAGCATGATCGTTATTGGTTATAGAAACTTCCGCAAACGACACTGTTGATTCTCACACCCCGTTCCCCTAACGTTCGCAACAGACATACATCACAAGTTTGGAGTTGGTCATGACGATTCATTCGCCGATGATGCGACCGCAATGCCATACCACCGATAGAATGGCCCCACTCCGCCGCCTTGCCAAAAGCTCAAGAGTTCGGATCGTGAGAGCGTTCGATTGCCGGACTCTGCGCCGTTGTCATCAATAGTATGACCGTCATCGCCTTGAGGATACCATGAATCGTAAAGATGGAATGTGTCTGTTTCGCGATCATATCCGAGTACCGTTATGTAGTGCAGAGTGCCTTCTTTTCGCCCGAGCAGAATGACAGGATGGCCGCGTTGAAGCTCGGACACAACAGCACGCATACGATCGTTGTAAGAAAGATGCCGTGCTGTGAACTCACGGGGCGACAGGTCTCGGTCTTTAAGTACAGCCGTCATTCCCCATGGCAGTGTGCCACCACTTGGCAAGCGCCATTTGGTCGATGCCACAATTTCACGAGGGTCCGTGAACACTCCCGTTACGCCCGCAATCGCTGCCGCCGCACTGTAGGGACCACATTCGTTGATGCCTTGACGAAGGCGTTGGTCAATTGGAAATGGAATCGAGACCGATACTGCTTCCTCTTTTGTGATGACAACAGCCGGCACCCGCACCATCCAAGCTACTCCAAAGATAGCAACAATCAATATCAGAAACCCAAATACCCAAAATACTTGTTTCATACTTTAGAGACCTCTGAAAAAGTCCGGTACGAGGCCGGTGCGAGCAGGATTTGTTCCGTCGCTCGGATCGGTTATGAAAGCGATATGGACTTATCGGTAAGTAAGCGAGCCGAGATGATGGGACGAATTCTGCCGCAACGGAGCCGTGCTGGGCTTTTACAGAGGTCCCATGAGTGATTGTATCACTCTTCTCAATGAGCATGCCTATATTTGGTGCTTCTTTTTCTCTCAATCAGCTCCAGTTTCCATCTCATTCAAAGTTATCCACACATCACGCTTGCGTTCGGTTTTTGTTTGGTTTAGAATACGAACAGAAAGGAAACACTCCCACACAACTCGCCGCACAATATGCCTCCCCTCACCAAAAAGCAATCAGAAGTATTTAACTTTATCAAACGATTTGTCGGTAACGAGGGCTACGCGCCATCGTACCGAGAAATTGCCTTACACTTCGGCCTCTCATCTCCTGCCACGGCCTATCAACACGTGCAAGCGCTCGTAGAAAAAGGCGTTCTAATGAGTGGAGATGAGGGCTTAGCACGCAGTATTGAAGTTGTTGAGCCAAAAGAATCGTTTGCGCCTGGTGTCGCTATTTTGCCACTTGCCGGACTCATCACGGCAGGAGAGCCCATTGAAGCAGTAGAGGACAACGAAACGATTGGCGTTCCGGCAAGCTTTGTAATGGACGAATCCAACTCATACGTTCTGCGCGTGAAAGGAAACTCCATGATTGAAGACGGCATTTTAGACGGAGATTACGTTGTCATCGAACGTAACAACTACCCGCGCAATGGGGAGGTCGTAGTGGCGCTCCTTGATAACACGCACGCCACACTCAAACGATTCTACAAAGAAGAAAAACGTATCCGACTGCAACCAGCGAACCGAACCATGCAGCCAATCTTCGTGCGGGATGTCATTATCCAAGGAGTGGTTCGAGCAGTCATTCGTCAGTTTAGCAGTGTGTAGTTTTGCCGCCGATCGATTTAGAGTATCGCCGTATCCGCCACAGCGCGGAATCCATGTCGGCGATGCCCTGTGTCGAAACATGGACGATGCAGGAATTTTACTCAAGGGGTCTTTCAAAAGTCCTCCAAAGATAGAAACAGCCGCAGACTTTTGTTCGCTTGTCATCGTTCTGTGTCGGGGTCACACGGAATCATGAAGTTGCGAACACTTAAGTTATGGGCAAAATTGAGAATCGAATAACTCGGTTTTCCATGCGGCTGTTTTCTATCGTAAAACTCTTATATGACACTTCGCTCTTCCATTCCTCAACGTGTGCAATTCGCAAATCGTAAACAACGCCAAACATGGCGGCTCCCTGTTAAAGGCCTTAGACGCATGATTGTTGTTGCATCTTTGAGATCACAATGATGTGCACTGGGTTGTCATTGCGAGATCAAGCGGGATGAAGAACATGCCTTGAGGCGTGTTCTGACCGTGAGACAGGCACTCCGATATGTACAATATGTGCATCGGAGTACCCCGAGAATTAAGATGCCAAACAATCTCATTCCGGCATTTAGATTGTTTCGCTGCGCTCGCAATGACGGACAGAGGAGTGCTCGTAATGACAGTCTGAAGAGGCGCTCGCAATGACACCTAGAAAGGCCGCGCTGTCCGAACACTATGCACTACTCACCGCTCACTGTTTACTATTTACCACTCACTGTTCACTCACTCCATGCCCATTGAATACATCAACGAACCGGTGGAAGTGCGCGTCGACTTTTGTAACCGACGTGTTCTTCCTCGTGCCATGAGTTGGAACAACCGCCTCTACACCGTTTCACACGTCAACATGGTTCACAGTGCTCACAACGGCACCTCAAAACTATTCTTCTTTTCTGTCTCCGACGATACAAATTACTTTAAACTCCAGTTGGACACAGAACATCTGGAATGGCGCCTTGTTGAAATGTATTCAGAAACATGAACACACAAACCCAACAACGTATCCTGCACGTGGATTTCAACTCTTTTTTTGCAAGCGCAGAACAAGAAGCAAATCCGTTTTTGCGCAGTAAATCGGTTGGCGTCGGCGGAAAAGTCGACTCGAAGGGAATTGTCGCGGCCGCCTCTTATACAGCAAAAGCTCGAGGCATAAAAACGGCGATGAGTGTCTATGAAGCCAAATCCATCGATCCTGCTCTTCTCATGGTGAATGGTGACAGCCACAAGTATGGTGAACTGTCCGATCGTTTACACGCTATTTTGAAGCGGCAGGGAGGCATCGTCGAGCGATTTTCTGTTGATGAAGATTTTCTCGACGTGACACATGTCGCCAACGATTGGCTCGATACGCTCGCTGTGGCTTTGCGTATTCGAGATGCCATCGAGAAAGAAATCGGCACATTCATAAAAGTCTCTATTGGCATCGGACCAAACCGACTCCTCGCTAAAATGGCATCGGATGCAGAAAAACCGAACGGCCTTACCCTAGTTTACCCTTCTCAAAACGAGCGTTTTGACTTTTTGGATACGCGCGCTCTTGACGATATTCCTGGTATTGGTCCTGCCATTTTACGACACCTGAAAGAGTTGGGGATCGAATCGATTTCAGACTTGCGCGCGACCAAACTCCCCTTTCTTATTCAACACTTCAAACAATACGGACATTTTCTGTATATCGCATCGCGTGGTTTAGATGCATCCGTCGTCTCCAATGAAGAACCGCTCGAAAAATCCATCGGGCACAGCTATACCCTCCCCTATCATACTCACGATAGACGTATTGCGGCGCGCGCACTCCTATCTTTAGCCGATCGTGTTGGCTGGCGATTACGAAAACGAGGCCTCGTCGCGCGCGCCCACACAGCGATTGTTCGTTTCTCTGATTTGCGCGTTGTTTCCAAACAAGGCCGTCTTGCGGCACCTACAAGCGATGGATTTGAGCTGTATAAAGCCGCCTGGCAACAGATAGTCAGCATCATTGACTCTGAAGAAGCCGACGTACCGCTCGACACTTGCTCCATTCGCCTCATTGGCATCGTGGCGCGTGATCTTGTTCCACTGCACAATCAAATATCGATCGACCGCCAAAAACAAAAACGCACGGACCTGTTGCCGTGGCTCGACCACATTCAGAGACGATACGGCGCGCGCTCTTGGCTACGCGCGTCTCTTGTAAGCACCGTTGTCAAAGAACGCGTCAACGGCTTCAAACTCGATCATAATCCTCCCCTAACATAGGGGAGGTGTCCGAGTTGTACGAGGACAGAGGGGTATTTCAAGATACGCACACCCCTCTGTTCTGCATCGAACGCAGGCCGTCTCCCCTGTTCCAGGGGAGAATGAACGACTTGAACAAGTTGAACATCTTCAATTTCCAACCTCTAATCTAAAACACCCCCTCAAGCACATGTTCGGCAGGTGCGGGATCGTTGTTGCTCGGCTCAAGCGTCACAATTACCTTGTTGTAATCGCGCTTATCATCATCCGACTCATACACCAAGTACCACTTTAAATCGTCCACATGCTGAATAAACTCACCCGTTGAAAAGAAGTCAAACGGACGAGAACGCACCAGCCACCCTTCATAAAAGTATCCCTCCGGCGGATCCGGAAGAGTACCAATCACAAGATGGCGAAAAATCCCATCGATGTAGTCGCTCGTTGCGGCACCGTCGGCATGCGAACCGGCAATGGGAACAAGCACGGCATCAAACGCTTGTGAAGAAATCCGAACATCCTCGGTTGACTGCGCCACATTCGCTTCCATTTTAATCTCATCTGCATTTTCAAGCACAATGGAACGGCTCACTGGAACGGAGACGGTTTGTCCTGATAAGAACTCGTCTAACGAGACGTCAGAATGAGCACCTCCGACATCAAGCGAAACGTTCGCATCATTTTTTATAACCTCACTTTTTTTTGTCTTTGATCCAAGGAGTCGATTTGCAAAAAAGATCATGGCAATAATCATCAGAAAAACACCCGCGTATGCACGCCATGGCTTTCGTTGGCGAGGCCGCGCGGGTCCTCCACGTCCCCATTCGTTTGTAACTCTTCTGCGCATATCACTCATGACTTCCACGCATCGGCAACGGCCTTTGCGACCGTATCAGCCAACCTCGGTGTAAACGGATCCGGAATAATCCGTTCTGCGCTCGGGGACTCAACAAGTCCGGCCAACGCCGTGGCCGCGGCCACTTTCATTTCGGATGTTATCCGTCGTGCTCGCACACCCATCGCCCCCTTAAAAATCCCAGGGAAAGCCAATACGTTATTCACCTGATTGGGAAAATCACTGCGCCCTGTTGCCACCACCCGTGCACCGGCCGTGAGCGCAACCTCCGGCATAATCTCCGGCAACGGATTCGCCATCGCAAAAATAATCGCGTCTTTTGCCATACTCGCCACCATGTCGCCGCTCACAATTCCCGGCGCCGACACACCAATAAAGACATCCGCTCCTCGCATGGCTTCCGAAAGTCCCCCGCGACGCTTAGACACGTTATATACAGCCACCTCCTTTTTGTATGCATTCATGTCCTCACGATCCGATACAAGAATACCGCGGCTGTCCACCACCGCAATCTCCGGCACCCCAAGCGCGTGCAATAAATGTGCTACCGCCAATCCCGCCGCGCCCGCACCGCTCATGGCAACACGTATGTTCGACATCTCTTTTCCCACCACCTTCAGCGCGTTCGTGAGTCCGGCCATAATCACAACGGCCGTGCCGTGCTGGTCATCGTGCATCACGGGAATGTCGAGCTCCTCAACAAGCTGACGCTCAACTTCAAAACAGCGCGGCGCAGAAATGTCTTCCAAATTTACGCCACCAAACACCGTCGAAATACGTTTAACGGTCTCCACAATTTCATCCACATCAAGCGTATTGAGCGCGATTGGAAACGCATCCAAATCGCCAAACGCTTTAAACAGCGCGCACTTCCCTTCCATCACCGGTAACGACGCTTCTGGACCAATGTTACCAAGACCAAGCACCGCCGAACCGTCGGTTACCACGGCAACCGTGTGCCCCTTGATCGTCAGGTCATACACACGCTCGGGATCCTTCGCGATCGCGCGGCACGGCTCGGCCACGCCCGGCGTGTACGCCCACGACAACGCCTCGCGCGAATCAAGCGCGAACGGAACAGCTGTTTGCAATTTTCCGCGAAAACGCACGTGCTCCCGCATGGCCAGCTCATTTGAATCCATAGCTAGAGGTCTGTGATATCTTTCAAAAACGAGTGCGACGTCACCGATTGTCGCTCACCATCCGAGTTTAGCACAATCATGGGTTCGTTGAAATCGGGGGCTTCATTCATGAACGATGGCGTGCCGTGAGACAATGCGCGCATGTGCGTGCGTCCAACCTCGTTTACCAAGTCCTTTGGAACCTCTTCCAAGAACATGGACGGTACCATCATTTCCATGGAACGTCCGCTCCCTGTCGTACTGTACGTCAAGTAGAGCGACCGCTTGGCGCGCGTCACCGCCACATAAAACAGACGACGCTCTTCCTCCAAACCGTCCTCTTCGCTCATCGCGCGATGATTTGGAAACTGCCCATCGCATAACCCCATCACAAACACGGTATCCCATTCCAGTCCCTTCGCTTGATGAATTGTCGAGAGCACGATGCGATCCTCCGGACGAACCCCAACATTCGCCCCGTTGGCAAACTCGTCCCCCAGCGTCACCTCCTCCAAAAATAACTGCCGATTTCCTTCGTAGGAAATTGCAAATTGCTCCAGTTGATGCAAATCTTCCAAACGATCGGAGGCATTTGGGTACTCACTCTCCAAATATTCCAAATAGGACACCTTGATGATGCGGCTAATTTGTTCCGAGAGCATCGGTTCGGCAAGTGCGACTTTGAGCGTTTCAGCCGCCACCTCAAACCCCGCGCATGAGCGTCCGGACACTTGCTTGCCCAACGCCACAAGATGCGCCGACGTCAGATGCGGTTCATCTCCAACAATCGCATGGAGGGCCGTCACAATTTTTTGCGCAGACACCAACCCAATGCCCTGCTGTAATCCGAGCAAACGCAACCACGCCGCCGTGTCTTTTGGATTCTCAATGGCGCGCACGTACGCAAGCACGTCTTTCACATGTGCCCGCTCAAAAAAGCGCATGCCACCACGATACTCGTATGCCACACCCGCTTTCATCAGTTCAAACTCAAGCGTCTGCGACTGGTACGTTGCGCGAAAGAGCACGACCACCTCACGCGGCGACATCCCACCACTCAATAGACAATCTACCTGTTGCAAAATGAACGCCGCCTCTTCGCGCGCACTGCGTGCCATCACCACGCCCGGCGCTTCTCCAGAATCTCGCACCGCAGTGAGCGACTTCTTATATTGCGATACATTGCGTGCAATCGAAGCGTTTGCGAGCTGTAAAATTTCGGGCGTCGAACGATAGTTGGTCGTGAGTCGAAACGTTTTGCATGACGTAAACAGACTCTCGAATCCGAGAATGTTTTGAATGTCGGCTCCGCGAAACGAGTAGATGCTCTGCGCATCGTCGCCGACGACCAATATGTTGCGGTGCTTCGACGCCAACCGGTTCACGATATTGGCTTGTAGCGCATTCGTGTCTTGATACTCGTCCACGAGAATGTACCGAAACTGCTCCGACAGGCGCTCTTCAACACGTGGTTCGTTCACAAGCAACGTATGAAGGTGCACGAGGAGATCGTCAAAATCCATCGCATGGCTCTCGCGCTTTTTTGCCGCATAACGCTCGGCGACATCAACAAGTTCCAACGTACGCTCCGTAAACGACACGTACCGATCTTCGATGATCTGCGGCAGTGCTAAAAACGCGTTTCGCGAGAGACTCACCATCGCCTGCACAACGCGCGGCGACGGAAAGCGCCGCCCTTGCGTCGAAATGTGCGCCTCTTTGATGCACACCTTAATAAGACTCGTACTATCGTCACTATCGAGAATCGTAAAGTTGGAGTGAAATCCGAGCAGAGGTGCATACAGACGCAAAAGCCGATTGGCAATCGAGTGGAACGTCCCCGCCCACAGTCCTCCCGAAGTTGAACCCAAAAGGTGTTCAAGACGCAAGATCATCTCCCGTGCCGCCTTGTTCGTAAACGTCACGAGCAGAATATTCGATGGTTGCACCCCTTTTTGCAATAAATACGCCACACGATATGTAATCGTGCGCGTTTTTCCCGACCCCGCTCCGGCTAACACAAGCGTCGGCCCGTAGGCGTTTTCAACAACCTGAAGCTGTTCTGCGTTGAGCTCGCTTTTGAAATCAATCATGGGCACCAGTATAGCAGATACATCCTCCACTTGACGTCCACGATTCTATTCTCTATGTTTGACGCGGAAACATCATGGCACGACCGCACATTCAAATGCGTACCATGACGATTGCCGGTTTTGATTCGGAACTCAATATTCCGTGCGTGAACGTTGGGAATGCTCCCATTCGAGTCGCCGCGGACATGTCATATCTCAAAGCATTGCTCACGAGCCACGTTCGGCGAGGAACGGTGTTCATCTACCGTCGCGACCTTGAAGCTTGGGTGATGTATCACAACATACACGAGGCCATTGCATCTCAAGACCATACGCTCGTCGGCTACGGATTGCGCCACATGCTCCCGAGGAGCGAGCTCCAACGGCTCGATGACATGATCCTAAACATTGATGGGGCGCGCGAGATCATGCGTCGGTACCGAGAAATCTCGGAAGACGAAATCCGAACGGCTCTGACTCGATTGGGCAAAGCAGCAAACGAATATCGCATGCCGCGTGTCCTCGAAAAGGTGCGGGCACGAGATTGGCTAGTGAGGGCA
>MGDX01000034.1:0-4808 GCA_001791035.1 Candidatus Uhrbacteria bacterium RIFCSPHIGHO2_02_FULL_53_13
AAGACGCGCCTCACGCAGAACGTGTCCCTCCGGGACATGCTCTTGCAGTTTCGCTTCGGCAATACGCAAAAGACGCGCGCGGTCAAAATACACGCCCGTATTTTTCACAATCGTCGTCACCGTAAACGAGCCGACCTCGCTTCCCGGATCCGTGTCCGTGCGTTTCTCAAGCGTCTCTTGCAAAATCAACACGCCATCGAGCGCTTGGGATAATCCTGCGCGCCACTGTACGTCCACACCGATTTCAATCTCTTTGAGCAACGCAATGTGCGCCTCATCGAGCATGGCCTCGGTCACAATTGCGCGGCGTTCCGTGCCGCCCACCATCGCCTGTTCACTTGTTGCGTAGATGACTTGCTGTTTGGCGGCGTTCAACCCCGGAATCAAAAATCGCGTCGGCTCAATTTCACCTTGCGCTCCCGGCTCGTCCGCACGCGCCTCCACTTGCACCGTGCCGCCAGACGGCACCGTCACCGCTTCCACGATGCGGAAGAGCACACCCGATTCGCTCAAGAGTCGCGTTTTTTCAACGAGCGGCTGATCCGTAGCGCTCTCATTGTGCAGTGTCACGATCCCGTGCGCCTTGGCCGGAATCTCCTCCCCCTCGCCGTTCACTTCAAAGACATTCGAACGTTCGACTGTTTCACTCACAATCTCTCCGGGAACGTCTGTGTTTGCCTGCGGCTCACTTTGCACGGACACAAAAAACTCGGTTTGTACCTCTTCCTCGAGCGTCTCAATGCGAATATCCGCGCGCACCGTGGCCAAATACAACACCACCGCCAACATCGCGGCCGTGAGCACCAAAAACAGAATCGCGATGCGCCGATACAAGCGCGCCGACGGAAGCGCCGTCATGCGAGCGCGCGGCTCTTTCTCCTCCGTTTGACGAGATTTTTTTGGCATACAACGCTATCATAACGTAGAATAGGCGAATCGTCACTGTGGAAGTATGCCAAAACAGCTTCGCGCAATCTACAACTCGTACGCCAATCTTTGGTGGCTTCCCGGCGCAACATGGCTTGCATGCATCGCGGCAGGAGCCTATTCGCTCCTTGTCGGTTCAACAGGCATTGGAGTCTCATTGATTTTTACAAGTCTCGCGCTCCTCTCATTGATCGCACAATTCATCGTGATCATTAGTCACTTCAGACACAAACAACATCGCCGCGCCCTGGCACAACTTGGATTGTTTGTCATCGAAGGAGGCGTTCTTGCCGCTCTCGTTATACCGCCCATACTCTTTTTTCTCGCCTGGAGCCACCCGTCCGCGGATGGGTTTGCAAAAGATTTAGTCATTCCGGACGACACCCCCATTTCCAAACCAAGCGCTTTTCCACGCAACGATGCTCCAAATACAGACGATGCATTCCAACAAGCGTTGATGGTCGCACTTCAAACATCAGGCTCGTCTGATGCAAGCATCACGCCCAGTGCATTAAATTTTGCAAAGCTCCACACCGACGCTCCGGAAATTTTGGATCGCTATCTTGCCGCAAGCCCGGCGTGGCGCGTTTTTGAAGAGAACGGCCATCGGTTCGCCACACGCCGAATGATGATTTCACAGCAATGGAAATACAATTTGCACGGCTACTACACGGACAGCACCATTCCACAATGGCCAAAGGATCTTCCCTATTTTCAAGTACGTTTCACCATTGGACTTTCCGGTGAGCCGTGGGCGCGAGTCACGAACAGAGTAACGCGTATTCCAGTGAGCGATACGGCAAATGTTCATCTTACGCAAAAGAATAGTTTGTACGAGAGCCGCGTTGTCGTTGACGCCGCTCCACAGCTTGTGGTCGAACTCTTTGAGCAATCGGATGCACGCGAACGCCGCATCACAAACATGGCTCTTGCACACTTGGAGTCCGAACTCGCGCCGCTTGTGACAGAACCTACGTGGAGCACCGTAAAAGCAAACCTACAGCCAGCCGCCGTTACATTTGGTGTTCCCTCTCTAGAGATGACCGGCGGAAGCGGCATTTATGATGTCTCGATTCGCGTCAATCCCGGCGAGCCGGGATTCGTGTATCTCAAAGCGTTTGAGATCACAAAAAACACACCGCTGTCGGAGGGAGCATTGATAAAATCATCAAACGAATTTATTGGCTGGTCGAACGATCCAAGCGAACAATTCCTTTCAAGCACTCACATCAAGGTGGACGAAGGCAGTTGGGGCGATCCGTACGCCGCGCGATTTGAAGTGTGGTTTGTGCCTGATTCCGGTGCTCCGGAGCGCAAACTCTTGGAACGTAATTTTGAAATCGAGGGTTGGCAACGCTAATCAAACGCTCGGCTAAAGCCTCGACGTAGCTTTGGCTACGCCTGTGTTGTTTGAGTGTCAGTACAGCACCAATCTTGAACAAATGAGCTCAAACAGCTATTCGGAAACAGTCCTTTACGAAGTAGCTGTTGTACCTATGCCAACCACCTGCACGCGATCAGCGCCGATGATGTCTCCAATCGCCTCCAACACCGCATCCGTGGGCAAAATGGCATACTCGGTTTTTATCCATTTGCGCCCGCCGCCGGCATCAATGGAAAACTGAACGGGCACATCGCCGGAGCGGCTCGTGAAAATGGACCGCAATCCGACGATTTGCTTTTCTGATGGCGCTTTGTCAAGCGAAATAACGATGGCAGGCCCTTCCATGTCCTGTTGCTGTACCGCTTCCTGACGCGCGGTTTGATGCGCCGCTTCATCTACCCATACGCCATTTTTGAGCATCCGCTCCACCTCGCCAAATGTGTCCTCGGTAAAGCGCACAAGGCTGTTTGCCAAAATGCTCTTTGCCTGACCCTCGCGCTGTGACACTTTTCCGGACACCACACACAGCGTACCCTCCTCTAAAAACGGCTTGTACTCTGCAAACAACTGCGGAAAGAATACAACCTCGCAATCGCCTACGCCATCTTCAAATCGCACAAACGCCATTTGATCTCCCTTTTTTGTTGTAATCGTATGCACCACTTCTATGACGCCACCAACCTTCACAAAGGTTCCGTCCGGCTTTCCCGCAATGTCTGGTAGCTGAACAATAAATGTGTTCAAGCGTTCCGCGAATGAAACAAATGGGTGTTCAGTGATGTAAATGCCCAAAAGTTCCTTTTCCCATCCTAAGCGTTCGGTCCGTGTTGCGGGAGGAGCGTTGTGCAATGTGACGTGTTGCATCACGAGGCTCGGCGCCAAGTCGAACAAGTTGCCCTGTTGAGTTTGCGCATCCTGTTGTACTTGCTTGTGCGCCCGCAAAATGGAGTCGATGTTCGCCAACAGCATGCCGCGCTCACCACAGCCATCAAACGCTCCAGCCTTCATCAGCGACTCGAGCGATTTGCGATTCACGTGTCTAGACGATACGCGTGAAATAAAATCCGATACATCTTTGTATGCGCCGTGCTTTTTGCGCTCTTCTACAATCGCGCGCGACACTTCCTCACCAACATTTTTGATGGCGATGAGTCCCCAGCGAATCTTCTTTTCCTTTCCCACGACACCAAATCCAACAAACGATTCATTCATATCCGGCGGCAACACATGGATACCGATCCGTAGACATTCGTGCACCTCAATGGTCATGCGATCAATATTTCCAGAGTCCGAATTCATCACCGCCGCCATAAACTCTGCAGGAAAATGAGCCTTCAAATAGGCCGTTCGATAGGCAATCATACCATAACACGCCGAGTGCGATTTGTTGAATGCGTAATCCGCAAACCCTTCCCAGTCCGCCCAGATTTTGTTTGCGAGCTGTTTGGACAGTCCCGTTTTGACACATCCAACAATAAACTTCGTGCGCATTTTTGCTAGCACATCGCGCTTCTTTTTTCCCATCGCCTTGCGCAACGTATCCGCTTCACCTCCAGTAAATCCAGCGAGCGTTTGCGAAAGCTTCATGATTTGCTCCTGATAGACCGTCACGCCATACGTCTCTTTCAAGATATCCTCCATGAGCTGATGTTCGTACACCACTTTTTGGCGACCGTTCTTGCGATGGATGTACTGTGGCACCATTCCCGCTGAAAGTGGACCCGGGCGATAGAGCGCGCACATAGCCACAATGTCTTGAAATTCCGACGGCTTGAGTTCGGTCAGATAGCGTTGCATCCCCTCGGATTCAAGTTGAAACACCCCGACCGTTTCCCCGCGACCGAGCAAATCGAATGTCGCCCGATCATCGAGCGGAATCGTATTGATGTTGATGCGCGTGCCGTGCACCGCCTCGATAATCTCCAACGCCTGCTCGATGATGGAAAGGTTGGAGAGCCCCAAAAAGTCCATTTTCACCAAGCCGGCGGCCTCCACACTACTCAAAGAATACTGACTCACGTAATCCAGATCGTCGTGCTGCGACTCTTGAATCGGCACGTAGTCAGTGAGCGGGCGATCGGAGATAACGACGCCGCACGCGTGTTGCGACGCATGGCGCGGCGTGCCTTCAATGCGCACGGCAAGATCAATCACCTGCCGCGTGAGCGGGTTGGCGCGATAGTCATCGCGTAATTCCGCATGCTCCTTCACGGCGGTTTTGAGCGGCATGTGTCGCCCCTGCACCGGCGGTGGAATGAGTTTGGCAATGCGATCCGCTTGCCCGAATGTGAGTCCCAGCACACGAGCGGCATCGCGTACGGCCGCGCGCGGCATCATCGTTCCAAACGTGATAATGCCCGCCACATGATCACTGCCATATTTTGAGCGCACATAATTGAGTACCTCGGCGCGCCTTGTATCCGCAAAATCCATATCAATATCAGGCATCGATACGCGATCGGGATTCAAAAACCTCTCGAACAGGAGCCCGTACTTG
>MGDX01000034.1:4883-9441 GCA_001791035.1 Candidatus Uhrbacteria bacterium RIFCSPHIGHO2_02_FULL_53_13
ACGATCAAAAAGTACGAAGCAAACCCCATGTTCGCAATGATGCCAAACTCATACTCAAAGCGTTCCTTCACCTCTCCGTCGATCGCACCATAGCGCTTGTTGAGCCCAACCTCGCACACTTCGCGTAGATACTCATTCTCCGATTTGCCCTCCGGCACGTCAACGTGCGGAAGATAATTTTGAAAGAGCGACAACGAAACATTGCAGCGATCCGCAATCTTCACTGTATTTTCTATCGCTTCGGGCACATCGGCAAACGCTCGCGCAATCACCTCTGGATGTTTGAGCGACAGATCAATGATGTCACCCGTCATGCGCCGCTGCTCTTCAAGTGTACGGCCCTTTTGAATGCAATGCAGGGTCTCCAATCCCTCATGATCATCGGCATCTAGATAGTAACTATCGCTCGTCGCTACAAGCGGAATGCCCGTATCCGCGGATAATTCCTTGAGCACATTATTTGTTCTATCCTGTTCTACGTCGTCTGGCCGATGAACGAGCTCAAGAAAAAAGTTCTCTTTGCCGAACAGCTCGCGATACATAAGCGCTTTCTTGGTCGCTTTATCTCGATCTCCGCGTTGAAGCAGTGTCGGAATTTCGCCGTTCAAACCTCCCGAGAGCGCAATGAGTCCCCCGTGATACTGCTCGAGCAGTTCGTCATCGATACGCGCCGTATAGTAAAACCCTTCAAGAAACCCGAGACTCGAGAGCTTGAGAAGGTTTTGATACCCTGCGTTATTTTCCGCCAGAAGCGTAAGCCGCCAAGCATGTTTGTCCACGCGAGCGCGTTTGAGCGTGCGATGTTCGGGAGCGACGTGAACATCGAGGCCAATAATCGGCTTTATTTCGGCTTCATGAGCCGCCTGATAAAATGCAATCGCCCCATACATCGCATCTAAATCCGTGAGCGCCACGGCAACTCCCCCCTGTTCTTTGACACGCGCAATCAAAGCCTCCGGACTCGCCAAGGCGTTAAGTAAGCTATAGTGACTGTGCGTGTGCAAGTGAACAAACGGGGTGTTCATATCATCAGACGATTACCATTCAAACACATCGACAATATCCACCAATGCGTTTCTTATACGATCTACAACTCCGTGCCATTCCAAAATTCTTGGAATGTTCGGCAATAAATCTACAATTTGTTGTCCCCGAGGTAACCGCTGTGTATACAAGTATTCTCCGAATAAGTCATGCAGATTGTCCAGACTCATGCCTTCATTGCGTGACACTTCTTCCAATCTTTTCAGGCGTTCGCTCGTCCAAAACTCATCAAAGGCTTCCTCAACATCTTCCGATACCGACACGCTCGGTAAACTCTCCTCGATAAATTTTCTGATCAACTCCTTCTTTTTGCGCAACATAACATCGCGATCAAAGATCTTGAGGATCTCTTCCGTCTTCTTCTCGCGAATCTTGTCCGACGTTATTTCCCTGAGTCCGGCGATCAAACGGATAATGTAATCGAAGTTTACAAGATCGCGCATGGTTAATTCGATCTCAAAATCAATATCATCAAGAATTGATTCTGCTCCTGCCTCATTTCGATTACGCTCCTCATAGAGATCCAAGTACTTGCTCTGATAATCGTAAAATTCTTGCTCATCTATTCCAACATCTTTAAATGAAAATTCAGCAAAAGTCTCCAGTGATGATTTTGTTCTTAAGAGATCTCGAAATGCTTTTATAAACCCGGCCTTCTCTTCTTCACTTTGTAATATATCTACCGAAAGCACATCAGGAGCAATCTGCTTTAACCGGCCTAATTGACCTACAAAATCAACCTTTTGTTCTTCATAAGACTTCCTAAACACCACCTCCCGCGCATTCTCATCACCAAACAAAGCCAGCGCTTTGTCCGTGGCCTTTTTAAGATTGCGGAACGTCACGATGTTCCCATGTGGCTTATCCGAATTCAATAATCGATTCGTGCGTGAATACGCCTGAATCAAACCGTGATACCGCAGATTCTTGTCCAGGAACAGTGTATTTAAAAGCGGACTGTCGAATCCTGTCAGGAACATATTCACGACGAGTACGAGATCAACCTCCTTTCGCTTGATACGCTTCTGGACATCCTTGTAATACTCATAGAATCGTTCCGTAGAAAAGTTCGTCCCAAACCGCTTGTTATACTCACAAATACATTCCTCAAGAAAATCACGAGAGTGGTTGTTCAATGGATCATCTGAATCAATAAAACTGTCGATGTCTAAGTAATCCTCATGATCACCCTCGTTTGCTTGGTACGAAAAAATCGTAGCGATCGTAAAATCACTGGACTTCTTTTTCATGAGAAGTCTGTAGTACCGCTTTAATACCTCTATACTTGAAACCGCAAACAACGCATTGAACTTTCCGTTCTTGGTTTTGCGTCTCCAATCCGCAAGAACATAGTCTGTAATCTTGTTGAGTCGATCCTCACTCTCTAACAACTCTCTCGTATCAATCCTCTCAACCTCTATATCAGCAAAAATATCCGCGTCCAACGTATCGGGATCTTTCTGCGTGTACTTGCCGACGTATTCAACAGCAAAACCCAAAACGTTATTATCTGAAATCGCATTTGTGATGATGTATTTGTGAAGCGCTTCCCCAAAGACATCTGCCGTCGTCACGCCGCCAACATGATTCTCCGCAAAGATTGGTGTGCCTGTAAAACCAAACAGCTGTGTGTTCTTAAAAAATCCATTGATCCGTGCGTGCGTTGTGCCAAACTGACTGCGATGACACTCATCAAAAATCACCACAACTTTTTCCGTGGCAAGATGCTCAAACTTTTTGAGATATGCCGGCCGACTGATCGCTCGATCAAGTTTTTGAATCGTGGTAACAATAAGCACCTGATTGGGATCCTGTAACTGCCGCACAAGCGCGCTTGTGTTGTCTGTTCCATCCACGGAACCATCCGAGAATGAATTGAACTCCTTGGTTGTTTGAATATCGAGATCCTTCCGATCCACAACAAACAACACCTTCTTTACTTCCGGTATACGACTCAAAATCTGACTCGCCTTGTAAGACGTCAACGTCTTTCCCGATCCTGTCGTGTGCCAGATATAGCCGTTCTTGTTGTGATTATTCTTCACTCGATCAACAATCGCCCGCACGGCATAATACTGATAAGGACGCAGAATCATCGGAATCTGCAGAGCCTCGGCCAGCACAATATACTCCGCGATCATCTGCGAGACTGCACACTTTTCCAAAAATACTTCGGCAAAATCTTCCAACTGCGTGATCTTCCGATTATCCTCGTCCGTCCAAAAAAACGTCTGCTCAAATGACTGCTTGGGATTGTTTGAAAAATACTTCGTGTTCACCCCGTTTGAAATAACAAAAATCTGCACATACTCAAACAACGTCCCGGCAAACGAATGCTTGTGATACCGCTGAATCTGATTGAACGCCTCCTTGAGATCCATGCCACGTCGCTTCAGCTCAATCTGCACAAGTGGCAACCCATTGATGAGCAACGTCACATCATACCGATTTTCATATCGCCCGACCTGCGTCATTTGTTGAGCGACTTGATACTTATTCTGACACCAATGATCCATGTTAAAAAACCGAACCCAAAAGTCCGTTTCATTATCTCGCTTCAACACAAACCGATCCCGCAACTTCTTCGCCTTCTCAAACCGATCGCCTTTATTAAGGTGATTCAATATCCGAGAAAACTCCCCATCCGAAAACACCGTCTTATTAAACACCTCCAACTGCCTGCGCAAATTCACCTCCATCGCCGCACTGTCCTCCAAAACAACTCCCTCAAACCCCAGTCGCTGGAGCTGTTTGATGAAAGTGTTTTCAAGTTGTTGTTCCGATTGATGGGGCATATTAGATTATTTATACAAACAAATTGAGAATGATCAATACAAGTAGTGCAGACACTCCAAGAACTAAGGAGACACTCTGAACATCATGAAAAAACGGCTTCGAAGACCACTCCGTTTTTCCATCAGTGCTCTTTCTTCTCTGACTCTTTGCATGATCATAAGTAGTATCACCTCTTAGATAAGCAGACCAAGCTCCGAAATAATTTTGAAACCTTCTCGCTTGTTCTACAAAGAATTCTTTCTTGTTTGATAGCGTGGCTAACCCAAAAAACAAAGAGGAAGTCAGTCCTACAAAAGCTACAAAAAATAGAACTCGCTCCCAGAATGAAATTAGTAACAAGGATTCATCTGATGATTGACTGATTAATCCGAACGAGAGGAATCCAATCAACACAGTGGCGATTTGTACCTGAATAGTTAGATAACTATTCGCGGTAGCATTTGCCTCATCCTGGGCAGAACGCACCGCTTTTTCTTCATTATCCAACTGCATCCTAGCAATCTCCTCTTCAGTCATTCGAGGTTTGCACTTACACTCGCTCAAATTGTTTTGATATTCCATATTTCAATTAGACGGAGAAATTTATGTTGCCATCTTCATCCTGTTCAATTCTTGCTGAACCACTACTGGTATGGCCCCCAAATTTTAGACACTATTGTTTCCTAAAACCAGTGATGAATGAGTTGGGTTAGGCGGCCACAAAGGCCGTTGTTTTGTT
>MGDX01000035.1:0-4042 GCA_001791035.1 Candidatus Uhrbacteria bacterium RIFCSPHIGHO2_02_FULL_53_13
CCTAACCCAACTCATTCATCACTGGTTTTAGGAAACAATAGTGTCTAAAATTTGGGGGCCATACCAGACTACAGCATCGAGGTAATTCAGTTTTTCGATGATGTACTTCCTAATTTGTCCCTCTGCAGCCCCACGAAAGAGGATTCCGTGAGGCAACACAACTGCCATCGTCCCATTATCGGCAAGGTGGTAAAGCATGTGGGTCACGAAGGCATAATCCGCTTTTGTGTGTGGAGCCAGTCGTCCATATTGAACAAACCGATCATCCTGTGCCAGCACCGGATCCTTGTCTCCCTTCCATTGAGCGGCGAACGGTGGATTCGCGACAATGACTTCAGCCTTCAAGTCCGGATGCAGATCGTTTGTGAGCGTATCCCCACGGCGAATAGTAAAATGTGAAAAATGCACGCCATGTAAAATCATGTTCATTCGCGCGAGGTTGTAGGTGGTTGGATTCAGCTCCTGCCCGTAATAATTTGCAACCTCGACAAATTCACTTGCTCGTAAAAGTAAGGATCCGGAACCGCACGTTGGATCGTAAACACTTTTCACTCGTTGTTTGCCGGCTGTGACGATTCGAGATAAAAGTCGCGAGACCTGCGCCGGAGTGTAAAACTCTCCCGCCTGCTTTCCGGCTCCAGCGGCAAACTTCCCAATAAGGTACTCATATGCATCACCGAGTAAGTCACTCTTTGCATCCTCTAGTTTAAAATCGATCTCACTTAAATGACCTAACACTTCAATGATGACCTCATTCTTCTCTCTCTCACTACTTCCCAATCTATTCGACGTAAGATCCACATCAGAAAAAAGTCCCTTGAAATCATCCTCACTCTCTGTTCCCGATGAAGTCTGCTCAATCGTATTCATGACAGACTTGAGGTCTTCAAGAATGAAGTCACTCTCACCTGCAATCTCTGCCTTTCCCTTCTTTACAAGATAAGAAAATAGCTGTGTCGGCTTGAGGAAGAAACCAAGATGCTCCAACACTCCCTTGCGCACTTCTTCCAAAATTTGCTTCCCTTCCTCTTTTCGTTCGTCAATATCACCAAACTTGAAACTTTCGCTCGCAAGTAGCTTTTGATTTACGTAAGCCTCAAGACGCTCCGAAAGATACTTGTAGAAAATAAAACCGAGGATGTAATTACGGTACTCATCGGCATGCATTCTTCCACGGAGAGTATTGGCTACATTCCACAGTTGGGCCTCAAGCTTTCTTTTTTGTTCGCCCGACATAGATATGTGTATGTGAGTTTTTGCCTAACAAAAACCAGCTATCTTCGCTGGGAATCATACTCTGATAATAATCCTCAATACACCGACCGTCAAAGGTCTCATCGTCTAATCCAATGAGAACTTTCCTATGAACGAGGAGCTCGCTGGATTGAAAGAAACAAGCAACGCGTCATGAGCCCTCTACCGCACCTCTTCCATGAGGCGTTTGATGAGTGCGACCGGCACGCCTTGCAAGCTCTCCGGTGTGCCTTTCATGGAAGCGACGTATGGCCGCAGGAGAGAACACACACCCTTGAGTCCGCCGGCACAGTGCAAAGCATCTCCTTCTTTTATCAACTCATCAATTGCATGATCGGGAATTGTTTCGAACATCACACGTACGGTGTCGATCCCCTCGGCACGCTTGCCAGTTTCGGTGTTTGTTACCACGACGCCGTTGACGACTTCAACTGCATTGTTACTATAGGACTTGAGAAATGTGCGGCATTGCGCTTCGGAATCCGGCTTTTCACGTATGATTCCTTTGAAAACAACAACCTGATCGGCCGTCACAAGAATCGATGGCTCAATAATGTTCGGCATTAACGCGTCCGCTTTGGCGTGTGCAATTTTGAGTGTCAACCGCTTGGGATCATCATCGCGAATGGCCTTCTCGTCCACATCCGGCGCCAAACACGTAAAATCAGGCGTCACCTGCGTAAATGCGTGTTGCCGAAATTTGGAAGACGAACCGAGGATGATGTTCATTTGGGCTCCTTTTTATCTTTGTGTTTGCGGATGGCGGTTGCGGCAAGGGCGACGAGAGGATTGAGTAGACTGGCATGCTCGGCGAGCTTTTCTTTTACGCCGTGAATCGCTCCTTCAATTTGTTCAAGAGTCGTTTTCACCTCGTCCACCACGACATGCACTTTGCGAGCAATCATCGCGATGTGGTACAGCGCCCAACACAAGAACGCGGCAACCCAAAGCGCGCAGAACGTGAGAACGATCCAAAAGATATCGAGGGTGGAGGTCATAGGGGAATGGCTATTAAGATTGCTTTGCTACGCTCGCAATGACAACCCTTCCGTCATTACGAGCCCCGTTGCGAGCGTCTTTGCGAGCCACGTTGCGAGGAAGTCATACGACCGAAGCAATCTACACGAAGCAATCTCATGATAGCACGCAAGGGAGAGCAACGACTACTCGCGGGCGGTCACACCCAGCGATTGTAACGCCAGTGAAATAGCGCCCATGTGCGTGTCAACTTCGTCGGAGGTAAGCGTGCGATCATCGGCGCCAAACGCCAAGTGCATCGCAAGCGACTTTTTACCTGCCTCAATCTGTGATCCGCGATACAGATCAAACAGCTCAACCGATCGCAGCAGCGTTGATGCGCCCTGAATCGTCCGTTCGATCATCTCATAATCCGTTGCTTCATCTGACAAAAGCGACACATCGCGAAAGACATACGGATAGGCGGACGGCTCATGATACGTCGCGCCACTCTTCAAGCATGGCTCCAAAATTGGGAGATCGAGCTCCACAAACACAGGAACCACATCAAGATTAAACGCGCGAATCAAGAGCGGATGTACCTCGGCGATCGTTCCCACATGTTCGTCATCAGCCACAATGAGTGCCCCGCGCCCGGGATGTGCCCAGTGCGGAAGATTCGAACGATCCAACTGTGGAGAAACACAAAATGTGTTCATCAGACGTTCGAGTATTCCCTTCGCGGCACGAAATAAATCTTCGCCGCCTTCCGTATCCGTCAAAGCTATAAGCAACATGGAGCGCTCCACTGGAAGATCGCCCGCGCGAGGTTCATACACGCGCGACAGTTCAAACAATCGAAGCGCGTTTTGCAAATGCTGATTGTCGGCAATGGTTCGCAAC
The DNA here is from genome assembly GCA_001791035.1 of Candidatus Uhrbacteria bacterium RIFCSPHIGHO2_02_FULL_53_13. Classification (GTDB taxonomy): domain Bacteria; phylum Patescibacteriota; class Patescibacteriia; order UBA9934; family UBA11717; genus 2-02-FULL-53-10. Next base: position 3,115 of record MGDX01000035.1, read on the forward strand.
ATCGTCGAAATAAGGCTCGTGCGCATGAGCGCCTGATCTTCAACAAGTGGATTTTCTACACGAAGCGCACTTTCAACATTCATCCCTGCTCGCTTTACGTCCTCCGGATCGACAAACGAATTTGCGTACACTTCCGTCCAACCGGTGCTTGCAAGCGCATCTTTCAGTTCTTCTTCGCGATCCAAAAGCGTATCGCGATCGCGATGCGGAATCTCACCGAACGGCAACACCGACGGCAAGTTGTGATAGCCGTACAGCCGCGCCACCTCTTCAATCAAATCCACATCCGCCTCAATATCGTGCTGGCGCCAAAACGGCACACGCGCTTGCCATGTATCGTTCTTTCCCTCTTCAACCGCAAACCCAAGGCGCTCGAGCATTGCGCGCTGAATATCAACAGGAATATCAACGCCAATCAGGGCGTTTGTGCGCAAAGGACGCAAGAGAAACACAGATGGACGGTTCGTATTTGAACGCGCGTCTTGCATCTCCGACACCACGCGCGCACTGGCTATTTCTTTGAGCAACTCGACCGCGCGCGCCATGCCATACGCCGGAAGCTCCGGCGAAAGGCCTTTCTCGTAGAGCTGTTGGGAATCAGACTGCAAATTGAGAGCACGCCATGTTTGACGAATCGAGTGTGCGTCAAAAGTCGCCACCTCCAAAACGATGCGCGTCGTACTCTGTGTGACGCCCGAGCGTAACCCTCCCATAATGCCGGCAATGGCAATCGGCTTTTTTGCGTCCACAATCACGAGCATGTCATCGGCTAATACATGTTCCGATTCATCGAGCGCCTGAAATGGCTCGCCGCGGCGTGCGCGGCGCACCACAATATTCCCACCTTCAATGTGCTCAAAGTCAAATGCATGGAGCGGTTGTCCAAGCTCTAACCGCACATAATTTGTGACATCCACGACATTGCTTA
>MGDX01000035.1:4152-8119 GCA_001791035.1 Candidatus Uhrbacteria bacterium RIFCSPHIGHO2_02_FULL_53_13
TGTCTCCAGAAGGCATCGCCGGCTCCTTCAACAAGGGGTCATCGAAAGTTCCAAGACTTCCCGCGTACCCTTCACGCGCCTGACCGACAATGGACATTGCGTCGGGACGGTTCGTCGTCGCTTCAAAATCAAGAACCGTTTCGCCCTTGAGGCCAAGCGCCTCTGCCAAGTCATCGCCCGCCTTTGCCTCCGGAATCAACGCGGACAAATCCCAAATGTTTTGACCGCTCGCCAGCTTTTCAAACCCGATTTCCTCGGCGGCGCAAATCATGCCAAAACTCTTTTCACCGCGCACTTCCGCTTCCTCAAGCATTACTTCTTCTTTACCGTGCCACAGAACACGCGCGCCCGGCGGTGCCACCGCAACCGTTTGCCCCTCTGCCAAGTTCACTCCCCCGCATACAATCTGTTTCAAATCGCCCGCGCCAATGTCGGTCAAAGCCACGCGCAACTTGTCGGCGTTGGGATGCGGCTTTACTTCCTTGACGATGCCTACCAAAAGTCCGCGCAACGATTCCTCTGGCCGAATCAAGCGCTCGGCTTCGTTTCCAATCAGCGAAGCTACCTTGGCATAGCCAACGGCATCGAGTTCCGTATTCAAGTATTCTTTTAGCCAAGAAAATGGCGTGAGGATATTCATACCTAGAATTGCTCCAGAAAACGGATGTCATTCTTGTACATCACGCGAATATCGGCAATGTTGATGCCCGAACGCATGGACGCCGTACGCTCCACGCCCCATCCAAATGCCAATGCCGTGTACTCGTCCGGATCCACGCCTCCGGCGCGCAGAACATCCGGATGCAACATGCCCGCGCCACCCAGCTCGAGCCATCCCTGTTTGCACATTCGACAACCCTCTCCTGCACAAAGCCCGCACGACACGTCAATTTCAAACGACGGTTCCGTAAAACGAAAATGGTGCGGACGCAAACGAATCTCGCGATCAGGCCCAAAAAACTCTTTCGCAAAATGCTCAAACAACCCTTTGAGGTGCGTTACAGAAACATCGCGGTCCACCAACAGCCCCTCGAATTGGTGAAACATCGGCACATGACTGACATCGGATTGCCGGCGATATGTTTTGTTGATATTCATCGTACGAATCGGAAGCTCGCCGCGTTCCATTTCGCGCACGTCGCCGTTGGTGGTGTGCGGCGTCAAAATCATCCGGCCAAATTTTTCATGCACAGGCGCATCTATAAAGTATGTTTCCCAATTGTCGCGCGCGGGATGATTCGTACCCATACGCAGAACATCGAAAGCGTAATGCTCCCATTCAACTTCCGGATACCGCACGCGCGTGAATCCAAGACGCTCAAAAATGCGCTGAATGTCACGAATCGCCCGCGTGGTCATGTGGAGATGCCCCTTCGGCCACGCAAACCCCGGAAGCGAAATGTCCACGCGCTCGTCTGTTGCCAAGTGATCGTATCGGCACCGTTCAAGCTCTGCCTCTTTTGATTCAATCGCGGCTTGCATGGCCTCCTTTACGGCATTCGCCGCTTGCCCGGCCTCGCGACGCTCTTCATCGTTCATGTCTTTGAGATTGCGCAGAATATCTTGAAACGCGCTCTTGCGCCCCAAATACTTCACGCGCACAACCTCAAGAGTCTCGGCGTTCGACACGTTTGCCAGTTCCGCGTTAAAAGCATCTTTAAATTGTTTGAGTTGAGTGTCAATCGACATACTACGCGCTCACAAGTCCGACAATGTCCCGATACGTTATCAGGACGACAAGAAGAATTAAGAGCACAAATCCGAATCCGTGCACGCCGCGTTCAACGGCCGCCGTCACCGGTTTGCGACGCGCGGCTTCAATAATAAGGAAGAGAATGCGCCCGCCGTCGAGCGCCGGAAACGGGATGATATTCAGAATCGCCAGATTGATGGATAGGAGAGCTGTAAAATGAATGAGATACGGCCACCCAAGATCGGCAATATCGCCGGCCATAGCGGCAATGCCCACGGGGCCCGCGATGTCCGCCGAGACGCCCTGACCGGTTGCCAAGCGTCCGATAAGCGTGCCAAACCCGTTGATGGTTGCAAGCGTGAGTCCGAGCGTCGCGCCCGTACCTTGGACGATGGCGTCGAGCGGCCCGTACCGCACAATCCCGACAGTGGTAATTTGGGTGCCAATCGCAATTTGGCCGCCTTCGATTTCGCGCGGAGCCATGGTAAGCGTGCGACTTGTGCCGTCGCGCTCTATGGTGAGCTCCAGCGATTCGCCCGCCGCAACCATGCCGATGAGTTCGCGCGCGCGCGTTGCGTTCAGTACGGACGTTCTGTTTATGGCGAGCACGCGATCGCCCAGCTCAACGCCCGCTTCATCGGCCGCCGAGTCCGGCAAGACATACGTCATCTGCACCGAGCTATTCACGATCGTCGCGTTTCCCGGAAGCTCCCCGTCAATGCTTGTTGGAAGCCCGACCAAAAATCCTCCCACAAACAACACCCATGCCAAGAGCATGTTCATCGCCACACCGGCCGCGAGTACAAGAAAACGCTTTCGTTTTGAGCGTGAAGCAAAACTGCGCGGCTCGTTGCGGTGTTCGCCCGACTCTCCGAAGATTTTAACAAAGCCGCCAAGCGGAATCAGATTCACCGAGTACGTTGTTTCGCCTCTCGTGATGCCAAACAAGCGCGGCGGAAACCCAAATCCAAATTCTTCCACCTTCATGCCCGCCCATTTGGCAACCGAAAAATGACCAAACTCGTGCACGAACACGAGCAATGACAAGATGATGATGAAAATAAGTACGGCCATTGATGACAGTATAGCAAACTATGGCAAATGGGCGGCAAAAAACGAAGCTCCCCGGCGCGAGGCCGGGGAGGCAAGAAGTTACAGTTCGAGGGACTTGACCTGGCGCGCCTGTCGGCGCTGCCGGCGCTCCTTGCCGTCTTCGCGACGGTCCAGGTAGCGACAGCGCGCATCGTAGCGCGCCAGCGACTCGACGGAGCCCCGCTCTTCCGCCGCCATTCGGCGGAGGAGGCCGGGCTCGTCCCACTCGTTCGGCTCGTGCCGATTGCCCCCTGTACATAGGTAGCAGTCGCACCAGCCGCCCGAGTCGTCGTCGAGCCAGTCGTCGTTGTCCCCCCAAAAATCCTCGACTTCGGGGCGGTCGAGGTCGCCCAACAAGGTGGCCATACGGCCTCCATTTCGACGAGCGTAATTGCTCGCCGTTTTTGGAGTCGTTGTGTTGCCACCTCCTTTCTCTGCTTCATTTGTATCACATTTCGGCGGCTTTGTCAAGCCGCCGACAGCCGCCAAAAACACTCAAGCCCCGCACGAGTGGCGGGACTTGGAGAAGAAGTAAGTTAACCTGGAGGTCAACGGAATCGCTAGCTACGGCGGGCATTTCCCCTGTTGAGTAAAACACGGAGGACAACATGTCCACCACGTCTTTCATCATCATCTGTTCAACCGCATCGGACGGGGAGAGTTTGAATTGGCTCACCGCCAAACGCGCGAGGGCATCGGCCGTTCTCATCCGGCTAAACGCGGCCTGCAAATCGGCAAGTGCTTGCGCCGTATCGTCAAAGAACGGCCCGTGCACATCTATAGTCACCACGCCATGAAACAGGACTCCATCATTCCTGAAACAGGCGAATTCCTAGCTCTTCGGAAGAAAAAATCCTCAATGTAGCTACAGCTACATCTGCGGTTTTTTCTCCCTGCAGAGCGTCGGACTTCGCTCTGTTTCAAAAATGCTAATTCCTGTTTCATAGTGCGATGACTATATCTTGTTCAGGGAGATTTTCCGGTACGATACGGCGTGCATCTGCAGGCCGAATTTCAGGGTCTCTACAACCGCGGCGATCCTACGACCGCAAGAGTTGGATTGCTGTTCGTAGGCACGCGCCAATTGAGAGAGTACCACTTCAAATGCGGTGAAGGTCTCAATTCGAGAGGTAATGCCGTGTTCCGTCGGTACAACTATACCGGCGTTGGTTCTGACACTTC
>MGDX01000036.1:0-147 GCA_001791035.1 Candidatus Uhrbacteria bacterium RIFCSPHIGHO2_02_FULL_53_13
CTATAGCCTTCTATGGCAAATCTGACATATCCACACTTGCATTTTTATAACCTTGTGGTACATTGATAGCGGTCTTTATTAGAAGTGACGACCGCAAAAACTCCCCTCGGGGAGCTTTTTGTTGTTGATTTTTTGTCTCATGCCGGT
>MGDX01000036.1:244-896 GCA_001791035.1 Candidatus Uhrbacteria bacterium RIFCSPHIGHO2_02_FULL_53_13
CGTTTCGTGCAGGTTGTTCCGGGGGAAATTGAACTCAAAGGTACCGTTGCCGACATTGTGGATCAGCGCGGCATTCGGCAAACGATTCGCGTCAAAGTCCCCGGCGAACGTCAAACGATTCAAGCGCAAGTGGGTGGATACCCCGCGCTTCACATTGGCGATCGCATTGCCGTCACGTGCGAGCTTCAGGGCATTGAGGGGCTTGCGGTCGAAGCGTTTCGGTATGATCGGTATTTGAGAAAGGAACGCGTCGCGGCGCTGTGCCGCAGTTATGCGACGCCGAAAGTCATCGAACGCAAAAACTCATGGCGCGCACGGCTGTTTTCAACGAGAGATCACGTCGAAGGGTCGCTTCAGCAATACCTGCACGAACCGCACGCATCGCTATTGATTGGGCTCTTGTACGGAGCGCGCAGTACGCTCCCCGATGATATACAGGAAGCTTTTCGCCGATCGGGAACCATGCATATTGTCGCGGTTTCGGGATACAACGTCCTGCTGGTGTCGTCCGCTCTCTTGTATGTGCTTTCTTTGTTTTTGCGGCGGCAAAGATCGCTTGCGATTGTCTTGTTGTGCATTGCGGCGTTTGCCATGCTGGCGGGCGCGGACGCGGCTGTTGTACGCGCGGCGATGATGGGCGGCCTCGTGCTCG
>MGDX01000036.1:955-20846 GCA_001791035.1 Candidatus Uhrbacteria bacterium RIFCSPHIGHO2_02_FULL_53_13
TCATTTGGCTCGCGCCGCACATTCGACAGCGCCTTCGCGGCTATCCAAAACTCCTGCGCTCCATTCTTTCGGAAACCACAGCCGCTACCGCCATGACGAGTCCCATCTTGTGGCTTCAGTTTGGCCAACTTTCACTCGTCGCGCTCATCTCCAACCTCTTTGTTCTGCCGCTGATTCCCTTTGCGGTCGGCTTCGGTTTGTTGGGAATCGGCGGAAGTCTATTGGCGGATTATTTGCCATTGGATTGGCTCGGCGTCGCGAGCGTGTTTCCCGCGTATCTCGTTCTCGATCTTATGCTGACGCTTATTCGGTTGTTTGCTGCGTTGCCGTGGCTGACCGTCTCATGATAACGCTCATCACCGCATTGTTGTTTTGGCTCGGTGTGCTGGAGCGCCCGCTCTATTCGGTTACGCTGTTTGATGTTGGGCAAGGAGACAGTCTGTTTGTGGAGTGGCATGATGGAACGCAGATGCTCGTTGACGGCGGACCGAGCACCGATGTGCTTTCTCGCCTGGGCGAAGTGATGCTTCCGTGGGATCGCTCCATTGATTTTTTGGTGCTCACGCATCCGCATGCCGATCATGTGCGCGGTCTTTACGCCGTCACCGAGCGCTTCCAAGTTGGAACAATCGTGGCGACGCAAGTGCCGTACTTCACGGACTGGTATGAGGGTTTTTTGCAGGACTCGTCGGCTCGCAAAATTCCGATCGTGGCGCCGTGGGATGCCGCGTGGCCGGAGGGCGCGGCACTGCTCTATCCGATTTCGCCAAGCGACATGGTGGCAAGCGATAACGTCAACGAATCGTCGATTGTGTTGCAAATTGGCGACAATCAACGCGCGCTGTTGATGGGGGACGCGGGCGTGTTGGTGGAGCAACGATTGCTCTCGCAGGATCGTTTGCGTTCCGTTGACGTGCTCAAAGTCGGACACCAAGGGTCGCGCGGCTCAACATCGGCGGCATTTTTGCGCGCTGTACAGCCGGGCATTGCGCTGATTCCAGTTGGCGACGACAACCGTTATGGTCACCCACACGACGAAGTGCTCAATCGACTGCGTGATTTTGGCGCGCGCGTGCTTAGAACCGATCAAAGCGGCACCATCCGTGTGCGTGTGTTTGGTGATCGGGTGGACATCAAAACGACTTATTGATATATTCTTTTGCAATACGTGAAGCGAATTTCCAAAAAAACTCCTATGAATACACAACGCACGGTCGTTCTCCTTAAACCGGACGCTCTTCAGCGCGATTTGCTCGGCGAAGTGATTGGTCGTTTTGAGCGAAAGGGACTCAAAATCGTTGCGCTCAAGCTCATTCCGTTCACGGACGAAATGCTCGACGAGCACTATGCGCATCACAAAGGAAAGCCGTTTTTTGCCGCGCTCAAGCAGTTCATGATGCAAACGCCGAATGTGGCGATGGTTCTTGAAGGCATCGACGCGGTGGCGGAGGTCCGCAAGATTGTGGGCGCTACCAATCCGCGACAGGCCGATGCCGGCACCATTCGCGCCGACCTTTCAATGAATGTGCCTTCAAATTTGGTGCACGCGTCGGATTCGGAAACGACGGCCGAGGAGGAAATTCAACGTTTTTTTGACAAGAGCGATCTCTTTACCTACGAAAAAATTACCGATCGCTACATTTTTGGCGATGGAATTTGATGGCGGTATGGCGCGCCTCCTGTTGGTGCAAATGCGTACGGATGAAATGAAGCATCACGAACGTAATTGCTTTATTCGTCATATGGGCTTGGAAGATGCGCAACTGCGCACGCTTGATGTATTTTGCGACGCTCTAGAACCGTGCGTTTTGGATGACGTGGATGGTTTGATCATCGGCGGTGCGGGTGAATTTCGCGTTTCCGATCGTGATCTGCCAACCTTGGATGCTTTGATCGCGTTTGTTCGCGAGGCACGTGTGCGTTCATTGCCTACGCTCGGTGCGTGTTATGGCGCACATGTGTTGACGGTTGCGTTTGGTGGAGAGGTTGTTTACGACGAAGCACGCATGCAGTTTGGGACGTATCGCGTGACGCAAAATGAGTGTGCTCGAGCATGTCCCGTGTTCGGTCAATTGCCGGTTTCTTACGATGCACAATTCGGACACAAAGATCACGTCTCGATCTTGCCGAGTGGCGCTGTCAATATGGCATCAACCGAGCTGTCGTCGTTGCAAGCGTGGACGTTTCCCGGTGAGCCGATCTATGCCGTTCAGCTTCATGCCGAGCTTGATGAAGAAGGCGTTTTACATCGCATGCGCCATTACGCAGACGTTTACCACATTGACGACGAGGAGTTGTCGCGGCGCACGGCGGCGATTCGTCCATCACCGGAGGCGCCAACCATGCTCAAGCATTTTCTTGAGCAGGTGGTCGAAGGGAAGAAAACCTATCCAATGCTTGCGGTGCATGCACGGGAGACGGCGTAATTTCGGGAGAGTGTCCTGTGGAAAAGCTGTGGAGACTTTTGTGGATGACATGGGTTGAGCTTGTCTTGACGTTGGGATACAATAAGGGTGCTTCGTCGAGGAGACTATCGTAATGGGACAAGCTCATGACGTGAAAGGAGCCAGACGTGCTTGGGACTAATAGGCCTAAGCCGGGTTCCAGCGGCCAGAACCTACTGAAACGACATTGTTCCGGAGTCATCTGGAATAAACGCCGAACAGATAGGTGCCCAGATGGTCATCGTCATTACGACCCTCTTGGGCGAAGCACCAAAAAACGGCCACGATTTCGTGGTCGTTTTTTGTGTGCCATTTCAGACTATGTCTTCGCGGCGGTTCGAATGCACCGAGTGCAAACGAGCTGTCGTTTACCGCCAAGGCGCTTTGTCTGCAAATTCACTTGCTGTTTGCGTTTTGTGGCAATGTTGCTTTTACTCCGGCTGTTTCCGACCAACCCTCCGCGGTCACATTGTGAGCATAGTTTTCCCATAAGCTTTGTTGCTTGTATACTGTTGCGGAAGTTTAGCAGTGCGGCCGAGGGTTTGTCAATAGAAGTATCAAGTATTCAGCTTGGCGGGCTCGAGAAATAAACCTATGTTCTATCGCTTAGACGGTATTTATAACATCTTCATTGAACCACACGCTGCGAGATACTTGATACCTGATACGTGATACAATTCTTCCTATCATGCTCTCACTCCTTTTCTCAAATCCGTTGCTGTTCATCGTTGTGCTTCTTGCCATCATCGTTGCGCTTTCATTCCACGAAAGTGCGCACGCGTTTGTGGCGTACAAGCTCGGCGACATGACGGCACAGCGCATGGGCCGGCTGACGCTCAATCCGCTCTCGCACATCGATTGGTACGGTTTGCTTTTGCTCGTTGTGGTCGGCTTTGGATGGGGAAAGCCCGTGCCGTTCAATCCGCATAATTTGCGCTTGCCCAAATGGGGACCGGTGATGGTCGCATTCGCTGGGCCGTTTTCCAATTTACTGCTCGCAGTGGTGTTCTCGCTCGTGTTCTCTGTCATCGCCACAACGAGAGCGCTGGAACCGAATAACGCGCTCATGATTTTTCTTGGTTTTAGTGTCATTATCAATCTCGCGCTCATGTTCTTCAACTTGATTCCCATTCCGCCGCTTGACGGTTCTAAACTGCTTCTTACCGCGCTCGACAAGCCGCAACACGCAGAGCTGCGCTATCGCCTGGAAACGCAGGGGATGTGGATACTGATCGCCGTGCTCGTGATCGACGCTGTTTTGAATCTCGGAGTTTTTTCAACACTGTTTTCGTTTGTGCAATGGCTCGCGTTGAACGTCTTCCTTGGCGGCGCCACGTTTTTGTAAACCAACACTTTCGTAAAACGCAACCGCCCTGAATCGGGCGGTTAGAAGAGAAGAGGCGGTAATCATGCCGAACCTTCCATGAGGTCTCGTCGATACTGTGAGGAGCAGAATGCTCCCAAGAGGACTAGAGAATGCTCGTCAAAACAAAAATGCTTGCAAAGCCGAAAGACAGAAACTCCTCTCGGATGAATGTGTACTGTGCAATGAGTGTAGCATTACCAACGCACAGAAATGAGAACATGATCGAGAACAGCACGATGAGTGCTTTCTCGAGAATGGTATGCTTCACTGTGAACCCATCACGATCTACGAGCTGATACTTATGAGCACGCCAAATGTCGAAACTGGCACCGAGGCCGAACGAGATGGCGCAAGATGCAAACAAAATTGCAAGGGTGTAAAGTCCGATGTGGTGAACGTTCATGATGCCACTAACAACATACTAAGGACTGTCTAAGGACTGTTGACATTTTTTGCAAGGACTCATATACTCCTGCCATCCAAGAGGTGTTACACCTATAGTCATCACACTATGAAACAGGACTCCATCATTCTTGAAACAGGCGAATTCCTAGCTCTTCGGAAGAAAAAATCCTCAATGTAGCTACGGCTACATCTGCGGTTTTTTCTCCCTGCAGAGCGTCGGACTTCGCTCTGTTTCAAAAATGCTAATTCCTGTTTCATAGTGTGATGACTATAACCTCATTGGCGCTACCTTATTCTTTCTTCTCTTTGGAGTACCGCTCCGTAGCAGCGGGAAGCATCAAAGCGAAGATGATGTCATAAATTCATGCCAACCATGAATCAGCTCTTGCGCAAACCGCGCAAAGCGAAGCCTAACAAGAGCAAAACGCCGGCGCTCTCTTGGACGCTGGACACCTTGCATCGCAAACACTCGCGCACCAAAAACCCGCTCAAGCGCGGCGTGTGTGTTCGTGTGTACACGACGACTCCAAAGAAGCCAAACTCGGCTCTGCGAAAAGTCGCTCGCGTGCGTCTCTCCAACGGTATGGAGGTGCTCGCCTATATTCCGGGCGAAGGACACAATCTTCAGGAGCATTCGGTAGTGCTTATTCGCGGCGGTCGTGTCAAAGACTTGCCGGGTATGCGTTACCACATTGTCCGCGGAGTGTACGACACTACGGGCATTGAAGGCCGCACACGCAGCCGTTCTAAATACGGAACGCGTAAACCGAAGAAATAAGACCTATGCGCGGAAAGCAAGCCCCACGGCGTTCGTTGACGCCGGATCCAAAATTCCGAAACATCTTGGTTGCAAAACTCATCAATTACGTGATGCACGACGGCAAGAAAACGATCGCCCAATCGGTGGTGTATCGTGCGTTTGAGATTATTTCGGAAAAAACCAAGCAAGATCCGATCGATGTGTTTGATACGGCTATGCAAAACGTCATGCCAAACTTGGAAGTGAAGAGCCGTCGTGTGGGCGGCGCCAACTACCAAGTTCCTATGCCGGTGCGCGGTGATCGTCGCACGACGCTCGCGTTTCGCTGGATGCTCGATGGCGCACGCGCGCGAAAGGGCGCGCCGATGGCCGAGCGCTTGGCGCAGGAAGTGATGGATGCCGCCGAAGGCAACGGTGCGGCGGTGAAAAAGAAAGACGACGTGCAACGCATGGCGGAAGCCAACCGAGCGTTCGCGCATTTTGCTCGATTTTAATCGCTCATTCTATGGCAAGAGAATACCCGCTGGAACGGGTACGCAACATTGGAATCATTGCGCACATTGACGCCGGAAAAACAACCGTGTCCGAACGCATCCTGTTTTATACGGGACGCAAACATAAGCTTGGAGAAGTGCACGAAGGGGCGGCGACGATGGATTGGATGGAACAAGAGCAGGAGCGCGGCATCACAATTACGGCGGCGGCGACAACCTGTTTTTGGAAGGATCATCGCATCAACATCATTGATACTCCGGGACACGTGGACTTTACCGTCGAGGTGGAGCGTTCACTGCGCGTTTTAGACGGCGGCGTCGTCGTGTTTGACGGCGTGGCCGGAGTGGAGCCGCAATCGGAGACCGTGTGGCGCCAAGCGGACAAATATCATGTGCCGCGCATGTGCTTTGTCAACAAGCTCGATCGCACGGGGGCGGATTTTATGAAGGACTTGAAGTCCATTCGCACACGTCTCACCAAAAAAGCGCACCCGATTCAATTGCCGATCGGTTTGGAGAGTGACTTTGTCGGCATTATTGATCTTCTGAAAATGAAGGCGTTCATCTATAAGGACGAACTCGGTAAGATTATTGAAGAGACGGAGGTCCCATCGGCCTATGTGGATGAGGCAAAGGAATGGCGAGCGAAGCTGATTGAGGCCATCGTGGAAAATGATGACGACCTCATGGACGCGTACCTTGGCGGAAAGGAGCCAACGTACGAAGATTTGGTGCGCGTTCTGCGAAAGGCGACTATCCATCTTGACATCGTGCCGGTTTTGCTTGGATCGGCGCTCAAAAACAAAGGCGTGCAAATGATGCTCGACTATGTGGTGGCATTACTGCCAAGTCCGCTCGATGTGCCTCCGCTTACCGGAACCGATCCGGACGATTTGGAGAAAGAGATCGTAGTGAAGGCTGATGACGCGGAGCCGATGGCGGCGCTGGCGTTCAAAATTGCGACCGATCCGTTTGTCGGGAAGCTGTGTTTCATTCGCGTGTACTCTGGAAGATTGGCGGCCGGATCGTATGTGCTCAACGCCTCGACCGGAGATAAGGAACGCATCGGGCGCATCGTGCGTTTGCATGCCAACGAGCGTGAGGAAATCTCGGAAGTGTTTGCTGGGGAAATCGCCGCAGCCGTTGGGCTCAAGAACGTCACTACGGGCCACACGCTGTGTGATCCCGCACGTCCGGTTTTACTCGAGTCTATTACGTTCCCCGAACCGGTCATCTCGATTGCCGTTGAGCCGAAGACGAAAGTTGATCAAGAGAAGATGGGCATGGCGCTCTCAAAGCTCGCGGAAGAGGATCCTACATTCCGTGTGTGGTCGGACGAGGAAACGAATCAAACCTTGATTGCCGGCATGGGCGAACTTCATCTTGAAGTGATTGTGGATCGCATGAAGCGCGAGTTTGGTGTTGAGGTGAACGTGGGACAGCCGCAGGTGTCGTATCGCGAAACGATCACTAAGTCCGCCGAAGGAGAAGGGAAGTTTGTTCGGCAGTCGGGCGGTCGCGGTCAGTTTGGACACGCGGTGATTACGATTGAACCGAATGAGCCTGGTAAAGGATACGAATTTTTGGATGAGATTAAGGGCGGTTCCATTCCGCGCGAGTACATCAGCCCAACGGATAAAGGCATGAAGGAGGCGGCGGCGTCGGGCGTGTTTGCCGGCTATCCGCTCATTGACATCAAGGTGCACTTGATTGACGGTTCGTACCACGAAGTCGACTCGTCTGAAATGGCTTTCAAAGTCGCCGGTTCCATGGCGCTCAAAGCGGCGGCGCGCGCGGCGGGACTCATTTTGCTCGAGCCGATTATGAAGGTGGAAGTGACGGTGCCAGAAGATTTCATGGGCGACGTGATTGGAGATTTGAGCGCCAAGCGCGGACAAATCAACGAAATGACGGACCGCGGAGAGGTAAAACTTATTCGCGCATCTGTGCCGCTCGCTGAAATGTTCGGCTATGCCACGCAACTGCGCTCCATCTCGCAAGGGCGAGGCAACTACTCTATGGAATTTGAAAAGTACAGCCAAGTGCCAAACAACATCGCCGAAAGAATTAAAGAAGAACGCGGGAAGTAGCCTGCACGTTATGAGGCCAGAGATGGAAAAGGGCATCCATGCCATGCGCGATCTTGCCAATGAAGAACGAGATCTTTCATTCGATGTCAGCGATCCGGAACTGTACGAGTGGTCACGTCGCCTAGACACGGTTCTGCAGGATGCCGCAAAAACACTCCTCACCCATCCAGAGACACAGAGTGAAATTTTTGAGATTCAACAAAAAAAGCGTGACATTTTTGTTGAGCTCAAAGAACAACTCGCCTGTCTTGATCGTCCCGAATGCCATTTAGCGGCTGGAGAAGATGATCGACCGGCAACGTATGATGCTGAACAAAACGCCGTGGTCTCTCATAATGATATCGGTGAGAGCTCCTTCGCAACGATTGGCATGATATTGGCTGATCTTGAATTGGCGTGACGTACGCGATAGATAAAGAAACATTCCCTCGACGTCTTGCAAAACGCTATCTTGTGGAGAGGGCCAAAAATCAGTTGCGTTCTTTGCTTGACGAGCAGATTTCTATCAGTGAATCGTCGAGTGGCTTAGCGAGTGAAAAAAAACGAAAGGCTTATTACAATACGCTCACATCGCGAAAAAGAAGGATGAATAGTGAACAATTTGGCATAACGGCAGAACGTGAGGCGATCACCTTTCTCAAACGCATCAGCATAGATTATAGTTTGCCGTTTCAAGTTTCTCCGGTAGATTTGTTTGACGACATTAGAAACAGGATCGATTTTGTTGTCCATGTTCTTGATGCGGATCGTGTGAATACAGCTCACAATATTGGGGTGCAATACACCGTATCCGAGAAGAGTGCTGTGCGCAAAAGAGCGTATGCCGCAATGAGTCGAGTGGAACTTCAGGATCGATTGGATGATGTTGTGGTTGTCGTACATCCTGACACATCGATTGTAGAGCGGCGTGCTCGCTGGTTTAAACACGGCCGGCCTGTCGGTGGTCCTATCATGTATCAGCCACGGCATAGTGTTTGGAGATTGTTTCAGGACATCATGCGCGATATCTTTTCGGCCGAAGAAATTCAGTCCATGTGGAAAACGATAGCAATGGATTTTGGCTCACACAGATGACATCGCGGATTCAACAAGTACGGGTCTTGGGCTCGTGTTTGTTTTGATATACTGATCTCATGTCTGATTGGAGGCGTGTCAAAAAACTGGTGACGGAAAACTGGCAGGGCACTCGACTGCGCTATGCCGTTGTTGTTTTGATTTTGGTATTGGGATCAGCGCTGGCCGTCCTTGATCCGATTCTCTATGGAAAAATGGTGGACGTCATTGTTGATGCTCTGCGCGATCAGCATCCCGAAACGATCGTGAACGGCGTCGCCGTGCTTCTTGCACTTTGGATTGGTGTGTTTGTGATTAATGTGACACTCAACATTGTGGGGCGCTACATTTTTTGGAAAGCGAACAACATCCTCGGGCTAAATTTTGCGTGCTCGGCGGTGCGGGATATGTTGAGCTGGAGCCGTCAGCGCTTTTCGCGCCTTTCAACCGGACGCACGGTCAAAGTGTTCGATCAAGCGTGGGAAGCGCTGTTTTGGGTTCCCGGAGATATTGTCGAACAAGTCATTCCGACCGTTTTGACTTTCACCGCGGTGGTCATCGCGGGCCTGATCTTAGATTGGCGTCTCACTATTGCGTCACTGATTATGTTGCCGATAGCGATATGGCTTGGATACTACGGTTGGAAGAAAGCGCGTCCAAAACAAGAACAGCTCGATCATCGCTGGGCGGCGCTCTCGCGTCATGTTGGCGAGAGCATTGGCAACATCAGCGTCGTGCAAGACTATGCGCAAGAAGATCGCCGCGCCCGCACATTCGCGTCGCTCATGCGTCAAGTGGTTGTTCGGCAACTGCGAATGAATGTCTTTTGGGCGCTGTTTCACGGAACCGGTAGTACACTGACGCTCTTGGGTCGAGCGGCGGTGTTTATTGTCGGCGTCTATTTGGTTGCCAACGGAAGCACGACGCTCGGAACGCTCATCACGTTCTTGGGCATGTTGAACTATCTCCTGTCTCCAATTCAGCACGTGATTGGCAACTCGCTCCCGCGCATGAGCATGGGCGTTTCTCATTTGCGCTTGTACACGGATTTGGCGGATGAAATCAACGATCTCAAGGAACGCGACGATGCCGTCCCTCTGAAAAAAATTGTGGGAGATGTCGAGCTCAAGGGCGTGCACTTTACCTATGGGGATCAATCGCGCGCGACACTGCTCGGCATTGACTTAACCATTCCGGCAGGAACAAGTTGTGCACTCGTGGGTCCAAGCGGCGCGGGGAAGTCCACACTGGTGAAGCTCATCAACCGCACGATTGACCCGACGCGCGGGTGCGTGCACGTTGACGGCAAAGACCACTGCCTCTACACGCTCACATCTTTGCGGCGGCACATTGGCGTCGTGACGCAGGACACCTATCTTTTTCACGATACGATTCTAAACAATGTGAAGTTTGTGAAACCGAATGCTACGGAACGCGAGGTGGTGCATGCGTGCAAAATGGCGCAGGCGCACGACTATATTCGGCGCTTGCCAAACGGGTACCGCAGTATCGTGGGCGAGCGCGGCGTAAAGCTCTCGGGCGGCGAGCGTCAGCGCATTGCTCTTGCGCGTATCTTTTTGGCCGATCCTCCGATTCTAGTCCTCGACGAATCAACAAGCGCGCTTGATAGCGAAACAGAACACCGTATTCAGCAAACGCTCAAAGAGGTGATGAAGGGACGGACGTCCATCTTGATTGCGCATCGTCTTTCAACTGTCTATTTGGCGGATCAAATCGCCGTTATGGAGCGCGGAAAAATTGTTGATATTGGAACGCATGACGAGCTGATTAAAAAAGGAGGATTGTACGATCGGCTCTGGTCCTTGCAGTCGGATGGGTACATTTCTTGAAAACAAGACACAGGCGCTCGCGGCCAGAAAAAGATCAACAGGCGCCGACAGCATTGGCACCCGTTGAGGTAGTGTTAAGGTTGGCGTAGCACCTCCACGATGGTTCGGGGGAGCCACGGGTCCTCAACCTCCCACGCGGGAGGAGGTGAGCGCATCTTGTTTCTATGCCTTAGACCGAGCTCTACAAACAGCGGCACCCACGGTCCTCCGTAGCGCCCGGCCATCTGCTCGGCACCGCGATAAAAGCGTCGCACTTCAAATGGTTCCTCATCGCTCGGAGGACCGGTGAAGGTCGTGAGGAAGAGATCCGCATGGCGGCTCGTTCCTTTGACCTGAATTGCGCACGTAATCTCGTTGCCTTCGGCCACAAGATCAGTGCAATGTGATCGGTCGTCCACGATTGAGGCGCGCTGAACGCGCATGCCGAGCATGCGGAACGCCCACTCGATGCGCGCCACGGCAAGCGCGCCGGTCCACATGCGGCGCCACTCTCGAAATGGAGTGATGTCGCGCGGATTTTTCTGGTGCGCGTTCTTCAAGTGCAACGGGCTCCAGAGTTGCCGTAGCGTCTTCTTGCTTGTGATGGCAAGGAGATCTCCAATGCGGAGCTGCATTTCCATGTTGTTCTCGTACACGAACCGCCGAACCACACGCGGCGTGTCCAAGTCCTTTGTATGTACCGAGCAGTGCACGCCGAGCCGGTACTGGCACTCCAAATACAGTGCCGTGCTTTCGCTCCCGCCGGAACGCTCACGCAACCACTCGATTTTCGTGCGAACCATTGAACGCATCTGACCGATGCGTTGGTAGCCGTGGAGGCGTTCTCCGTCCTCGGATCCTATTTCAAACACGGTGCCTCCGGCTTCAATGGTTCCCGGCACCAACGGCACAAACGCAACTTCATCTATTGGGCGTGTTTCGCTTTGTACGCCGTTCATGACATCTCCAACACATCGCACGCTACACAAAAAAGGCTGTTCTGTCAAGGTACGCAGGGGCGCTTGACAAGGGTTTCATTGTGAGATATTCTCGGATCAAACCATCTATGAACCCGATGTACGACACAATCAATCGTTGGATCATGCCATCAAAAGTTGATGGCGGAGGCGTTGTGTTTGCCAGCACGATTCACCTGGGCATGTCTGCGGGATTTTCTAAGAAGTAAGTTGTTTTGCAAACTTGTTTCTTCAAAAATCCCGCAAAACGCGGGATTTCAGCGTCTAAGAAGGTGCGCGAAACGCTCATTACAAATCGTCAATCCAAATCACGGTTTCAAGAATACGGTTTTTTATCGCTGGAGCCTTGGTTTGGATTGACGAAAAAAACACCATGGACGATCGCGAACACGTAGATCAACAAATGGTGGAATCGGCACAGAACGTTCGCTCGTATCTTTTGCAGATGCAGAGTAGCGTGAGTGTGCTCAAGTGGATTTGGACGGAATTGATGGACGAGCATGGCCGCTTCCGATTGGGGCGCATGTTCAGGTGGCAGATTCTGGCCTCGGCATTTTCACTGTTGCCAATGTGGCTCTTGGGTCTCATCGTTGATGACCTGTCAACGGGCCGTAACGGCAGGATGTGGTGGTTCGTTGGAGGGGTTGGCGCCTCGCTTGCCTTGGCGCAGCTGTCCAACATGGTGATGTCCTGGCATCGCGAATGGGCGATTGGGCACAACATGGGAACGAGTGATAAGCGGATGTCCGAGCTATTCTTTGCCCAGTCGGTGGGACAGCACACCTCCGAAGGCAGCCGCTTGAGCGCGTCAAACCTTGAAAAGGCGCGCGGGCGCATTATGGGTTTGACGGACATGCTCGTGTTTCAGGGCTTCGCGTCGCTTCTGCGCCTTGGTATTTCGTTCGTGTTCCTGTTCGTCATCAGTCCTTTTGCGGGGTTGGTGATGACGGCGCTCCTTCTGCACTACCTTGCGTGGATGGTGTACTTGAACCGCAAGGTGATGGCCGTTTGCACGCCGCTGGATCGGGAATTTCGCCGGCACAACCGGTACCGCAACGACGTGTGGGATTTGGTGACACGCGTCAAACACAGCGCCAAAGAGGCCGTGGACGTTGCGTTCATGGACCGTTGGTTTGGCGACATCATCAAAAAGGATCGTGCCTTCTGGATGTGGTACATAACCATATCCAACTTGCGCGCGATCGTGCGCGCGGTGGTGGTCACAGGCGTGCTCGCTTACTCGGTTTGGCAAATCGAGCAGAGCCGCGTTGAACTGGCGGTGCTCGTGCCGCTGTTCATCTGGTCGCACGGGATTGCTGACAACCTGTGGCAAATCGGGCAGGTGGAACGCGTCGTGTCGTGGAACATGCCGTCCATCCGCTCCATGATGGAAGCGCTGACGGTTCCGCCCAGTGTCGTGAGTCTTCCGGATGCGCCTGGACTTTCGGGCGAGGGTCCCATTTCGGTTGAGTTCAAGAGTGTCACGCACACGTACGATGGTCACGAACGCGGAGCACGGCCGGTGCTCAAGGACGTGTCGTTGACGGTTGCGCCCGGCGAGCGCGTGGCGCTTGTCGGCATGACCGGTTCCGGTAAGTCGACGATTGCGCGTTTGCTCTTGCGCGACTTCGATCCGGACGAGGGTGAGGTACGGCTCAACGGAGACGATCTGCGCACACTCGACCTCTCGGAGGTTCTGACGCAGATTGCGCACATTCCGCAAAAGCCGCCCATTCTTGATGGGACGATCCGCCACAACGTGCTCTACGCGCTTTCGGAAGAGGAGCGCGAAGCCGTGACGGACGAACACATCTGGGCGGTGCTCTCTCGCGTACAGCTTGCTTTGCGCGAGCGGTTCCGCGATGGCCTTGATACGCGCGTCGGCAGGACGGGCGTCAAGCTCTCCGGAGGTGAGCAACAGCGCCTGATGATTGCCGCGGCGATTATTCAACGCGTGCGTTTCATCATCATCGATGAGGCGACCAGTTCGCTCGATGCGCTCACGGAGCGTCGCGTGCAGTCGGGCATCGAAGAGATTCTCCGTGAAGGCGTGACGGCGCTTATTATTGCGCACCGCTTTAGCACGATTCGATTCTGCGACCGCGTAATCGTCCTGCGTCCGGCAACGGAGCTTGACGATGACTATCCGCAGATCGAAGCGGTCGGTACGTTCGAGGAGCTCCTCGTTCTGAGTCCAACCTTCCGCACGCTGGCCGAGCTCCAGGAGATGGTGCCCGCTCGAGCCTCTTGATTGTATGCCGCCCCCGACATCTGTTGCGGGGCGGCTATTTATCTTGCACCTCTCGCACATCGTGATAAGATGATGTTCCGTTGAGGCTTCGCAAGCGCTATGCAAGCCCACTACTCACTATTCACTACTCACCACTCACTTTTTTTCAAATATGCACCCAAACTTCGAAAAAGTCCTGCGTTTTGCACAGACCACTGGGGATAAGTTGGTGGTAACTAACACACAAGGAGACGAGCCGATTGTCGTCATGTCGCTCACGGCTTACGCGGAGCTCATTGGATTTTCTTCGCTCAAGCAATCTGTTAGGGAGGACATGATAGAGAGTGAGGCTGTTGATAAGGAAGAAAAGAACCAGCCACAAGTACAAAAAACCCTCGAAAAACCCATATTTCAAAAGCCAAAAGACACAAAAGGCTCGGTCAATAATGTGATCGTGAACGATGCTCCAGTTTTAGCCGAAAAACAGGAACAAAATGATGGAATGGGTGAGGAACAGTTTTATCTGGAACCGGTGGAGTAGCGGTCGAGAGATTTTACTGCTTGGACTTGCGCCTTTTTGGGGGAGGTGTTATCATCCGCTCGCTCATAGTTTGGATCTCTATTGCGATTTCGCAATTTTATTTATTCTGTGCTGTATCTGATGCACAATCGAGTGTTCAGATGGCACGTCATCATACGTTATGGCAGAGCAATTTGAACGAGGTAAGCCGCACGTAAACGTTGGAACCATCGGTCACGTGGACCATGGTAAAACGACGCTGACTGCAGCCATCTTGAAGGTATTGTCGGCAAGCGGCATGAAGGCATCTGAAAAGAGCGTGGACGCGCTCGATAAGGCCCCGGAGTCTAAGTCACGCGGTATTACGATCGCGACGGCTCACGTTGAGTATGAGTCTGCAGGTCGTCACTATGCGCACGTGGACTGTCCTGGCCACGCCGACTATGTGAAGAACATGATTACGGGCGCGGCTCAAATGGATGGAGCTATTTTGGTGGTGAGCGCGGCGGACGGCCCTATGCCTCAAACGCGCGAGCATATCTTGCTTGCTCGCCAGGTTGGTGTGCCGTATGTCGTGGTCTTCTTGAATAAAATTGATCAGGTAGACGATCCGGAGTTGGTGGACCTCGTGGAAGAAGAAGTGCGCGATCTGCTCAAAAAATATGAATATCCCGGGGATAAAACTCCGATCATTCGCGGTTCTGCATTGCAGGCTCTCGAAAATCCTTCGGATGCCGAGAAGGCCAAGCCGGTTCTCGATTTGATCAAGACGCTTGATGAGTACATCCCAGAGCCGGTCCGCGATACGGACAAGCCGTTTTTGATGCCGGTGGAGGACGTCTTCTCTATTGAAGGACGCGGAACGGTGGTGACGGGACGCATTGAGCGCGGTACCATCAACTTGAACAACGAAGCAGAAATTGTCGGAATTCGTGAGACGCAGAAGACGGTTGTCACAGGAATTGAGATGTTCAACAAACAGCTCGATAAGGGGCAGGCCGGAGACAATGCCGGATTGCTCTTGCGCGGGGTAAAGAAGGAAGACGTTCAGCGCGGTCAGGTTGTGGCTGTTCCAGGTTCCGTGACCCCGCATACCGAGTTTGAAACGGAGGTTTACGCGTTGACCAAGGAAGAAGGCGGACGACACAAACCGTTCTTCAAGGGCTATAAGCCGCAATTCTTTATTCGTACAACCGATGTGACGGGTGAAGTGAACGATCTTGGCGGCGCTGAGATGGTGATGCCTGGTGACACGGTCAACTTGAAGGTCAAGCTCATCCAGCCGGTCGCGCTCGAAGAACAGACACACTTTGCAATCCGCGAAGGCGGTCGCACGGTTGGAGCGGGTGTGGTGACAAAGATTATTGCATAATCATAGGAATGGGGGCGCTTGTGCGCCCCCGCTTTTCGTACCTTTTATGGCAACTGAAACGGCAAACAAAGGAGGTGACACACAGCGCATTCGTATTAAAATTCGCGCCTATGATCACAAAATTATTGATCAGGCAACCGAGATCATCGTGAAAACGGTGGAGCGTAGCGGGGCCAAGGTGCTGGGTCCCGTGCCGCTTCCGACGGAGAAAAAAAAATACACGGTGAACCGATCGACCTTTGTTCACAAAACGGCGCGAGATCAGTTCGAGATGCGGACACACAAGCGTTTGTTCGACATTCTGGATCCGTCCGAGCGAACCATGGATGCACTCATGAGTCTCAACTTGCCTTCGGGAGTTGACATAGAAATCAAGATGTAGAAAGAGATCTTGGCTCGCAGGAGAGCCAAGGACAGGTTCGCGGTTCACATTAGAACGACGCGTGCATAGAAGAAAGATTTTGTGGCAGTCGCCTGTTGGGCGACTCTCTACAGGAAAACCTTCTGGGGCACAACGAATCGTTCAATCGAAAGGGGATTTCAATTGAATAACGCAGAGCCACATTCTTCGGGCACATGAAGAAGGCTAGAAGCCTTTTATGGAGAGTTCCATGAAAGACTTCTGGTTTTTTGAACCGGAAATACATGAAAGCAATCATTGGCAAAAAAATTGGCATGACCCAGTTGTTTAGGGAAGACGGCACGGTAGTTCCCGTGACCTTGGTTCAAGCTATGCCGAACGTTGTAACGCAGGTGAAAACGCTCGATCGCGACGGGTATTGCGCGGTACAGCTCGCAACCGGAAGCAAAAAGCGCGTCGCAAAAGCGCAAGCGGTTGCCTGGAAGAACCTTGGAACGTTTGATGAAGTAAGAGAATTTCGCGCGGACGACACCGACATGAGCGTGGGAGCGACGGTAGATGTTTCGGCTTTTACCGTCGGTGAAAAAGTCCATGTCATTGGCACGTCCAAGGGTCGCGGATTTCAGGGCGTTGTTCGACGTCACGGATTTCATGGGCACCCAAAAACGCACGGAACGAAAGACCAGGTTCGCATGTCGGGATCTGTCGGTGCCGGCGGTCCACAGCATGTGTTCAAGGGAGTGCGCATGGCCGGACAAATGGGCAATCAGCGCGTGACGGTGAAAAATCTGGAAGTGGCACAGGTGCGCGTTGAAGAACACATCCTTGCCTTGAAAGGCGCGATTCCCGGAAGCCGCAATAGCACGGTTTTGATTCAAGCGGTCGCATAACTTATGGAAATCAAGGTGTACAACCTTCATGGGGAATCCGTCGGAACCGTGACCCTTCCGGAGCGTATGTTTTGCGTGGAGCCGAACGAAGCCTTGGTGCACGAAGCGGTTGTGGCACAAATGGCGAATGCGCGTGCGGTGATTGCGCATACCAAAGATCGCGGAGAAGTTCGTGGAGGTGGGCGCAAGCCGTGGAAGCAAAAAGGGACGGGACGTGCGCGGCACGGTTCGCGACGATCACCGATTTGGTCCGGCGGAGGCATTACGTTTGGTCCAAACAGCGATCGTGAATACGGCGTGAAGATGAACCGCAAAGCTCGTCGCAAGGCCCTGTATATGGTGCTTTCGGACAAAGTGGCGAACGACCGATTTGTCGTTGTGGACGATTTAAAATTTGATACGCCCAAAACATCGGTGATGATGAAAGCGCTTTTAGCTCTTCCTCATGCCGATGGACGCACGCTTCTTGTGGTTGATCCATCGAACACCTCCGTGCGTCTTGGTGCGCGTAATGTTCAAAAGACAGAGACAATCGCGCCAAACAGCTTGAACGTTGTTGATGTGCTCAAGGCACATCGCGTGGTCGTATCGAAAGGAGATTTGGAGACTCTCGTAACGCATTTCAACTAGTATGGGGTTGTTTGGAAAGAAAAAAGATCTTGTGGAAAAGCACGAAGAGCAGACGATGACTTCGAAGGCTTTGGATACAGTGAAGGAAGCGGACGCGACGGCGAACACTCCCGCAAAAAAGACCGCGACACAAAAGCGCGAAGGGAAGACGACGTTGAGAAAAGCTGTGGCGAAACCATCACCAGTAAAAACAGCCAAGAAAGCCGGCCGTCAGGCGTATCGCGTTTTGCGCCGTCCGCTCATTACGGAAAAATCCGCGGTATTGGCGTCCGAAGGCGTGTACGTGTTTGAGGTCTATTCCTCCTGTGGGAAAGTCGAAGTCAAACATGCGATCAAAGAGCTGTATGGCGTCATGCCGCGGCGCGTGAACATGCTTGCCATGGATGGAAAGCACGTGCGATTTGGCCGACGGAGCGGTGTGCGACGCGACTACAAGAAAGCATTCGTGTATCTCAAGAGCGGAGAAACGATTGATGTGTTTGATGCAAAATAGATCGTATGCCTATCCAACGATATAAACCAACCTCTGCCGGTCGGCGCAAATCCAGCGTCCAGACGTTTGACGATGTCACCGGAAAGGCAACGGTGCGAAAGCTCTTGAAGCCGCGCAAACAGCACTCCGGACGCACGAACGGAAAAATTACCGTGCGTCATCGCGGAGGCGGAGCGCGACGCAAAGTGCGCATCATTGACTTCAAACGTGAGAAGTTTGGCATTCCGGCAAAGATCACCGCGATCGAGTATGATCCAAATCGCAACGCGCGCATTGCTCTTGTTACGTACGCCGATGGTGAAAAGCGTTACATCCTTGCGCCGCTTGGGGCCGTGGTTGGGATGCCGGTGATCTCGGACGTGAAGAAAGGACCCATGAAGCCGGGGAACCGATATCCGCTGTACTTGATTCCGGAGGGCATGCACGTGTATAACGTGGAACTGCAACCGGGAGCCGGCGGAACTCTGGTGCGCGGAGCGGGAAACGTCGCCACGTTCATGGGCGTGGATGGCAAGCATGCGCAGGTGCGTTTGCCGTCTGGTGAGGTGCGCTTGGTGAGTCGGGACTGCATGGCGACGATCGGACAGGTGTCCAACGTTGATCACCGTCTCATCCGCTGGGGGAAAGCGGGACGCATGCGTCATCGCGGATTTCGTCCATCGGTGCGTGGAAAGGCGATGAACCCCGTGGATCACCCGCATGGCGGTGGAGAGGGCAACAACCCTATTGGATTGAAGCATCCAAAGACGCCGAGCGGAAAACCGGCGTTGGGAGTCAAAACACGCCGCAAAAAAAGTTCCGATCGCCTTATTCTCCAGCGTCGAAAACGTAAGCAACGATAACTGTCACTCCGTATGTCACGCAGTCTGAAAAAAGGACCCAACGTTGACGAGCGCCTTCTCAAAAAGGCGGCCGCTCTTCCGGTCGGTTCAAAGCAGGTGATCAAGACGTGGAATCGTTCGGCGGTGGTAACGCCTCAAATGGTTGGATATACGTTTGGGATTCACAACGGGAAAGTCCATGTGCCGATTGTCATTGTCGAGAACATGGTCGGCCACAAACTCGGAGAGTTTTCCGCCACGCGTAAGTTTATTCGACACTCCGGAAAGAAAGAGTAACTATGGTACAAACATCCGCCAAACTTCGCTTCTTGCGCATGTCGCCACGAAAGGTACGACTCGTGGTTGATGTGGTGCGCGGCCTGTCGGTGGATGAGGCGTTGGCCCAGCTTCGGTTTTCGTCAAAGGCGGCCGCACGTCCTGTGCGTAAGCTCATCGAATCAGCGGTTGCCAACGCCGTGCACAACGATCACTTGCAACGTGAAGCGCTCTATATTGCGCAGATTGTGGTGGACCAGGGTCCGACGTACAAGCGGTCGCAACCGCGCGCGTTCGGTCGAGCGGGGATGATTCGCAAGCGCACGAGCCATGTGAGCGTGACGGTAGCACCGCGTGAGGGCGCTGTGGCAAAAACGACGGCAAAGAAAGCGTTGGCTGATGCGCCAACCACAAAAAAGTCGGCTGTGAAACAGCGTGCTTCGTCGGCAAAAACCCCGACGGCCAAGCGTGCAGGAGCGGCAAAAAAGCCTGCAACAAAACCGCGAACGACGGCAACCAAGCCGCGCGCTCCGCGAGCAAAAAAGAGCTCTCCAACCAACAAGCAAGCATAATCTATGGGAAGCAAAGTGCATCCAAAGGCGTTTCGGCTAAGTACGATCGAGACATGGGACTCGAAGTGGTTTTCGATAAAGAACTTCAAATCATTTTTGAAAGATGATGTTCGTATTCGGGCGTATTTGAAAAAGAAATTCCGTGAGGCGAGTCTTCACAAGGTTACGATTGACCGATCGCGCAAG
Source organism: Candidatus Uhrbacteria bacterium RIFCSPHIGHO2_02_FULL_53_13 (assembly GCA_001791035.1). Classification (GTDB taxonomy): domain Bacteria; phylum Patescibacteriota; class Patescibacteriia; order UBA9934; family UBA11717; genus 2-02-FULL-53-10. The sequence goes on from MGDX01000036.1 coordinate 20,725, forward strand.
AGCGTGACCATTACGATTCATACGGCCAAGCCGGGATTTGTCATCGGTCGCGCAGGGAGCGGGATTGAGGATCTGAAGAAGGAACTTCAGAAAATATTTTTCCGCAACACGCGCACGGTGCT
>MGDX01000037.1 GCA_001791035.1 Candidatus Uhrbacteria bacterium RIFCSPHIGHO2_02_FULL_53_13
CGACGACTTGGTCGTCTGAAACCGCAATCCACTGGCCTTCCAGGCCAGCCAATTGTGCGGACAGACGACTTGTCAGATCGTCCAGTACCGTCATGCGAGCCGTCCGCTCTTTGTATGGACGGGGTTACTCTCGGCGTAATCTGCTCGTGCACTTTGAGCCCGACCGGCGACGGTGCTCTTATCAATGGGGATTACACGCAGGCGACGCTCTGCTGCAAGGTGTGCAGAATTCTCACACAGATCAATAACGGAACTCAAGGAAACAACAGAACCGTTACTTGTGTTTCGTAACATGGTCATCTCAATAACATTACAACACATCTCTACACGGGCACGCAAGAGCTTGCGCATATATCACACTTGATATACTGTGTGAGGAATCAAAAATTCTCCAGACTGTCATTGCGAGCGTAGCGAAGCAATCTAAATACTGGCGTAAGGTTGCTTCGGTCGTATAACTCACTTGCAATGACAAACCAGAGGGCTCGCAATGACAACCGAAAGGGTACTTTCAGTGGCAAACCTGATGATACTCGAATACCCTATCAAGCCCGTACTCTCATATCGGATATTTGATACCTCATACGTAATACACCATACTTTATACATTCCAGCTGTGTCCCACGAGCAAAAAAATATTGGACGCTTTATCTCCCAACTGCGCAAACAGCGTGGGATGACGCAGACAGAACTTGCCAAGGCGCTCAAAACGAGTCAAAGCGCGGTGGCGCGCATGGAACGCGGTGAGCAAAATTTTAGCCTCGACATGCTTTCCAAAATTTCGGAAGCGCTTCACAAAGAGATTGTTGCACTTGGAACGGGCGCGGTGAATTTTCGTATTCACGGCGGGCGTAAACTCAAAGGCTCGATTGATGTGCGCACGGCAAAAAACTCGGCGGTGGGCGTGCTGTGCGCATCGCTTTTGAACAAAGGCACGACGACGATTCGCAACGTTCCAAAAATCGAGGAAGTCCACCGTATTATCGAAGTACTTCAAAGCATTGGCGTTCAAGTGATGTGGAATGACGGAAACGTTATCATCAAGCCTCCAAAGACGTTCGCGCTTTCTCAACTAGATAAGGCGTCGGCCGCAAAAACACGCAGTATCGTCATGCTCATGGGGTCGCTCATGCATCACCTTAAAGCGTTCTCGCTGCCGTATGCCGGCGGCTGTAAGCTTGGCACGCGAACGGTGCGTCCACATCTGTTTGCGCTCGAAGAGTTTGGCGTTTCGATCACGACGAAAGACGATACATATCGCGTCACGGTTTCCAAACGACATGCGGCGACGGTCGTGCTGTACGAAACAGGCGACACGGTGACAGAAAATGCGCTGATGGCGGCGGCGGGCATTCTGGAGGAGTCAGTCATCAAACTCGCGAGCGCCAACTACATGGTGCAAGACGTCTGTTTCTTTCTCGAAAAGCTCGGCGTGAAAATTGACGGCATCGGTACATCAACACTGCGTGTGCGCGGCGTGCGCAATATCAACCTTGATGTGTCGTACGATTTGAGTGAAGATCCGATTGAAGCCATGTCGCTTTTGACCGCGGCCATCGTCACCAAATCTTCCATGACTGTAAAGCGTTGTCCGATCGATTTCTTGGAACTAGAAATGCTGAAACTCGAAAAAATGGGGTTTCGATATAAGCGGAGCAAGCCGTACGTATCAAAAAACGGACGCACGCAGTTAGTGGATATCACGACCTATCCGTCCAAACTCGTTGCGCTCAAAGAAAAGATTCATTCCCAGCCGTTTCCGGGAATCAACATGGATAATCTGCCATTTTTTGTGCCGATCGCGGCGATGGCCGAGGGCAAGACGCTCATTCACGACTGGACGTACGAAAATCGCGCGATTTATTTTACGGAGCTCAACAAAGTTGGGGCGAATGTTCAGTTGATTGATGTGCACCGCGCGTATGTGGAGGGGCCGACGCAGTGGCACGCCGCCGAGCACATTTGTCCGCCGGCGTTGCGTCCGGGGATGGTGATTCTTCTTGGTATGCTCGCGGCACCCGGCGTGTCAATTCTGCGAAACGTATATTCCATCAATCGTGGATACGAAGACATTGCAAACCGTCTAAACAAACTTGGCGCGAAAATTGAGGTGTTGTATGGGATTTGAGAAAGACAATCACATTCAACACAAAACACCCCACGAATATGTGCGGCGTTTTGTTGTGGCATATCGACAACTGTACTGTCACGTCAAGACTATCATGTGTTCTATATTTGTCAAGCGCTATTTGCTGTGGACGTGCGGGGAATTGCACCCCGGACAACATGTTTGACAATACAGTTGTCGCACTTGCCACGCCCACAGCATTCAGCGCTCAACACAAAACACCCCACGAATATGTGCGGCGTTTTTTTGTTGTGGTGTCTCAACAACTATCTTCTCGGACGAAAAGTATCACATCATAAACATCTGTCAAGCACTCCGACTGTGGACATCACTCTTCCATGCCGACGCTCCACAAAAACTCAAACAACTGTCGCATACTGTAAGCCATATCGGGCGAGTGAATAATGAACGCGTGCCCCTCGTGTGTTGTGGAAATGACTCCAATGTTGTTCTCGTAAATGTAAATGGTTGCTTTCAGATCAACGTACATTGGCAGATAGCGAATCTCGCGCAGATACGGTTCCGTTTCGTTGTACTCCTTAATCTTGGGCACGTCTTTGCCGCGCACACGCAAAGAACGAGACTGAATGCCTTTTTTTACACGGCGCGCAATCCACCTTTTCATTTCTGCTTCGTCGACCATCAAGTGCGTGAGCTGTGGCGGTGAAAAATAGACATACTCTTTTTTCGTGACGCGTAACATGTCTTCATAGACTTCGCGTGCGGCATACTTTCCTTCAAACATCTGTACCATGGCCGCGGCATTCTCACTCGCATAGATAGAAAGAAAGTCAGGCAGGAGCTCCTTGAGCTGTTTTTGTTTTGCCTCAAAGTGCCGCTGTAAATTGCTTGGATGGAGCGGCACGTACACTTTGCGCCGCCCTTCGCCGATGACGCTCACAAAGCCCTTTACTTCAAGCGCGCGAAGGTTGTCGTACACGGCGGTACGATTCATCTTCATCTCTTTTGCGAGTTCCGAGGCGGTCGCGCGGCCTCTCTGTAGCGCCACAAGATAGAGCTTGGCACGCTGTTCTTGTAATCCAGAATCTATGAGCCACGAAAGAAGGTTGGCGTTTAGTATTTTCATGTCAAAAATATTTGACGAATTTGCTCCCAGAAATATAGCCAAAGTTAGCGGCGCTGTCAAGTAAAATCGAACCCTACTTCAGGTTTCTTTGTCACATTGACGTTCGGCAGTATGTTGTACATGTTCCTTACAAGGAAACGGACAGATGTCAAAAGACAGGTTCCAAAACCATAAACGCGAGTTCCTCAACGGACTTGCTGTGGATGTTTGCAAGGTTGGTTTCGTTGGAGAGGCGTCATGAGTAAATTGATCGTTCAGCAGTTGTGCGAGGAGATTGATGCTTTAAAGAAGCAGCTCCACCGTTTGGAAGGTACGCCGACGACAAGCGCGATACCGTCCAATGTCAAAGCTCGGGAGGACCGACTACCCCATCGAGACATCTGCATCAGATTCTCGAACCGTGGAATTGACTACAAGGCTGTTGGTTATCTGAAGGAGAAGGAAGAAAGAAGAGTCAATCTCCGAGATGCTCTCTGTCGGGCTGGCCATAGCGGCGAAGTCGTGTGGCGGCAGAGTGACACAATTGGCATACGGGATGATCAGTCGTAGCTCCCGAAAGAGTTGCTCAAGTTCGGCTGGTTGTTCACTGCGCAGTTGTTCACTCCAACGTGGAATTTCAATGCAGCGGGTCTTTACAATTACGATGGTAGGTGGATTTGGCACGGACACGCATTCCACCATAGCGTTGATAGCTACTTCCATGGCCTCGTTCTGTGCCGTGAATGAGATTCGTTTAGTTGAGCCCAGCTTCTACCTTTGTCCACCTTTGGTCGTCTGATTGTTTTTCGCCGTCCCTCCGGTTTCTCGGAGCGGACGGCCCTCTTATCGGACGCGGCACCATTCCGTGGCGCGCCGGACAGGAGGAAGCTATGCATCGCAGTCATCACAAGAAGCCGGGGAGCGCGTTCGACTTTGAGGAAGCGTTCATCGAGCAGGAGTGCTGGTACAGGGTTTGCTTGCGCCCCGTCAGGGCGCATTCAGCCGAGGATGCGGTCATCGCCGCCCTTGACTTCACGCGTGCGCAGGCACGTCTTAGCCGTGGCCTGGACCCTGTGACCGGTCGGCTTTACGACCCGGAGATAGACCCGTTTGCCACCACGCTCGACCTCGAGCCAGTGGACGACGATGTGCCACCGGTCGCCTGACGTCCGTTCTTCTCACCTCATCACCCTCTCCGATTCTTCGGCGAGGGCGATGTTTTGTAAAACGCGAAAGGTCAAACGCGGAGGGTCATCAAACACGGAGGGTCAGAGCGTTAGATGTAGTGTCATTATGCTACACCTAACGCTCTGACCCCAAAACAGAACCCTCTCAAATGTGGTTGTAGAAGGATCAGAACACGAGAGCCAACAACTCCTCTCCCCACACGAGAACGATGTAGCCCGCCACGGCGAGAAACGTTCCAAACGGGAGGGCTGTTTTTTTTGTTGCGCGGCCTTCTGCAAGAAGTATCAGAGCGACTACCGCTCCCACAATGTACGCGACAAAAAGCGCTTGAATTCCGCCCACAAGTCCAAGCATGGCTCCCATGAGCGCGCCCATGCGAATATCGCCGCCTCCAACCCATCGGCCTTTTGACACGAGGTACTGTATCAAAAAGAATCCTCCTACAAGCAACATGCCCCACAAGAGATCTCCTACGTCCTTTCCGAGCAACAAGTTCCACACGAGCGCAATGACGATTGCAGGAAGGGTGATGCGATCGGGAAGAAGTCCGCGGCGAAGATCAAACAAAAACAGGAGGGCGAGAGAGAGCGTAAAAAACACATCGCGCGCGAACACGCTCCACGCATGTGCGTCTGCGAGGGTCGCGTCCGGTCCAATGAGACTCACCCACAAGAGAGCGAGGGCGAGCCCTAGACCTGCTTCAAAAAGCGGATAGGCGAGAGAAATGGAGCGCTTGCAATATCCGCAGCGTCCGCGCAATCCCAGCCAGCTCAATACGGGGACGAGATGCAAAGGGGGGAGCGTCGTTTTGCAGTGGGCGCACATCGAGCGGCCGGTAACAGCGCGAAGGAACGAACCTCTCTCCGCCCACACCATGAGAAAACTTCCAAGCGAGGCGCCAAGGAGAAAGACGACAAGCTCGAAAAACATACTACAAGCTCAACGCTTCCTGCACGTCGTTTATCGTAAACGGATCGAGCGTGATGTTGGCTTTGACTCCGCGCGTGACTTTGCCGGACGTTGCCGTCACTAAAACATCAATCGTGCTTCCAATCGCAAGCGTGACTGTGCAGATGGAATCCGGAAGCGTGACGCTCGCAGACGACCACGACCCATCTCCCACGAGTTGAATCATCGCCTCGTCAAGACACCCAAACGCCGTCTCGCGGGCATGGAGCGCGTCGATGGCGTTGCGCGCATCTACGATGGCATTGACGCTTTGTTGCGTGAGGCCAATCAGCACCGCCACAGCCACGGTTCCCATCACAAGCACCGTGAGAAAAAGAGCGACGCCTCGTTGGTCAGAGCGCAGAGTCATAAAACGATGGTTGCCGGATGAAGAGCAAATGTGGTTTGCGAGGAAAAGAACGCGGCACGCAAGGCACTGCCGGATGGATTGAGCATAAACAATTCCAAAGTGAGGTTGAGTCCGGTTGTCGCGCCAAGACCGTCCGTAACCTCCGAGAGTTCAAACGCAACGACGTTGATGTCCGGCGGCGTGACCCACTCGGCCGGCTGTTCGCTGACCGTCACGCGAAGACGGTTGACGCTCTGCGGGGTCCCGTCAAACGTCACCACTTCTGTGGGGCGATCGATGGTTACGCTCACGCCGTCATCGTTTGTGTACACCAGCGATCCGTTCACGCTTCCCAATGTCGAAGCGCTCACATTCCACGCGTCGGCGCCTGTGAGCTCTGTGTTCAGGTACGCAAGGATGACACCGGACGATTGCTCCATCTGCGCCCGCCGCGCAAAAAGCTCTCTCGATTGCCCAAACTCCAAAAAGAATGTCGTCGCCGAAAGCAGAATGACGGCAAACAATCCGATGTAGAGAACCGTCTCAAGAAGCGTAATTCCGTGTCTGTCGGCTCTGTATTGGGGCCTCTGAAAAAGTCCAGCACGGCTCCTATGCGGCAAGATTTGTCCCGTCATCTCGGTTCGATTTCTAACCGATATGTCCATATCGCCTTCAAAACCAAACCGAGCGACGGAACAAATCTTGGCTCTCATCGGACTCGCACTGGACTTTTGCAGAGGCCCCTGTCGCATATCACCATGTAGGAGTAAACGGATCGGAGGTTATCTCTGAGTCGTCCGAGAACTCGAGCTTCAACGTAAGGGTCGTTCCGCGCATATCTCCGGAGAACTGGGTTTTGTTTATTTCCACGCTGGTGCCTCCCGGGATGGTGTAGTCTGCGATATCGATCTCTGTTCCGCTTGATTGCGGTCCGGAAGGCGAGCCGGGACCCGACGAAGACCAGACTTTGGTTGAATTGATAAACATTTGATCCATAGTTTCCGCGTTGTTCCAGGTAAATTCAATCTCATGGATGGTAATCGGCTCCGTTCCAAGATTTTCAAGGTAGAGCGTACGCAACTGCTTGAGGCCAAACCACTCCGCTTGAAGCGTGAGGTTGATGCCAATTTGACTGGCCTGCTCCGCAAGGAAGCAGTCGCCTTGCGGATCCGTGTAGCGCGTGCGAAGGCTCGAGACCGTGTAGGACTGCGCGCGTCCAAGAGGATCGGTCCAGCTCACCTCGCTTTCAAGTGCGAGCGTATCAACATCCACATCTCCGGACCCTGTTGGCACAATGACACAGTTTGAATCGCGTTCCACTTGTTTGACGCGAACGGTTCGTGTGATACCTCCCGCGAGAGTTTCCGGGCCGCTCGAGGAAACTGTCCACGACGATCCTGTCCACGACAACGATCCCTGATCCGTCAAAGAAAGACTGTCAAACGGAATGGTGCGGAGCGCTTCAATTCCTTCCTGCGCGCGCCACACGACATCTGCATCTTTCAACGCTTTTCCCGTTCCTTGATTCGCCGTGACCGTGAGAGAGAGAATTGCAATCGCAAACACGGCAAGAAGCGCGGATGCCAGAACAGCTTCAAGAAGAAGGGAGCCAGATTGATCGCGGAAGTTCATGGACCTGTGGTTACGAATCCGGACGGCGAGACGGTCACAACGCTGGTTTTGCCGCGAAAGGACACGGTGACGGTTCCGTTCAAACTGACCTCGCCCGTGAGGGCGAAGAAAACCGTCTCTTGGTCGTTGCCCGCGCTCGGAGCATCCCCGGAGAGTTCAACCGAGGTCAACAGGGCGTCTTCATCGAACACGAGCGTCACGTCTTTGGACGCGTCGCGCGTCGCGTAACTGTTCCCCGAAAACATCACCACGCTATCCGTGCGGCGCGTGACCATATCGTAGGGTAAGTACAGCCCCCACGCGGAACCGTTCACGCCCGACCTGGCATGTCGCGACGCGGATGTAAGGAGTGACGCCAGTTGATCATGCGGCGCGACCGCCCGACTGTCGCCGAGCTTTGAGATGGACGGCACTGCCGCGAGCATGATCACCGCAAAAACTCCGATGGAGATGACGAGCTCAATGAGCGTGAAGCCGCGATTTTTTTGAGGTACCATAGCGCCCTACACACTGCCAACCACCTGATAAATTGGCGAGATGATAGAAAAGGCGAGAATGCCGACCAAAAGGCCGATGGTCAAAATCAAAAATGGCTCTATGAGCGTGGCGATGTCTTGAATCGTCGAGTCAACCTCCTCTTCGTAGAATGTTGCCAAATACGTCATCATATCCGGGAGCGTCCCCGTTTCTTCGCCCACGCGAATAAGGCGCAGGGCCATGGGAGGCACCAGTTTTTCCTCGTGTCCTAGTACTTCCGCGAGCATCTGCCCTTGAGACACCTCGTCAAGCGCGCGGTCAAAAAGACGCCGATAGAAGTGATTATGAACCGTTGATTTTGTAATCGTGAGCGCTTCGTTGATAGTGACCCCGCTGTCGAGAAGCGTTCCCATGAGTCGCGTCATGCGGGCGAGGTTGGTGTTTTTTGATGTGCGTCCAAACACAGGGATGCGCAAGAGCATCCAGTGAAGAGCGGGTTTTAAGAAGGGGACGCGCGGAATGACGAGCACTAAAACAATGAGGAGGGCAAGGCCGCCAAATACCCACAAGGGTTTAGTGGCAATCGTATCGACCGACCACAAAAGCGCTCTTGTGGTAAAGGGAAGTTCAACGTCGAGCGACTCAAAGAGCGAGGTGATTTTGGGGAGCACAAACACAAACACGAGCGCGCCTACAATGAGCGCGCCCAGCAGGACGATCATGGGGTACATCATAGCTCCGCGAACTTTTTTTCGCAGATTATGTTCTTTCTCGAGCTGGCTTGCCAAGTGGTCGAGGTTGTTTTGCAACGTTCCCGACGCCTCTCCTGCGCGGACAAGGTTTACGAACACAGGGGAGAACACATGCGAGTAACGCGACAGGCCCTCTGCCAGCGTTCGTCCCTGCTCGACGACGGATTTGAGTGTTTCGAGAATCTTTTTGAGCGGACCTTTGGACTGTTGGAGGAGGATGTCAATCGCCTCATCAATGGCGACTCCAGACTTCAGTAAGACGGCAAAATACTTGGTGAAAAGCATCTTCTCCGTATGGGAGAGCCGAACATTGAGCCGTACCATGAGCGGCACTTTTGCTTTTGTTTCCGCTGACTTGACTCCCGCCGGTTTGGCGGATCGTGAAGCGCTCTTTGGCTTCAAAGTTCCCGGATTCTTTGTCGCTTTTGAATTCTGTGATGCCTTTTCAGCCTTCTCCATACTACTCTTGCATCACGCGAATAAACTCGTCGAGTGTGGTTTCTTGAGCGGTGATTTTGCGCGCGGCGTCTGTTTCAATGGTGGTCATGCCCTCGGCGCGCGCGGCGTCTTTTATGTCCGATGACGAGGCGCGGTTGATAATAAGTTTTTGAATGGCTTCCGTGTTTTCTAAAACTTCGTACAGTCCCACGCGCCCTCGGTATCCGGTTTCTTTGCATTTCGCGCACCCCTTTGCTTCCGCGACTTGAATGGACGCATTCTTTCCAAACAACGTGGCAAGCGCCGTGGGATAGAGAATTTTTTCCGCCTCTTTTTTTGAAAGAGTCTTGGAGCTCATACAATCCGGACACACGCGGCGCACCAGGCGCTGAGCGATGGCAACATTGAGTGTTGAGGCCACGAGGAATGTTTCCACGCCCATGTCAATCAAACGCGGAATGGTTGTGGCAGAATCGTTTGTATGCAACGTCGAAAGGAGCGTGTGTCCTGTCATGGCGGCGTTTACGGCAATTTTTGCCGTTTCCTGGTCGCGAATCTCTCCGACCATCAGCACGTCCGGGTCTTGCCGCAACAGCGAACGCAAACCTGTCGCAAATGTGAGTTTTGCCACACGGTCCACCTGGCTTTGGTTGACGCCGTCGATTTCAAACTCAACCGGATCTTCAATGGTGGAGATGTTGACTTCGCGTTTGTTCAAAATCTCCAAAATGGCGTAGATGGTGGTGGTTTTTCCCGATCCCGTCGGCCCGGTGGCAAGGATCATGCCCCACGGTTTTTTGATGGCGCGCCACACGCGAGCTAAGTCGCCTTCCGAAAGTCCGAGCTGTTCGAGCGTAAGCTTGTGCGATTGGCTTGAAAGAAGGCGCAAAACCGCCTTTTCTCCAAGCGTTGTTGGAATAACGGACGCGCGAACATCCACGGACTCCTCACCAGCGTCAAACTTAAATCGTCCGTCCTGTGGAGCGTGGTGCTCGTCTGTGCGCATGGCCGTCAAAATCTTGAGGCGAGCCATGAGCTGAATGTGAATATCTATCGGGATTTCAAAATCGTCGTGGAGAATCCCGTCGATGCGCAAACGCACTTTTGCATGTTCTTCCCATGGCTCCAAATGGATGTCGGAGGCACGGAGGCTAAAAGCGTACTGCGCGAGTGCCTTGAATAAATCCACCACCGCATCTTCCGCGTGCTTCTTTTGTGCGAGTGCGATGAGCTTCTCTATCGCGGTTTTTTCCGGACCCTTGAACGTGGACGCGGGAGATTTACTTTTTTGTTCCGCCTGTTTTTGGCTTGGTTCTTGCTGTTTTATCTTTCGCGAGAGAAGAGGCATAAGAAATTCTTGTCCACATGGCACAAGCCAAGCGGCTGATTTTCTGATAGTATAGCATCAAATCATTTTTATTCATCGAACATGAGTATGCAGAACATACATCGCAACGAGAAAGGCTTTACTCTTATAGAGCTTCTTATCGTGATCGCGGTGATCGCGATTATCGCCGCTGGCGTCTTTGTGGCGTTGGATCCGGCACAAAGGTTTCAGGAGGCACGTGACTCCCAGCGTTGGAGCGATGTGAATGCCGCCCTGAACGCCGTCAAGACGGATCAAGTAGACAATGGTGGAACATACGTCGCCTCCGTCGCCGCTCTTACGGATGGGAATTACTACATCATTGGAACCGACGCGACAGGGTGCAACGCGGGCTGTACGGCACAAACCACCCAGGCGGCCTGCGTGGATTTGACCGCGCTCGTTACGGAAGGATACCTAGGCAGTGTCCCGACAGATCCATCAGGCGGAACGGCCGCGAAGACGGATTACTACCTCATGAAAGCCGCGTCTGATGTCATTGAAGTTGGCGCCTGCGACCCTGAAGCCGCCACAACCATTTCTGCCTCACGATAAGTTGAGACGCACAAAACCGGTCGTGTGAGGCCGGTTTTGTTTTGGGGCCATTCAAAGTTAGGGTATTATGGCTTTGCACACAGTAAGGTGATCTTTATGCACGATCCGGCTCGAGTGCCAAAATCGGTGTTCGTAGGAGGAGGACACGGCGGCGGCGTAGTTTTTCCGCCTAAAGAAAACGAAGCGTTCGGTCCGTTTGTGGAAGTCGGAGAAGGTTGGAAAAATGTGGTCAGCACTCTGGAAGAGTATCTGAAATCTTGGTGGGACGATGTTGAGCTTGAATTTTCTGTCTGCGACACATTTCAATGCGAAACAGAGTCGATTGATGAAGAGTTGAATGCAATGCAGGTTATCTTGTTCTGAACGACGCTCACTGGCTTTATAGCCAAAGCACCGAGCTAAATGCGCGGTGTTTTGCATTTTCACAAACGTGTAAAACAGACAAACGTGCGCGGTTCGGTGCAGGACATGGCGCGCGTGACGGCGTCGTTGTCAAAGCCGGGGAGTAATTGTAGTGCCTCCAGTACAGTCTTTTCGCCGGTGGCGCCGGACGGAAACACAAGCGCGTCGTCGTTGCTTGAAATCAGCCACCATACGTCCGATTCCCATGGTCCCGAATCGTCCGTCTCGATTTTTACAGATATGACATTGGCAATGGGCAGGGTTTCAATCTCGCCTTGCGGGTTTTGGACGACGATGACTCCATCGTGCACGCTAACTTCCCACAATGATTCAGGGGTCATACTTGTGGTCGTGTGCTCTCACGCTTTATGTGAGCAGAAGCGTGGAGGGTGATGTCGAGGAGGAGTTTTACGATGGACAATACAACGACGCCGACGATGGGGGCGGTGATTCCCGCGGTAAAGAATCCTCCCAGAATAATGGCGATGTGGATGGGGACAATGCGTGCGTAGGGCTTGGCCATGAGCTCATTGGCTGGCACGGTGAATCGTTCGCGCTTCCAGAAGTTTTGGACAAACGAAGTGCCGTGGCTGACGAGCAAAAGTGGCGCTCCAATCAACATGGCATTGAGGTAGACGGAAAACGGCTGGGTTGCAAACAGAAGAGTCAAGAATCCAAGATGTCCGAGCGCGAAAATCCCAAAATGAACGGTAAAGAACAACAGTCCAAACAGTTTGGTGGTGGCAAGCGTGATTGGAAGTTTGCGCCCATTGACCGTGATGTTGGCGGCCGTTTTAGAAAAGGCCATGCGCAAGAGTGCGTAAAACATGACAACGATGTTCTCACTCCAGTAGACAAACAATAGTGTGGTGGCGTCCCAACCGAACACGCTCAATCCAACGAAAGGGATGACAATGTTGACGGCAACCAAACTCAACAGCGCTCCGCGCGGGATGCGTCTCAGGGCTTGGGGGAGAGGGATGGATGGAAGGAATGTCGACATGGAAAAGTGGGGTCAAAAGTGGGGTCAGAGCGTTAGGTGTAGCCTTCCTGTCGGGCAGATGTCGTTGAGGGGGCACGCGGCGCAGTTTGGCTTGGCGCGGCACAGATCGCGGCCGAGCATGATGAGGTACTCGTTGGTGTCGAGATAGTCCCTTGGTGCGATAAGCGCGTTCAAATCGCGTTCGATTTTGGCGACATTCTTGCACTCTTGTGTCCATCCAAGCCGAGGCGCGATGCGGCGTACATGTGTGTCTACCGCAACGCCGGTTGGCTTTTGCCACGCTTTTGACATAACCAAGTGCGCAGTTTTGCGCGAGACTCCCGGGAGCGTCATCAAATCGTCGAATGTGTTTGGCACCTTGCCTTCGTATGCTTCAACAAGCCGTTTGCCAATCCCGACAAGATACTTCGCCTTGGAGTTGTAAAATCCTATCGAGTAAATTTGCTTTTTGAGCGTGTCTAAATCTGCCCGAGCGTATGCGCGAGCCGTGCGGTATTTTTTGAAAAGCGTCTTGGTCACTTTGTTCACGCGTTTGTCTGTGCATTGCGCCGACAAGACCGTGCCAACCACAAGCTCAAGCGGCGTTTTCCACCGTACAAATGTTTCTGGCGCACGCGTATAGTGTCGACGCAGCCGCTTTAGAACCTCTTGATACTGTTGTTTGAGCGTCATGAAAAAAGTATAGCATGCGCCCGCCGAGAGGATTCAGGGCGGGCGCAATGGTTGAAGGTTGTGTCAGAAGTTGATGATGGCGTAGAGGCGGCCGACGGTGGACACGATTGGAACAGTCGCTGTCGGCTCGATGCGGAACTGGAACGCCACCATGGTGGCGAAGTGATCGCCCCATGGAATGACGACGTGCGGTCCGGCGGCGAAGAATCCGCCAGTGTTCCTGTACGTCTTGGCACCTTCCGCTTCACCTCCGATCTTGAACAGCATCTTGCCGCCGCTCTTGATCGGTGCGTCGGCGGAGACGTACCAGTATGCCGCGTCGCCGTACAGGCTCACCTCGCTGAACAGATGCACGCCGAGGTCCGCGAAGGCGCGAACATCGAACACGGGGTTGAACACGCCGGTCGTGGTGGGGGACACCACGCCACCGCCCAGGAACTCGATCCACGTCGTGTTCGTGGAGAGCCGCAGACCGAGCGTCGTCTGCGCCTGTGGATTGGCGTCCAGGATGTTGGGCTCGATGACCCACATCCCGAGTCCTACCGATGGCTTGGCTTCCTCCATGTCCTTGAGCACCTTGGTTCCGTGGACGAGGAGCCGAATCTGGGGCGAGAAGCTCGGCAGCGCGTCCTGCCCGTAGGCGGGGGTGAGGGCGGTGAGGGTGAAGAGAACGGCGAACAGGAACAGTGCGATGATACGGATCACGACAGACTCCTTCCCAATGGGCATGTGCCCGCGGTTGATTGATCGCCAGCTTTATACTACAATTCTTGTGAGTGGCAAATACCACCACACCAAAGCATGACAAAATGAGCCATTTCCTTATGTATATAGAACTTTTCCAAAACCTCGGACTGTCTAAAAACGAGGCGGAATTGTACGAGGCGCTTCTTGAACAAGGCGAGGCGTCGGTATCAAAGCTCAATCAAGTGACCAACATCAATCGTCGCAATATTTACGACGTGCTCAACCGAATGACGGAAAAAGGACTTGTGTTTTTGATTTTACGAGCGGGCGAGAATCGCTACAAGCCCGTGGATCCGCTAAAACTTAAGGAGCTTGTACAAGAAAAACTTACCATGCTCGAGGAGCATTTGGACGAATTAGACACGCTGTATCGCTCCAAACCAAAAACGGGGGAGGTGTTTATCTATCGTGGTTTGGAGGGGTGGAAAAACTATATGCGAGACATTCTTCGTCTCAACGAAACCGCATACTTTATTGGCGCCAAGGGGTTGTGGCTGGAAGAGCGCGTCAAAAACTTTTTCCCAAAATTTCACGTTCAGGCAACAAAACAGAGGATCAACTTTTTCACATTGTTTGACTGGGAGATTCAAACGGAGTGTCCGGAAATTCTACCGTATGTCAAAACCAACTATAAGTTTTTACCAAAAGAGTACTCGACGCGGTGCGGCATTGACATTGTAGGTGATCATGTCTATTTTCTCTCCGACTTGAAGATTAAACACTTTGAAGAAGATTTTGCGTTCACTGTGATTGTAAACCAAACCATTGCGGATAGTTATCGAACCTGGTTTCGATATATGTGGGATTTGTGTCCGACATCATCTCTAGAACGCGTTGAGTCTCGTCCATAAAATTTCTACGCGCACATCAAGCAGTCCGTCAGAGCAATCATATTATGGCTTGATTTTTTTGCCTTACGTGGGTAATATGCCCTTCGCGTGGGCCCGTAGCTCAGCTGGTTAGAGCGCTTCCATGGCATGGAAGAGGCCAGGGGTTCGAATCCCCTCGGGTCCACCAGTATTTGCAAGGTGGAGCACATGCCATTGAGGCATGTGCGAGGGATTCGAACGGCCGGAGCGATGTGCGCACAGCAGTGCGCACCGCGAGGCCCGGACCTAAACCCGAATCCCGCCAACGGGCGGGATGAGAGGTGAAGGCGAATCCCCTCGGGTCCACCATCTTTATGGCGCCATTGTTATAAGAGCGTGAGTGGCAGAATGTCCTCGTAGCTCAGCTGGATAGAGCGTTGGCCTCCGGAGCCAAAGGTCGGAGGTTCAAATCCTCCCGAGGACGCCATCGGCGTGTTCGTCACATAATCGGGCTGTAGCTCAGTAGGATTAGAGCGCCGCGTTCGGGTCGCGGAGGTCGCTGGTTCAAGTCCAGTCAGCCCGACCAGTAGAGGTTGGAGGTTGGAGGTCGAAATACTCCTCCGTCCCGAGCAAGCTCGGGACATCTCTCCTATGCTAGGGGAGGATAGCCAATAAAACGGGCTTGTAGCTCAGTTGGTAGAGCGCTGCATTCGCATTGCAGAGGTCGGGGGTTCGATTCCCCCCAAGTCCACCATCCTTCGCTCCGACGACAGTCAGTGCGAAGGATGCCCCTCGAAGCCCAGAGGGCGAAGTGGGGGGCAACGACATAATCCTCCCGACTGCGTCGAAGCTACGGATGGCAGGCCAAGGGTGTATAGCTCAGTTGGTTAGAGCGCTGCGTTCACATCGCAGAGGTCCGTGGTTCAAATCCACGTACACCCACCAGACAGGAAATTGCAAGCAAGGGGCAGTCGCCTCGCTTCGCTCGGCGACCAAATCGTAAGGTTTTTTGGGCGAAAAAATCAGTTGGCGATTCTGCAAAATGCAGTCCGAGCCGATATTTTTAAGAAATGTTGTCATTTCTGATTTGTTTTCAGTTTCAAGCAGTTTCGTGGCTTGATTTAAGGATAGAACGAACTCACGAGCCGGTTCGAGCCACGACAGACCTTTCTGTTCAAAATCTTCGATTTCTTCCTGCAAACCAACCTTTTGCTTGACCAGTTTTTCCTTGCGAGAGGCGTATTCTTGGGCGGTGATAGTTTCTTCCAAATAGACATCGAGTAATTTTTCGAGTTTCTTTCTTGGAGTCAATAATCTAACGCAACGGGGTGATACCATCACCTCGTATGCAAACACCCTCCTATTCTCGTCTTTTAGACAGTGAACGCGAAGAGATTAGTATTGGCATCGCTTCTGGCAAGAAACTGTGTGAAATTGCTCAAAGTCTTGGGAGACATCCAAGCACCATCTCTCGTGAAGTGAGGAGGAACGGTGGTGTAGATGGATATCGAGCTGGACTGTCCCCCGTTCATTAGACAACTTTGTGTCCTAACCAGCATTATATGCATGTATGCCAAGACACATCCCCCAGGAGCGTAAGGACGAGATC
>MGDX01000038.1 GCA_001791035.1 Candidatus Uhrbacteria bacterium RIFCSPHIGHO2_02_FULL_53_13
CGAAGAGCTAGGAATTCGCCTGTTTCAAGAATGATGGAGTCCTGTTTCATAGTGTTATGACTATAACACCAGCAGAGATTGCTTTGCGGCTTGATGCTCACGGCACTCCGGTGCGCCTTGCGCACAAAGGAGTGCCCGTCTCACGGTTCGAACATGCCTCAATGGCATGTTCTTCATCCCGCTCGACCTCGCAATGGCGACCTGGAAGGAGTGCTCACAATGACATAAAAAGCTCCACCCACTGATCCACCGACAGCTCCTGCGGACGCGCAGTCTCCGGCAACCCCATCTGCGTAAGCACTCTTGCAATCGTCTCTTTTTTCAAGCCGTTATACCCAACGAGCGTCGTCACGAGTTGCTTGCGCTTACTCGAAAACGCGACGGCCGCAACATCCATCACTCCTTGGGCGTCCTCAATACCGCGCTCGCGCTGTTCCTCCGGCATCATCAAGTCAAAACGCACAACCGTTGATTGCACTTCCGGCGGAGGAAAAAAGGCACCCGGTTTCACCTGGATGACGCGAGAGGCCCGCGCGTGCAGTTGCACCATCAACGCGAGGCGATTCATATCTCCAGCCGTGGCCATCAAGCGATCAGCCACTTCGCGCTGAAGCATAAACACGCATCGCAGTGGCTTTGGCCGTTGAGTCAAAAATGTGTTCAAGACTTCAGACGAAATGTTGTAGGGCAAATTCCCCACGCAAATATAGCCATCGCCCACCAAATCGTCCCTTTGAATGGAGGTCAACGACAAGATATCAGAAAGTACGAGTTCCAGGTTGTCCGCCGCTACCATTGTACTCACCGTATCTATCGCCTCTCGATCAATGTCCACGGCCACCACGCGCAAGGCCTCTTGTACCAAGCGCTTAGTGAGCACGCCATTGCCGGGACCAATTTCAAGCACGATGTCACGCGGTGAAATCTCTGCCGCCGCCACAATCGCCTCCACCACGCTTTGATCGTGTAAAAAGTGCTGTCCAAAAAACTTTTTTGGCTTCATAGAGTCACTCAAGCGCACTCGCGTCGCCGCGATGCACCACGGCCTCTCCGTTCACAATTTCAACAACCATCGAAACAGGACGTTCTTCAAGAGCACCGACATCCAAATAATCATCGGGATGTTCTACGTTCTGCGCGAATTGCTTTTTCACATCTTGCACGCGATAACACGTCGGTTGTCCACTCACATTTGCCGACGTGGAAACGAGCGGTCGCGCTAAACCTTCCACAAGCGCTTGAGCCACCGGATGACTCGAAACGCGCATCCCAACTTCGTTGCGCAAGGCGTGATCCGTTTGTAATTCTGGAGAAATATCGTGCAAAATCAGCGTAAATGGACCCGGCCAATGACGCTTGCACAGCGTTTCTTCCGTAGCGGTCATGCGCGCGTACTGCATCGCCATCTCGATGGAGTCCACAATGACAGGCAACGACTGATCGCTTGGCCGCCCTTTGATGCGCATGAGCCGATCTATCGCCTTAGCATTCGTCGCATCACATCCCATGCCGTACGCAGTCTCGGTTGGAAACACAAGAATGCCTCCGTCGCGGAGGATCAAAATAGCACGCTCGATATCAGATGGTTTCATAGCGGATGTTCGCGAAACCACTCCACCGTCTTGTGGAGTCCCTCGGACAACAGGGTCTTTGGCGCCCACCCCATCACCTCCCGTGCTTTCGCAGAATCGGCGTAAACATAGTAGAGCTCACCTTCGCGCGACTCCTCGTACTGGGGCGTCACGTGCGTTCCAAGAATGCCCTGCAACTCTTGGAGGAGCTTATTCATGCTCGTCTCCACGTTTGTGCCAATAACCAACTCTCCGCACCATGCCACGCGCATGGAACGCATCATCGCATCCACCACATCGTCCACGTAAATAAAGTCACGCGTTTTTTCGCCGTTTCCAAAGATCGTCGGCACCTCGCCCTTGAGCAGCTGGTTGATAAAAATGGTAATCACGCCGGCGCCCTCCATGCTTTGGCGCGGTCCGTACACGTTCGTCAAACGCAGTGAAATACACGCCATTGTCGTGGACTCCGAGTAATGCCACATATACATTTCCCCCGCAAATTTACTGATGCCGTACGGAGAGCTGGGTTCGACCTCGCTCGTTTCCGTGATCGGCAGATCCGCGTCTTGACTGTACACGGCAATACTGGAGGAAAAAACCACGCGCCCGCCACCCGCGCGGCGCATCCCTTCCAAAACATTGAGCGTCCCAATGATATTCATGTGGGCATCGTGAATCGGTTCGTCCACCGAAGCGCGCACATCTTTGTGCGCCGCCAAATGCACCGCCACGTCCGGTTTTTCACGCTGAAGCAATTTGTACAATTTTTTGTAATCCGACCACACGTTCATCTTGTGGAATGTCGCCTTCGGATTCACGTGAGCCTGTACGCCGGTACTCAAATCGTCAACCACAACCACCTCATGCCCTTCCGCAATGAGGCGATCCACTAAATGAGAGCCGATAAAACCGGCTCCGCCAGATACGAACACTTTTTCTTTACGCTGTTCCAGATGATTTTTCAGAGGCCACCTGTCTAAGCCGCTCCTCAATAAACGGCATCACCTGTCCGTCGAGCACTTTGGCCGTATCAGATGTTTCGTAATTCGTGCGATGATCCTTCACGAGTTGATACGGATGAAGCACATACGAACGGATTTGGCTTCCCCACTCTGCCGATACGACTTCTCCGCGAATGCCCGCAATTTCTTGGCGCTGTTGTTCGATAGTACGCTGAAGCAACTTCCCGCGCAATACCTTCATAGCCGACTCTTTGTTTTGAGCCTGGGAGCGCTCATTTTGGCACTGCACGGTCATGCCCGTTGGAATATGGACAATGCGCACAGCACTATACGTTGTGTTGACGCTCTGCCCTCCATGGCCGCCGGCCATGAATGTGTCAATGCGCACGTCGCCTGGCTTGATGTCCACATCCTCATCGCGTTCAATCTCCGGAATCACATCCACAAGCGCAAAGCTGGTTTGTCGCAGGGCATCCGCGTTAAACGGTGATAGGCGCACAAGGCGGTGCACGCCCGCCTCGGTTTTGAGATGACCAAACGCACGCTCGCCGCTTATTTGCACGGTCACCGATTTGATACCGGCCTCTGTTCCACGCGATTCCATAAGCACGGAGGTCTTCCAGTGCTGATTCTCGGCAAAACGAAGATACATGCGCAGGAGCATCTCGGCCCAGTCTTGCGCATCATCGCCGCCGGCACCTGCATGAATAGACACGATGGCATTGAGCCCATCGTAAGCGCCAGTAAATAATGTGTTCACCTCCAACACATTGTACTTGGCCTCTAGTTCTTTGAGTTGGTTCCCAAGTTCTTCAAGCGACGACGCGTCGTCCGTTTCTTGCATCATGGCTTCAATCACACCTACATCGTCACGCAACGTTGTCCAGGTTTCAATCTTCTGTTTCAGTGTACCGTACTCCCGGCTCACGCGTTCGGCCATCGCCTGATCTCCCCAAAATCCCTCCGTAGCCATTTGCTGTTCGAGCGTCACAAGACGCGTTTTCTTTCCCGCGATGTCAAAGAGAGTCCCACACTTGGCTTATAGATTGCGCAAGTCGGGAGCTACGAGTAAGAAGGTCGTTTTTTGATGGCATAGAGTATTAGTATAGCAGGAAAAGAAAACAGCCGCCGTGAGAAACTATTCTCAAGACGGCTGTCTCGGGCTACATCATCCCGCCCATTCCACCGGCGCCCGCCATCGGATCTGGCTTGTGTGGTTCTGGTTTTTCTGACACGGCCACTTCCGTTGTTAGAATCATGATGGCGATGGAAGCCGCGTTCTGCAGAGCCGAGCGCGTCACTTTCGCTGGATCCACAATGCCCACAGTCATCAAGTCCTCGTATTGGCCCGTCGCGGCGTTGTACCCGTATCCACCAGTGCCTTGACGGACACTTTGCAACACGACCGAGCCGTCATCTCCGGCATTCTCCGCGATTTGCCGAATAGGTGCCTCGAGCGATTTGCGCAAAATTTCAACTCCGGCTGCCTCATCGTCCGACACCACAAGGTCATCGAGAACAGACATGGAACGCACCAGAGCCACTCCGCCTCCCGGAACAATCCCCTCTTCAATAGCAGCCTTTGTGGCTGATACAGCGTCCTGAATACGATCCTTCTTTTCTTTCATCTCCACTTCCGTTGCCGCACCCACGTTAATCACGGCCACTCCGCCAGCTAACTTGGCTACGCGCTTTTGCAACTGTTCCTTCTCGTATTCCGAATCCGTCGCTTCCATTTGCACGCGAATGGATTCAACGCGCGCCGTAACCTTTACCTGATCTCCCGCACCACCAATAATGGTCGTCGTATCCTTCGTTGAGACCACTTTACCGGCGCGACCCAAATCGGCGATCGTCGTGCTTTCAAGTTTGAGCCCAACCTCTTCCGAAATGACGCGCCCGCCCGTCAACACGGCAATGTCCTCGAGCATGGCTTTGCGACGATCGCCAAAGCCCGGTGCCTTGACCGCGAGCGTTTGAAATGCGCCGCGCAACCGGTTCACGACGAGCGTCGAAAGCGCGTCACCCTCAACATCCTCGGCGATAATCACGAGCTCCTTTTTGCCCGATTGCGCGAGCGACTCCAAGAGCGGCAGAATATCCTGAATCGAGTTGATTTTCTTATCGGTAATCAAAATGCGCGCGTCTTCAAACACCGCTTCCATGCGCTCGGCATTCGTAATCATGTACGGCGACACGTAGCCCTTGTCAAACTGCATGCCTTTCACCGACTCCACCTCAATGCCGAAGCTCTTGCCTTCCTCAACGGTGATGACGCCGTCCTTGCCAACCACGTCCATCGCCTCCTTTATCTTGGCACCAATCTCCGAGTCGTTGGCCGCGATAGATGCCACGCGCTCAATCTCGCCCGCCACCGGCTTGGCAATACGCTCCTTGATATGCGCGACAACGGCGTCCACGCCTTTCTCAATGCCGCGTCGCAGAGACTGCGGGTTGATGCCGGCCACCAAGTGGCGCATCCCTTCGCGCACCATGGCTTGCGCCAGTACCGTCGCAGTGGTGGTACCGTCTCCGGCGACGTCGTTCGTCTTGGACGCCACTTGCTTGACGAGCGTGGCGCCCATGTTCTCCACGCGATCCTCCAGTTCAATTTCCTTGGCAACCGTGACGCCATCTTTCGTGACAACTGGCGCGCCGTAACTCTTCTCCAAAATGGCGTTGCGCCCCTTGGGACCGAGCGTTACCTTCACAGCGTCCGCCAGCTTATCGACGCCCGCCTTGAGCGCGTTGCGCGCCTCTTGGTTATAGACAATGTTTTTTGACATATCATTTACTCAATAACGGCAATGACGTCGCGCGATTCGATGACGAATACACGCTCGCCGTTCACTTTAAACTCATCCGGCGCATACTTTTTAAACATGATCGTATCGCCGGGCTTCACCTCCATGGCAACACGCTGGCCGTTTTCGACTTTCCCCGGTCCAACGGCAACAACGCTGCCGCGCTCCGGTTTCTCCTTCGCCGTATCTGGAATGATGATTCCAGAGGCGGTGGTCTCGTTCTCCTCAACGAGCTTGATCACAATGTGATCACCAATGGGACGGATGTTCATAAAGAAATCATCACGTAAAGAATTAGCACTCGCTGCGTCATTTTGCTAAATTGAACAAATTCTGTCAAGCACGAGCGTTTTTCTCCTGTCGGTCAATGCTCCTGGAGAGTTGACCACATTTTGTGTTCATCACCAAAAAGACGGCAAGAAGATAGAGACCAGAAACCTGCGACCACAAGTAATGATCGAAGAGGGCGATAACAAGAAGCGTGAGACCAAATGACATGGCCATCAGAGACGTCGGTCTTTTCCAATGGACATGCACGCGCCAATCGCTCGCGATAACGATCGTCACGACAAGAGCAAAGCCGATGAGGCCAAGCTCGGTGACAACCAGCAAGAGAACGTTGTGCACCGGCTGATACTCGTAGGCCGGCAAAAACGGCTGTCGCTGTGCGAGCGCGTACACCGCACTGTGCATCCCAACGCCGCCAAGCAGTGTATAGGGATTCTTCAGAAGCTGTGTTGTTTCGTGGAGTTGCGCGGTGCGTTCGGTCATCGAGCGAGACTCCAAGCGATTGTCGTCGTCGAATCTCGTGGTCAAAATAGGACCGATAGACAACACCAATACGAACATGGTCAACCCCGCAATGAAGATGGGAAATCGCAGGCGCACCATCCTCGCAAAGTCCTGAAGATAAAACAGGCCGACACACCACAGCCCCATTCCAAGCGCGAACGCCAACCACGCGCTACGCGATGCCGACAACACAAGTGCTCCCGAAAGCACAACCGTCATCAGCCATCCAATGATCCGCTCGCTCTTCCCAAGTCGTTGCGCCAACATTTGAAACGTCAATAACAGTCCCACCGCGGAAAATCCGCCAAGAATGTTTGGATGGGGAAACGATCCGTAGGCGCGCAACCAGCGTCCGCCGCTGTGCTCAATCACCGACGTGCCAAGAACGGTGGGATCCTGCGCCGCGATGCCAAGGATCGTGGACGCATCAATGGATTGAGCGGCCGCTTGCACCCACGCCAACCCCCCCGGCACGAACATGCCCAACAGAAGCGGCGACATGAGGTATCCGATGCTCGCGCCGCGATCCATGAGCGCGACGAGTAAAAATCCCATCGCCAAATCCAAGTGCAGAGCGCCAAAGAGCGCGACAAGCGGAGAGGGCGACCAGATCATCGAAAGGTATGCCCACACGGAAAGCCCCACACTGGCGTAGGCGATGGTTCGAAAGATCGGCCTTTTGAGAGCACTCCGGACAGTTCCTTTTTTGAGCGTCGCTATCGCCAATGTCACATATCCCATCAGCACCACGTCAATAAGATAGACGGAGAGGCGTCCGTATTGGCTGACGTCATCCCCGATCAGCACATCGTGTAAAATCCATCGCGTCTGCCACGGAAGCAAAAACAGAAAGAGCATCAGAAAAGACAGTTTGCAGAGCTTTGCCGTATGAGAAGTTCTGAACGCTTGAAACGTCATAGGCGTGCGCATCATTTTTGAACTCTCGCGAGAGACAAAAATCGCTCGCGGTACTCGAGACGACGATCGTTTGTGTGAAATTTTAGCATGTGTTCGTTGATGATGACATCCGTCGAGCCATTCATGCGCGTACGAATTTCACTCGGGAGCCGTTCCAACTGAAATTGCTCGAGTACGCGTTCAAGCCAAAACGGCAGCGACCACGACAGTGGACGCAAGCATGCAAGGCGACGGTACCATGCCACGCGCGGTGACTGTGCGTTTGGAAACAACTCGCGTGCCCAGGCATTGGCGTGAATACAATCGGCAAACACGCCGTCGTCAATCATCGGTACCGTGGACAAAAGCCAGTGCGCCATGTGCGGATCATCCGGTTTGAGATGCACGTCGCGCAAATCAAGACTGGCATCCGAAAGAAAAAAGCTCAAGCAGATTGGATGGCGCGTGCGGTGGCCGGGACGCCGCCGCAATAGAGAGAGCGGTAGAAGCGCAAAAAAACGCACGCACCACAAAGCGCGCGATCGCGTGATGA
Organism: Candidatus Uhrbacteria bacterium RIFCSPHIGHO2_02_FULL_53_13; assembly: GCA_001791035.1. Taxonomy (GTDB): domain Bacteria; phylum Patescibacteriota; class Patescibacteriia; order UBA9934; family UBA11717; genus 2-02-FULL-53-10. The sequence continues at coordinate 7,583 of MGDX01000038.1, forward strand.
CAAACAAATCAATGTCGCTTTTTTCAGACGCCATCTCATGGGACAGCGAGTTGCAAACGGCCACGGCGCGCACGCCGGGAATGAGACGCATGACGCGCAAAAACCATCGCGCCGATTGCATCTTTTTGTCTGATGAAAGATAGCGCTCGTGCCGATCCGCCATTCGCGCGCCGTGTCCCGCAAGCGCGTAACGTCCCTGCATCACATCCACCTTTGCTTCGGCAACTTGCGCGTCGAGCGCCACCATCACCTCCTCGAGCGACCATGCGCGTGAAGGGCGATACAGCCATTGCCACACTTCCATCGCCGTTCCCCCATATCCAACCGCCGTCAAATACGCAAGCGTTCGGCGCACGTCCTCCCGGCAAGCTGGTGATGGCGCGGTCATGACGAGGAGATTTCTTTTGGTTTTCGAAACAGGACGTATTGTTGCAGGACGCTCACAAGGTTCGCCACGAGCCAGTAGAGCGTCACACCTCCCGGGAGCGTAGCGCCAAAAATCACGGTCACAATCGGCATCGTATAGGTCATGGATTTAGTCATCGCGGCCGCCATGCTCTCATCTTTAGCGCCCTCTTTGCCGGCGATCGCGTGCGGCGGGCGCCGCGTTTCGAGCATCTTTGCCTGCACGTACTGCACAATGCCGGCAATGATGGCAAGTGGAATACTACGCGCGCCCAAATCCACTACGCTCAAAAATACATGGTTAATGGCCTCCGGCGCCGGCACGAATGCGTACAGCATAGCGATGGAGTCGGGATCGTTCACCGAGCGGCTCAAAACGTTGTAGAGCGCGAGCAAAATTGGCATCTGCACCAACAGCGGCAAACACGACGACGCCGGGTTCACGTGGTTCTCCTTGTAAATGGCCATCATGGCCTTGGCCTGCTCCTCCTTCTTATCCTTGTACTTTTCTTTGAGTTCGTTGAGCTGCGGCTGTAAATCCTGCATCGCTTTTTGCGCTTTGATGGACTTGGCGGTAAACGGCATCAAGACGAGTTTTATGGCTACGGTGAGCGCGATAATCGCAAAGCCCAAATCCGTGACGCCAATCCCCGCAAGCGCGTTGTAGCACACGATCAGTAAGTTATACATCGGCTGTGTGAGCAACACGAAGAAAATCCCACTTCCCGACATACCTATTCTGTTTCCTCTTCAGGCTCAATGGCGGCGGCTTCTGCGTCCGCTTCGTCCATCGCTGATGTTGGAAGTGCGTCGTCCTCAACGGCGTCCATAGCTGACTCCTCATCTGCGGTCTCCTCGTCTTCAAGTCCATCGTCCACGTCGCCTTCGGCCGCTTCCACCACATCCTCTGCCACATCGGCGGCCTGCGCCTCTTCAACTTCCTCCTCCACTTCTGCCTCTACCACTGCTTCCGTCGGCTTGCTCCCTACTTCCACCGCCCCCTCGCTTGAGCCCTTGATCGCGCCTCCCTTTTCGGCAACGTTGATGCGCCAGTCCGTCAAGCGCGCCGCCAAACGCACGTTTTGACCGCCCTTGCCGATGGCCAGCGACAGCTGGTCGCTCTCCACCGTCACCGTCGCCACCTTAGACTCTTCATCCAACTCCACCGATTCCACTTTTGCCGGCGCGAGAGCGTTCATCACAAACAATCCCGCGTCCGCATCGAATTCGATGATGTCCACTTTCTCTCCGCCGAGCTCTCCAATAATCGTTTGAATACGCGCGCCGCGCTGGCCAATGCATGCGCCAATCGGATCAATACCATTGTCGTCACACGCCACGGCCACTTTGGAGCGCGAGCCGGGTTCGCGCGCAATGGCTTCAATACGCACGGTCCCGTCGGCGATTTCTGGAATTTCGGTTTTGAACAGCTCGAGCACTAATTCCGGCGCCGTGCGCGATACCAGAATTTCCGGCCCGCGCATACCCAAATCCACCGACATAATGTACACGCGGATGCGATCGCCCGGATAGTAGCGCTCGCCCGGCACCTGGTCATCGGGACGCATAATCGCCGTTCCGCGGCCAAGCTCGACTAAAATGACACGGCCTTGACGACGCTGAACCGTGCCCATCAGCACATCGCCTTCGTGTTCCTTATATTCGTTGTACGTGACTTCGCGCTCGGCCTCGCGCAACTTTTGCGTAATCACCTGTTTGGCGGTCATCGCCGCCATGCGCCCAAACTCCGACGGAATATCCAGTTCCGTACGCAAGACATCGCCAATCTCCGCGTCCGCTTTAAGCGCCTTGGCGTCGGTGAGCATGAGCTCCATTTTTGGATTGAATCGAGGACCTTCGTCTAAATCCTCCTCCGACTCCTCAACGGGCTTTGGCGGACGCTTGAACTCATCAAACTCTTCTTCCTCTACCTTCTCCGGAAGCTCCTGATCTTCGACGACCGTTTTGACATCCCACAATTGAAGACTTGCGTCGGCGGGATTAAATTTGGCTTCGATGTTTTGCAATCGATTTCCAAAATCTTTTCGAAAGGCGGCCGCGAGCGCCGCTTCGATCGTCTCCATGACGGACTCGTACGAGAGACCCTTTTCTTCGACGATCTGTCGAATGGCTTGTTCAATGGGTGAGGACATAGGTTGGGGAATAAGATTGTTTGAATCTCTGCTGGTAATGAAGAGCTTTGAAAAAATCTCGGCGCGAGCCGAGACCATCATCACGAAATAAGAGTACACGATACCGTTTTTGACGTCAAGCGACTCTATGCGTCTATCGCATAGACAGATCAATCATTGACAATCAAACTTAACGCCGATACTGTCATCTTGCCATGTCGGATGCTTCGCAAGACAGCAACAGTCCGTGCAGCATTGCGCAATGTAATGGCGTTCATTATGCGCGCAGCTACTGTCGGCGCCACTATCAAGCTGCGCGACGTGCCGGATTCCCAGACGGTTGGGAACCAAAAAAGAAGGTGTGGTTTTGTCACGTGGTATGGTGCGACGAGGAGGTGGAATGCCGCGGTTACTGTGGCGCACACTATCAAAAGTGGCGTCGATTGAACTACCCAAAGAGCTGGAAGCCGCCGCGTCCTTCCCCAGTCCCCCGCACATGTCGTGTTGACGCTTGCCATGAGCCGAGACGGACAAAGGGGTTTTGCGATTCGCATTACTACGCTTGGCGCAACGGACAACTCAATGGATTTGAAGCTCCACGAGACATTCCTCACTGCCAAGTTCCCAAGTGCGACAAGCCCGTGCGAGCACAAAGGTTCTGCCGTAAGCACTACAACCAGTGGCGCAGAAACACGCTCGATGGATTTCTGCGCTACGACGGACCCCCGTGCAAAGTGCCGACATGCGATGAGCCAGCCTACGGATACGGTTGGTGTCATCGTCACTACGTGTATTGGCGACGTCGCGGTTATCCACGAGATTTGGATCCCGAGTCGCTCTCTTGAATCACAGGCCGCCCCTTGGCCTGTGACTGCTTTTATTCCCGAGTCGTGAGAAATACCTCTAGCTCTTTTTCCATATTTGCGGCTTTTACAATCTTCCAAAAGTCTTTCTTTTGTATCGATTCAATGTCCACGGTGTCGCTGTAAGAAATATCCAAATCTTCAAAAATAAATTCAAATTCTACATCGAGTTGGAAGCGAAGAGCTCTCTGTTGCCCATCGGTCATAGAACTGAAGTACGTCATATCCACCGATCGTTTTCCGCTTACCATATCGCCGAGAACATGATGATAAAAATTGTTCCAAACAAGCTGATCAGCCTCATCTTCAAGCTCCAAGCCAACAGCATGCGCAAGCCTTGGAAGAGATGCCACAATCACTTTGAGCTCGTTGGCCGAATATCTTGCCATCCCTGTCGTTAAATCGTAACTATCTTTTAGATCAAGGATCTGCAATCGAACTTCTTCCGTTTCCTTTTTGAGCAAAGCATTGGGTGATTCAAGAATCGTCTTTGTAAAATCCTCAATTGAGTCCGGGTTGAGGAGATTGCGTGCCCACTTGCGAAGTCCAAGTAGTCCATCAACGCGCTCGTCTCCATAGAGATGTCGAAAAAGAGGTTCGATATGTCGGTAGCGACTTGGTGGCAGGATGGCCATGGCAAGATGAACACGATCGGTTGCATCTGGGCCAAGGCGTGCAGCAAGTTCGGTCATTCTCTCCATGGTTTCCACGGTCTGTATCCATGACAGCAAAAAATCCTCATTAATCTTTTTCAAAGCAGTGATCGTTCGCTCATCTGTTGCGTTTTTTTGTTCTTCCTCGAGTGCTTGAATAAATTTTCCTGCTTCAATTTCCGCCGTGGCAAGGTGAGCCGACGTATTGTTTGCTACAGCATCGCGCAGGCGTTCAAAATAGCGTCGTTGTGTATGTGCACGCCAAGTTTCCTCTGCGTTTTCCAACTCGGCTAACAATTCTTCATGCAAGAGATCGAGATAGTATCGCGTGTTCGTCAGGGTCCTAAAAGCCATGTTTAATATCTCGTCTGGTGGAGACATTTTCTTGTACCCCTTGATCGTCTTCAGTCGAGATCGAATGACACTCGTGGGAAGTGTACTTGATCTGATTACATAGACCCCGTCAATCAACCCATGGATTTTCTCGTGTCGAATAGTTCGTTCTGCCGCATCATTCATTTTCACAAAAGAATAGACTTCTTCACTTAGATGAATACCAGAAATATCAGGATAATATTTGCCGAAGCTCACTTGTTTGTCCAAAACAACAACAATGTCTGTTGGGCTCACTCGCACATCTATCACCTCACCTTCAATGCCAAATTCATCCATGATAGATTGGACGGTTTTGTTCAAATCTCCCGCCGCAAGTTCACGGACCCGCTTGTACTTCATCTTGACGCCATCTATCAGCTGTATGGCAATATAAACCATAAACTGATCCGGATTTCTTTTTGTGGCCTCTAACTCATTGAGCAGAGCATCTTGCAAAGAGAAGCGTGTCTCGTCATGTGCTTCGTCATATGAAGATTGATTTGTGGCATCGAGTTCATATTCAATCTCAAGGATTCGTTCAGCCCCCCGTTTGACAGATTCCGGCCACGCAGAAAACATTCGCTCCTCCATGGTCTTCGTGCATTCGTCAAGCGCTTCATCAGAGAGCCCTTTTGGAAGACCTTCAATGTCTTTTTTTAGTTGCACCATCGCATCTACTCTCTGTTTGAGTCCTTCTAGAATCTCAAACTGACGCTCTTTGTGAGTGTCTGGGGCTTCACTATTTGGTTGTCGACGTTCGCCTCGATTGATATGACGGCATTGTATACGAAAGTTATCAGATGGTGAAAGAGCTTCTTGATAGATGAGGGCGCTACGCATACCCGATCCCGCGAAAATGCGTAAGATGCGGCGTGCCATCGCGATACAAGATCGATACCACATCCACACGCCACCGTGTTTTTGGGTCATGCGCTAAGAGCCACGCCTGTGCTCCGCGCTCAATGTGACGTAGTTTGGCCGTCCCAACGGCTTGCTCGGGAAATCCCATGGCAATATTGCGGCGCGTTTTGACCTCAACAAACACCACCTCGTCGCCATCGAGTGCGATGAGATCAATCTCACATCCACCACCATGCCATCCGCGAACCAAAACACGGTACCCCTGTTGCATCAGGTACCGTGCGGCGATACGTTCTCCTCGTTGTCCTATAGTCATCATACTGTGAAACAGGACTTAGCATTCTTGAAACGGGATGAAATCCGACGCTCTGGAGAGAGAGAAAACCACAGATGTAGCCAGGGCTACATTGAGGATTTTTTCTCTTGAAGAGCAAGGAGTTCGCCCGTTTCATGAATGATGGAGTCCTGTTTTATGGTGTGGTGAC
>MGDX01000039.1:0-8076 GCA_001791035.1 Candidatus Uhrbacteria bacterium RIFCSPHIGHO2_02_FULL_53_13
CGAGCGGCATTGACAGCAACGTCATTTCCTTTGAAATTTTAGAAACACCGACGTCGGGCAACCCTGTCATTTTGTCGGTGAATCCGCAAAACGGACCCGTGGGCGAGTATGTCACCATCACTGGCAGTAACTTTGGCACCAACGGAACTGTATGGTTCACCAATCCGGAGACGGGGTATAAGGCGGCAGGCTCCACGGACTTTCCGGCGCAGTGCGATGGCGTGAATTGGACGCCAACGCAGATTGTCGTGAAGGTGCCGGAGGAATACACGAACGAGACGGATGTGGCACAGATTGTGCACAACCTCACGGTTCAGCGCGGCGATGCCACGAGCAGTGCGGTGGGGTTTGGCGTGGAAAGCGGAGCCCCCGGCCCGGGGGTGTGTTCCATTTCGCCGACTGTCGGTCCGACGTCCATCAACATGGACATCTATGGCGAGTATTTTGGAGCAACGCCGGGGACGGTGACGTTCTTTAGCGGCCAAACGGCGACGCCCGTGCCGACCTGGAGCCGCACGCACATTGTGGCGCAGATTCCGGCCACTACCTCAACCGGTCCTGTGAGCGTGACGGTTCTTGGAAATGAGAGCAATGCTATCAACTATGAAGTCGGCACGTGCAATCCGACGAGCGCCGCCGCGTGCGGGACGGGCTTCCAGTGCTGTGCTAACACACAGAGCTGTCAGCCGCTCAGTTCCGCGTGCACGGCGGGCGCGCCGCCCTCGACCAACTATCTGTTTGAGTTCAGCACGGGCGTGATTCCGGCAGTGCCGTACGTCTTGAATACGTGCAATGCCACGACGCTGGTGTACAGCCCGTCGCCAACGCTCAATCGCTCGGGCGGTGATCAGACGTGCGTGAATGCGGTGGTGCAAGCGCATTTCAATGTGCCGGTAAACATTCCGTCAAGCGCGATTGTTGTGGAGAAGTGCGTTGGAACGGGCCTAAATCCGTGCGCAGTTACGCAAGCGGTAGCGCCCGCGCCAAACAATCCGATCATAAATGCCTCGTCGTTTCTGTTCACACCGTCCGCACTGTTCGAGGCCAATCGTACGTATCGCGTGATGATTGACGACGCCGTAACGGCTGTTTCATCTGGCGAACCTTTGGCCGCGCCGTATGTATTCACATTTACCACGCGTAATGACGCACTCCCATGTGCGATCGAGGAAGTGGTCGTGGTGCCGCCGTCCACCACACTTACTGATCTTGGAAATGGCATCTATAGCCCTCCGGACGCAGGTGAGGCACAGCTCACGGGACTCAGCAACGGGTCGCAGGCGTGCGTGTTGACGACTCTGCCATCGGGTGATTCGCAATGGACGATGGTCAACAACGTCGGTCCGGCGGTCAGCGCCATTCCACCGCTTACCAATCCGTCCGTGCTCGTGTCCGCGCTTGCCGAGACGCTCGCAGGCCCCGTGCGCGCCACGCTCACGGTCATCAGCCAAGGCGACTTTGGCGTTGGAAATGTGCTCGTCAATTTTGCCGACCCTGCGGTGCAGGCGTACTGGCCAAACTGCGGATCGGCGTGTTTTGGTGCTCTGATCGGAGCGCAGTTCAATGTTCCTATGAACGCAGGCAATGGTCCCTCTGGTCTCAATTCAAGTACGGTAACGCTTCGAAATTGTTTGACAGAACTTTGTGAAACGGGCGTTCTGCTTGCGTCGAGCGTGGCCGTAGATCCGTCCGATCCGATGACTTTTACGCTCACGCCAAACGTAGCTTTGAGTCCGGTCACCGACGCAGGCAAGTACTACTCGGTCACAATCGCGTCAACCGTGGAGAGCCAAAACGGCGTTCCACTCACAGGTCTCAACGATCCCGTGCGCACACCGACGCAGTTCAAGTGGTCGTTTCGCATGAACGAGAACGGGACGCTGTGCACGATTGATCGGGTGGAGGTATCGCCGCAAAGCCACACGTTCCAATTCGTGGGCGAGCGTGCAACGGTGGCGGCGCGCGCATTTGGTGTTGCGGACGCGTGTTCCGAGCAAGGCCAACGCATTGATCCGTGGGCGTACAGTTGGAGCTGGGCGTCTTCCAACGTTGACACGGCGATTCTGTATAGCCCGCTGACACCGGCCATTGGAGACCTAGACGTTTTTGCGGATCCGGCCGCCGGATGTTCGGCGAGCTGTACCAAGGTTGGCTCACTGCCAAGTTTGCAGGTCTGCGGCAACGGCGCGCTCGAAGGATTCTGCTCACAAAACACGGCTGTGGTGTGCACCGCGGCGAATGCGGCCACGCGATGTGCGGGAATCGGCTTTTGCAATTTGACGCTCGGCGAAGAGTGCGATGGAGGCGCGGGATGCACCACGCAATGCACATGGACGGGTACGGCGGCGTGCGCCAGCGTCACGGCACACGCCTGTTGCGGCAATGACACGGTGGAGATTGGCGAGGAGTGCGATGGGCCGTTTGGCGAGAAGATCCCGGGCTGTACCAACCGCTGCGTACGTGGCGGCTCGTCAAGTGTTGGGGCGTTGTGTGGCAACAACTCGCTCGCGCAAAACAGTGACAACGGCGGGGAGGACTGTGACGACGGCAACGCACGAAGTGGCGACGGATGCTCTTCGCAATGTTTGGCGGAGGGGTCGGGGACGCCGGTGGCCGTGTGCGGCAACGGGGCTGTTGAGGTCGGCGAGGAATGTGATGACGGCAATGTTTCAAACAGCGATACGTGCAGCGCCAACTGCTTGTTGAAAATTATGAACGTGTGTGCCTCTACCGCTATCGGCAATGCCAACTGTTGCGGCAATGGCATCTTGGAATCCACCAACGGCGAGCAGTGCGATGGCGCAGAAGGATGCACGAGCGCGTGCCGACTTGCCGGATCGTCGTTTGAGTATGCGACGGCGTCGTTCTGCGGTGATGGGATTGCGGGTACCGGCGAACAGGCAGCGTGCGAACTCACGGCCGGCGGCGACGGACTCATTGATCCGGTGCAAATCTCGCAAACGGCGAGCGCGGCGGACATGAGCTCGCAGTCCGTTCCGGAAGACGGCTTCTATACGTCCACAATCACCACGCTCGAGGCCACGTCCGATGCTTCGGACAGCGCCGAATTTTCGTTGAGCTGTTCGTGCGAACAATCGTCCGACTGCTCGATTGCCGGAGGCGATTATGGCTGTGGACAGGCGACCGGCTGTTGTTTTGAGCGCCCGGAGGTCGCCGCCTTTACGCCGCCGCACCGCAGTACCGTGTGCCGCAATGCAGAAGTGCGCGTGAGCTTTACGCAGAAGATGTCGCACGAGTCGTTCGTGGTCGAGAACAGCAACCCGGCGCTTGATTCAGTGTCGCAAATCGGTCTGCGCGCGACTGTCTCGTCGATCGCGAGCGGATCGTGCCCGACGGGCTATGTATTGGCGGCGAATGTTGACGGGATTCCTCTTGCACAGCGGCTCCCGCGTTCTTTGCGAAACGCCATTCATCGCCTGCGCGAGGCCGTACTGCCAAACGCGGACGCGCTTTCAAGCGGCTCTTGCTACATGCCGGCGACCTTCCGCTTTGTGGAATACCCCGATCATACCGAAGCTGTCGTGCAGTACGCGTCGGCGCTTGCCTCCAACATGGAGCACACCATCGAAGTGTTTGGCGATTCAACTCCGTCAAACGCCACAGAGACGGGTGTGTTGAATACGGGCGGCGTTGGTATGGAGGCCATCAACAGTCAGGGGTTGGCGGCGTCGGCGACGTTTATGACGAATGACCGCATCTGTCAACTGGATCGCGTGGATGCGGTGGACGTTTCGCTGTCGCCGAACTTTTTTACCGCGGCTTCCGAGGAACATGTGTTTGATGCGACGCCGCAAACGCTCTCGAGCGGCACGCCGCAGACCATCATCCCACTGCCTGGCGTATACAACTGGGCGTACGACTGGAGCTCGTCGGACGACACGATCCTCGACTTTGCCGCCTCCACGGAGCTGGAGGATACCGTAGTGATCAGTGGCAATCTTTCGGGTTTGGCGGCGATTCAGGTGACGGCACAGGTGACGCAAGACACGCTGACGCCGAACGCATCGCTCGTGGGGCGCACCGTTGCCGATTCGGTGAATGCGCGCGTGTTTTTGTGCGAAGTGCCGTGGCCGGACAATGCGCTCACGCCCGAGTTTGAGGCGCCGCTCGGCGACTATCAAGGGAACGACGATGGCATTGTGGAAGGCAACGGTTGGACGAATTTTTCAACGCTGTACTGCCGCGCCGAGGCGCTGGAGTATGACAATACACTTCAGGCATATGTGATGCCCGAAATGGCTCTGCCGGCGTTTGATCTCACGCAGGTGAGCTCGTCGGCGATTGCTTCGCCGGGCGTTGTCAAGGAATTCATTTTACGCAATCCCGAGAATCAAGAAGGCATTGGCATTCGTGTCATAGAGAATCCGAACGCTCTGCCGGTGGAGATGTGGTATGCGGCGCAGGGCTTTCAAGGGTCGCCGCGGCCGGTGCTCGTGGATGGGTTCCGCGCCATTCAAGATGGCCGTACCGTCTATGTGAACGCGCTCAATCCGCATCCGTACAACTTGGAGGTTGAGCCCATGATTTACGCCATTTCGCACAGCCAGAACGCCGGTCCCGAGACAATGGATGTGTATAACCAGATTGTCGCCAATATGGTTTTGATGGATCGCGGAGAGTTTTGGCCGGTGACCAACGACCGATTCTGCACGGCGGGAGGTCCAAACACAGACACGTCGTGCACGACGGACATTGAGTGCCAGCAGGCGCTTGGGCCCACGTTCAGCTGCAGCGCGCAAAAGGATCAGTGGCGCCGCGATTTGTATCGCATTGAGGACATGCGCCGCATGGAGGCCGTACTTGGGGCATTTGGAGCGACACATAGGCATTGCTCGGTCACAAGCAACCTGGTTTGTTTGACGGACGATCAGTGCCCGGGAGGCGAATCGTGCCAAGGCGATGTGCCTCTTTTGGACGCCGGAACGTTCATCGCCAGCCGATCGGTGAGTGCTTGGCCGTCGTGGAACGCGGAGCTTGGCAACGCGCTTGGGACGGCGCTTCCGTCCGATCCTATCAACTTGCACAACGCGTGTCCTGCGGGCAGTGATCCCATTACGTGTTGGAACGCTACGGAAAACGTGTACCAGTGTCCGGACGGCTCGCAGGTGTATCGCTATCAGCGTCTTGGCACGGAGTCTTGGACGATTAGCGCGGATTTGGAGCGCCCGATGACGTTCCTCGATCCGTTCACGGAAATGCCAGGCACGGTCGGGAACATCAGCATCAACGGTTTAGAAACGCTCGGATTTCCGTCAACGACCGATGCGTGCACAACGGGAGTGGTGTTTGGCAATTCGGCGATCTGCGGCGACGGTTTGATTGGCGCGGGCGAAGTGTGTGAAATTGGCAACGCGAGCGTGGAAGCGTGCATGGAAGATTTTGACGGCGACGGTAATGATGATACGGGCACGCGCGTGACGACATGCAACGCAACCTGTTCCGGATTTATGAACGATGTGAACGGCGACGGCACTCCGGATTCGGCATGCATCCAAACCGGTTGCGGCAACGGCATCGTGGAGGGCGTGTGCTCGGTGTCTGGAGTTTTGTGCACGAACACGGCGGCGTGTCCAGCGACAGGCGAGGTGTGCAATCCGGTCGAGGCATGTGACGACGGCTCGTTCAACGGTCAATACGGATTCTGCGGAGTGAGCTGTACGTATGACTCTGGCATCTATTGCGGCGACGGGATTTTGAATGGCGCCGAGGTGTGCGACTGTGGAACGCCTTCAACGCCAAACGCTTCGTGCGGAGACACGAATGGTCAATACAATCCGTCGCCGGATCTGTGGAATACCTGTTCGTTCGATTGTTCACAGGGGAACGTGCCAAGCTGTGGCGATGGGGAAGTGCAAGATGGATACGAGCAGTGCGACGGCGGATTTGAACCGTGGGGCGGAGCGCTGTGCTATAACGCCGCAAACCCGGCGGCCAGTTCGTATGACCGGTGCACATCCACGTGTAGCAATCCGGCAGAAACGTGCGGAGGAGTGCCGTCTGCCGATGCGTGTTTGGACCGCTCGTTCTGCGTGGGCGGCACGAACGCGGACAGTCCGTGCGCGGGTGATAACGAATGTCCGCTTGGCGTGTGCACGCTGTTTGAAACCCAGCGCTCGCGGTCATGCGGTGCCACCAGTTGTGAGTGGAACGCGTGGTCGCCGGTCAACAATACCGCGTGTGCGCAGGTAGGCGCGTGTGGCGACGGCAGTACCGACGCGGGCGAGCAGTGCGACGACGGTGATCTCGACAACAACGACCACTGTACCAATCTGTGTCGAACAAACGTGTGCGGCGACGGCTTCATTGATCCGGTCACCGAGAGCTGTGATTTTGGAGCCGGCAACGGCACGTTGTGTACGCCCGGGTATGGCGATAGTTGCAACTACTGTACTTCTTCATGCGTGTATCAAACGGTGTCGGGAGGTTTTTGTGGCAATGGCCAAGTGGATGGCGGTGAAATATGCGATGGCGCCCCGCCGCAATACTGGATCAACACCCTTGGATTTAGTGGTGAGCTTGGGTCACTGAACGGTTTGTGTGCGAATGCGAATCTTAACCAAGCCACGATTCTTTTGAATAGCGACACAGCCCGTTGTTTGACTCTCGGCGCGTGCAACGGAGGTTCGCGCAACGGACAGGCGTGTTTTGAGACGGCGCTTTTGAGTCTGTCGGCCTTCTCATGTCCGAACGGCTTATGTGAAACGGCACAGTGCGATGCCTCGTGCGGCAGTTCGTGTCCGTCGAGTTATCAAACGCAGTTTGTGCTCGGCCAACCGTGGTACTCGAACAACGACCTCTCCTCATTTGCGATTCCGGGCGAGCCGTTTGACGACGAGCTCTCACTTTACAGCTATCAATCTAATGGTCTGTGTTGGGACGCAATCCTTAGAGAACACACCGATCCGTGTTCGTCGGATACACAGTGCCCAAGTGGTCAGCAATGCGAATATGTGAACGCTCCGGATTTGGCGCAGATTCAAATTCCGGCGTGCCGCGTAGGCAGCACCATGTTGGCGGACGTGGAGTACGATTTCACCTATCCGGATATGGAAGTGGTGTTTGTGCTCGATGCCTCGTCGAGCATGATGTTTTTGATTAATGGTAATGATAGTCCTTGGGAGATGGCCAAAGATGCTATTGAAGATTCGGTAAACGAGCTATTTGATCAGTACCCGGGCGTAGTACGTATTGGTCTTGTGACCTTTGGAGGCACGGACGACAGTATTAATGACGGATACGATCCGCTGGCCGGTAGCCTCGACTGCGGCACGCAACCCTACTACAACGGTTCATCGTTTGCGTGGCCGGAGAATTGGACGGCTATTGATGCGGATGCCCCCGGGAGCGAGCGAGGAGGCACCACCTCTTGCATGAAAACTCTTCCGCGTGATATTTCGGAACACGAATCGGTCCTGCAAGCACTGAACGCCGTGCCGAGCCCGCCATCAAATGGTGCATCGCGCACGCCTTTAGCAGGTGGTATGCTTACGGCGCATGAGATTTTGGCGCAGTATCCCGCCGATCATCGACGTGTGGTGATTTTGCTTTCCGACGGCGTACCTTCGTGTACAGGAGCAGCTGCATACGGTTCTGACTGCAATGTCGTCGCCATTGCTGTGACGACTGCTACGGACGCCATGAAAGAAGAAGGCATTCAAGTGTACACAGCGTATTTTGGTCCGAATTTGATCCCGATTCAGCAGTGTTCCGTGCGCTCGATGCAATTTTGGTCTAGTAACTGCCCAGCCTTTCCGGCGGGGGCGCCGCTTATTTCCGTAGAGCCGTGGTTGAGTCAATGCACGGGAGTGTTGGCCGCAGGGAGCTTCAATGGGCCATGTCTTACGGGCGGTGGGTTCTCGTATCAGGGCAATGCGGCGGACGCATTCAATCAAATGACGCAGGCGATTATTGACGATATTCTAAATGCTTCGATTGAGGTTGGGGATCCGTCCAATCCGTCAAACGGCTCGCTTGGGCAAGGGCCGGCTACGCAGATTCCTCTGCCGCCTGGGTTTGCCTGCGATCCGTCCGAAGAGTCCACCGCGGAGATTCGCC
>MGDX01000039.1:8107-19397 GCA_001791035.1 Candidatus Uhrbacteria bacterium RIFCSPHIGHO2_02_FULL_53_13
AAGCAATATCCGCTTCATGCACTGCCCGCCGTAAGGGTACTCTTCGTCCGTTATTGCGAACCCCCAGTCTGTCATTGTGAACCCCTTCGCAAGCTCGGGGCAGGCTCCGCGAAGCAATCTCACACTCCATACTCGTCCCATGTCTAAACAACGCGTCATTATTTACACCGTTGCCATTGCGGTCACACTATCGCTCGTGGTGCTTGTTGCCGTGCGGCTTGTGTCGCGGCCAGACGCGCGCGAGCATCGCGAGCAAGTGGAGCAAAGCGCCTCCTCAATCGAGCAGGCGCGTGCATCGTGTCAAAACGAGCAGAATCCTGATGGCTGTTTTACGGCGACGGTGAATCGCGAAGCTCGACGTCTTGCGGACGCAGGGCTTTGCAAGGCGCTCGAAGGGAAAGCGCGCGTGAGCTGTGTGTCGCTCGTGGCGCTTGACCAGGAGGATTCGGACGCGTGTGGTGAACTCACAGGCGAGGATCAGCGCGCGTGTGCCGATGGCGCAAACTTTAAACTGGCAACCGGTTCGATGGATCTTGTGCGGTGCGATCGTCTCAACGATGAGGAGCTCAAAAATACCTGTCGCGCAAACATCGAGCGCCAAGCCGTTGCTCTGGGGCGTTGTGCCGAGTTCGATGTTAGCGCGCGTTTATGTGAAGACACCGAAGCGTATAGGCGTGCCGTTGAGGATGGAAATCTTGCGGCGTGCGATCAATTTGATGAAGACGCAAGGGAAGCATGCGCGTATGACGTTGAAGATCAATTACGCACAGATGAAGACGGTGATGGGCTCACGTTATCAGAGGAGCGGACGCTTGGAACGGACGCCAAAGCCATAGATACGGATCAAGACGGCTTGAGTGACAGCGAGGAGGCAAACACGTACAGAACGAATCCGCTTGTGCGCGACACGGACGGGGACGGATTTGGCGACGGAGAGGAAGTAGAGAACGGATATAATCCGAACGGAGAGGGGCGATTATGATATGATGTATGAGGTATAAGTTCGAGATTGAGGGGGTTTTTAGGAGTTCAAGTGTTCATTTCAAACCCGCCTGTCTGTCATTGCTTCGCGGAGCCTGCCCCGAGTCTGCGAAGGGGCTCGCAATGACACAGAAGGGCTCCGCAATGACGCCTTGCGAAGCTTTGCTAGTAGCCAATAGCTAACAAGCCAACCCGTTCCCTGCGAAGCCTTGCTGTCCAAAAGCCAAAAGCCAAAAGCCAATAGCTAATAGCCAACTATGTTTGACGACACACCAGACAATCTTCCAACGGGGAACGCGCCAAAAGGCGGTGCACAAACCCCGCAATCTCCTGCGCCACAGGCGATGCAAATGCCGGAATCACCGGAGCCGCTGAAAGCCGCTTTTTCAACACCTCTTTCATCTTCAGCACCGGGCAATCCGGACTTGGCGGAGGATCCGTTTGAGGGCATTGATGCGGCAAGCCTTCCAACACCGTCATCACCTTCGGCAGACAGTACGATGGCGGCGAGCACGGGCGTTTCTCGCACACGCAATAAAAGCAAAAGGATTTTTATCGTGGTCACGATCGTCGTCGTGGTGGGGCTTGGCGTTATTGTGGGATTAGTGTTTGCGGTCGGCCGATGGAAAAACGCTTCAAACACAGCGCCAACTCCTTCTGCGGCTCCGGCGGCCGTTCCAACTCCCGCACGCTCTATCACGCCAAATCTGGAGAGCAATTCCGGCGCTGGAACGGTGACGACGACACCGGCGCCCGTGCCAACCAATACACCTCCTCCTCAACCGGTGGATAGCGACGGAGACGGCTTGAGCGACGCGGATGAGGCCGCTTATGGAACGGCGGCGCGCAAACCGGACACGGACAACGATGGACTGTTTGATCGCGAAGAAATCGAAGTCTACAAAACCAATCCGCTGAATCCGGACACGGACGGGGATTCGTATCTGGACGGAGAAGAAGTGTCGAAAGGATACGATCCAAAGGGTCCGGGAAAGCTCTTTGAGGTTCCTCGAGAATAAAAACAACCATGGCCAATTCGGCGCAATTTACGAAGGGAGCCACAGAGATGCCGAGTCAAAATGAGCATCTCTTGGTTTCTGTCATGCCCTCAGCATTTAGAGGGCGAGAGGGACTCGCGCGCAAAACATTCGCGCCATCGCAGATCATGCCGATGCCCGTTTCCGCACTCATGCCGGTGCCGAAGCCGACCGTGGTTACTGTGCAACAAGCCGTGCAAGCAAAGCTCACGCCGCCTCCTCCAAAAAAGCGCCACCGCGTCCCCGTCTGGCTGATCATAGCTGGGGTCATTCTCATGGGCGGAATCGCTATTGGGGGATGGTTCCTGCTCGCTTCGTTGAATGCTCCAGAGACGCCGGTGGCGGTTCCACCGGTTGTGCCTCCGTTGCCTCCCGTGGCGTCAACGCCTCCCGTGGCGCCGCCTCCGGTGGCGCTCCCTCCGCCAACCACGCCGGCAAATCCGTTTGGAAACGGTGTGTACCCGGGAAAGGATTCGGATAGTGACGGCCTGACCGATGTTGAGGAAGCGCTGTATCGTTCGCATCCTCTGCGTCCCGACACCGATGGCGACGCGCATATTGACGGCAACGAAGTACATCATCTGTACGATCCAAACGGAAAGGATCCCCAGCGTCTGGCGGATACGCGTTTGGTGGAGCGTATCGCACCGACAGGTTTTGGCTATTCGATGTTGGTCGTGACGAGCTTTGAGCGCACCATTCGTGCTGACAGTCGCCAACTACTTGTGCGTGTTCCAACCGGCGAGATGTTTCAAATCGTCTTGCAACCCATCGAGCCGACGATGACGATTATGGATTGGTATCGGGCGCAAATTCCCGTGAGTGAACAAGTAGCGTTAGATTCCACGCGTACGAAACAGGGCTTCGTATCGGCATGGACGTCGGATCAGCTCACAGCGTATGTGCGTCTTTCGGATGATCAGTTGGCGATTGTGACGTATCAGCTTGGACCGCACGACCGCGTGGAGTATCGGCAAACCATGGAGATGATGATCAACAGTTTGGAACGTGTGCCATGATCGTCTTTGAGGTAAACTTTGGGACTCTCAAAGGAGGTCAGCGCGTACCGCGTCGTCGTATCGCCGCGGTCTTTGGTGCGACGAGCCGGATACTCAAGCTTTCAGGACGCCGCTCTGTTTCCGTGGCGTTTGTGAACACGCCTGCGATGCGTCAACTGAACGAGGCGTATCACGGAGAGCGTGGCGTGACGGACGTACTCGCGTTTCCAAGCGACGCGCTTTCCGGGCGCGATGGGTATCTTGGAGAAATCGTTTTGCACTACTCGCGCGCCAAACAGCAGGCGCAAGCGCGTGGCGTATCCGTGCGCCGAGAGCTTGATCTTTTGCTCGTGCACGGCTTGTTGCACTTGCTTGGATACGATCACGATACCGACACGAAACGCGCGCGGATGTTTCGACTGCAGGATCGTATTTTGAATCTATGAAACGGCTTTGGACAAGCGGTCGGCACGCATGGCGCGGGATGCGCGTCGCTTTTGTGTCCGAGCCGAATCTGCGAATTCAGATCGCGGTGACTGTGCTCGTTCTCCTTTTGGCGAGTGCGTTGTCGGTGAAACCGTGGGAGTTCATTCTTCTTCTCTTGCTGTGCGCCGCCGTGATCACGCTCGAACTTTTCAATACCGTGATCGAACGCATGGCGGACGGATTGAGTCCGCGTTTGAAGCCCATCATTCGGGACGTAAAAGACATCATGGCTTCGGCCGTTTTGCTGGTGTCATTCGTCGCCGTCATCGTGGGAGTCATCATTTTTGTGCCGTATCTTCTCCGACTTTTCGGCATAAGCCCTTGATGTTTGGTCCCTTTGACCGCTATACTACGTCCATTATGGCACAGCAAGGACTCTTCGCGGGCCTCGATATTGGCTCGTCTTCAATTCGCATGGTCGTCGGACAGTCCGTTTCGCGTGAGCGGGGCGTGCGGGATTTGACGATTTTGGGAGCGGTAGAGGTGCCGTCGCAGGGGATTTCGAAGGGCTCGGTCAACGGAATTGATGATGCCGTGGCGAGCGTTTCCAAGTGTCTTGAGCATGCCGAACGCATGACCGGCCAACCCATTTCAAGCGCGTGGGTTGGCATTGGGGGAACACACATCATGGCGCAAGAGAGCAAGGGCGTTGTGGGGGTGGCGCGCAGTGACGGGGAAATTCGTGAGGACGACGTTGATCGCGCCATTGATGCGGCTAAAACAGTTGCCACTCCGACAAATCACGAGATTCTACACGTTATCCCAAAGAGTTTTACCGTGGACGGCCAGCGCGGCGTCAAGGATCCGGTTGGCATGACGGGCATTCGTTTGGAGGTGGATACATTAATTGTTCAAGGCCTAACGTCACAGATAAAAAATGTGACCAAGTCAGTATATCGAACCGGTCTTGATATTGATGACTTGGTTTTTTCCATTCTTGCCACTGGTGAAGTGGTGTTGTCGCCCAAGCAAAAAGAGCTCGGAAGCGTGGTGATTAATATCGGGGCACAGACAACGAGTGTGATTGTGTATGAGGAGGGAGATGTTCTGCATGTAGCCGTGCTTCCCATCGGGGCGGAGTACATTACCAACGACATCGCCATTGCATTGCGTACGTCTATAGATGTGGCCGAGCGCATGAAGCTTCGACGCGGTACGGCGTCTATTTCGCGTGTGGAAAAGGGACTCAAGGTGTCCGTGGCAGAGTTTGGCGGTATCGGGGAAGAATCGTGCACGCACACCTTTTTGACAAACGTGATCCGTGCGCGTTGTGAGGAAATTTTTGAACTGGTGGACCGCGAACTTTCCAAGATCGATCGCTCCGGTTTGTTGCCTGGGGGAGCGTTTTTGACGGGGGGCGGTTCGCGCCTTTCGGGTATTGGAGAAGTTGCCAAAGAGGTTCTGCGATTGCCCGTGACACCCGGAACACCACTGGGGATTTCCGCGGCGGTGGAACAAGTGAACGATGTGGCATTCTCTACGGCCATTGGACTGGTGAAGTGGGCGCAGGAAATGCAAGCGCAATCGGGAGCTCACGCGCTTTCAAAGATGCTTGGAAAAATTGGGGGCTCGCACGGTGTTGGGAGTGTCGTGAAAGGCTGGCTCAAGGAGTTGATGCCATAAATGGGCCTGTTCCCGAATGTGCACTTTGGCCAATTTCACACAGAAGCGGCTGCACCTTGTTCAAAAATCCTCAAAATAGCTCTGCTATTCCTGCGGTTTTTGAACGTCGGTTCGCTCACTTCTGTGCAAAATTCATCCAAAGACACATTCGGGAACAGACCCTAAATCGGAAGTCGAGGTCGGAAGTCGGAACTTGCGAAGCCTTGCAGTAGCTCTTCGACAAGCTCAGGGTGAAACGCCAACGGCCAACTTCCAATTTTTAATAGTATGTTATACTCCCTGCACACATCATGTGTTCAGGGAGTCGAGCGTTGAACACATAATTTGTTCAAAGGGTCATACCCAATAAGGAGGCTTTGTAAATAATTGCGTCTTCCGACACAGTTCGAGACAGACGCTCGTCAAAGCAAACATCTTATGGCTCAAGTAAAACCGGAAATCGAAACGTTCGCTGACATTCGTGTTGTTGGTGTTGGTGGTGCCGGCAATAGCGCCATCAACCGCATGATTCAGGAGGGAATTAAGGGTGTGGATTTTATCGCCTTGAACACGGACGTGCAGGCGCTCCACCACTCACTGGCAAAAACAAAACTGGCCATCGGGAAGTCGGTGACGCGCGGTTTGGGTGCGGGCATGAATCCAGAAATCGGGTACCGTGCCGCAGAGGAAAGTCAAAATGAGATCCGGAATTTGGTCAACGGGGCCGACATGGTATTCATTACCTGCGGACTCGGCGGTGGAACGGGGAGCGGCGCCGCCCATCATGTGGCGAAATTAGCACACGATGTTGGTGCGCTCACGGTTGCCGTTGTCACAAAACCGTTTGCGTTTGAAGGTGCTCAACGTAAACGTAATGCGGATGAGGCATACGAAAAATTGTCGCAAAACGTTGACACGATTATTACCATTCCAAACGATCGTGTGCTTCAAATCATCGACAAAAAAACCAGCCTCATGGAAGCATTTCGAATTGTAGACGACGTTCTTCGACAAGGAGTGCAAGGTATCTCAGAACTCATCACGGTTCCGGGACTCATCAACGTGGATTTTGCAGATGTGAAGGCCATTATGGCTCAATCCGGATCGGCGTTGATGGGCATCGGTCGTTCGAGCGGGGAGAATCGCGCGGTCGAAGCGGCCAAACAGGCTATTGCCAGTCCGCTTCTTGAAATCTCCATCGAGGGTGCAAAGGGGATTCTGTTCACGATTGCGGGAAGCTCCGATTTGGGCATGCACGAGGTTGCCGAAGCCGCCAAAGTAATCACCGGATCAGCCGACGACGATGCGCGCGTCATCTTTGGCGCCAACATTAACGACAACATGGAAGATGAAGTCATTATCACGGTGGTTGCCACGGGTTTTGATGGGCACGAGCAGTCGTCAACCGTGTTTGGCACGAGCGTCGTGTCGGCCGCCGGAACGTGGGCGCCGCCCGTCACGCGCGTGCGTGATCACAAAGATGTCCGTATGCGCGAAGAGAAAGTCGAAGCTGTTTCGTCTTTGAAGCGCGTTCCCAACGAACCGGTGTCGTACACGAACACGATGGCATCTGACGGAAACGGAAAAGATCCAAGAACGCTCATCGCGGAATCGGAAACGGCATCGCATGAGGATGAAAATACCATTGATATTCCCGCGTTCATCCGTAAAAAGATGATGTAAGGGAGTGACGAAAGTGTTATACTCATGCTATGCAGTGTCCCATTTGTAACAAGGACACAAAAGTGATTGACACGCGGCCATCGTCCGACGGTATGGGCATTCGTCGCCGTCGGACATGCGTTTCGTGCGAGTATCGCTTCAGCACGCTTGAGGAGGCGGAGATTCTGGATCTCACGATTGTCAAGAACGATGGGCGGCGAGAGGCATTTTCTCGTGAAAAGATTCTCAAGGGCATTGTTCGTGCGCTCGAAAAGCGACCGTACACGCAGGAACGTCTCAAGAAACTGATGTACACCATCGAGCGCGACATTCAACGGCGCAAATCGCCGGAACTGACAAGCGCGGAAATCGGCGACATGGTCATGGCGCGTTTGCGTGGATTTGACAAGGTGGCCTACATTCGATTCGCGAGCGTGTATCGTCAATTCGAGGATGTACAGACCTTTCAAACGGAACTCAACGCGCTCTTGCAAAAGCGGCAAAAGCGCACAGGTTAGCGCCGGTGTTTTGAGAGCTCGCTTGCCAGTCACTACTCACGATCTCTATCTCTCGTGCCAAATCGCATACACGATACTTGATACGCGATACTTCCCCTATGTCTCGAACAAAAATTGTGTGCACGATTGGTCCGGCCTCCGCAAAAGAGGCGGTCCAAAAGCGAATGGTAAAGGCGGGCATGAATGTGGCCCGGCTCAATTTTTCACATGGCACGCACGAACAGCATCAGGGGTTTGTCCTGTCGCTTCGACGAGTGGCTCGCGAGTTGGGGGTGCCGCTGGCGATCATGCAGGATCTCCAGGGTCCCAAAATCCGCATTGGGATCATTCCGGGCGATGCGCTTTCGTTGCGTACGGGCGATACCGTACATTTTTCTCCGCGTACGAAGGCGTATGCAGAGGCGGACCGATTAGTTCCCGTTACCTACGGCGGCTTTGCGCGCGATGTGCGCGCTGGCGATCGTGTGCTGATTGACGATGGGCTCATTGAATGTTCGGTGGTCCGTGTCCAAAACAACATCGTAGCCGCGCGTGTCGTGACGGGCGGCAACGTGTCGTCCAACAAAGGGATCAACCTTCCGGATTCGGCGGTGCGATTGTCGGCGTTGACGGCGAAGGATCAAAAAGACGTGGCATTTGGCGTGCGCGAGGAAGTGGATTTTATTGTGTTGTCATTTGTGAGCAGTGCCGAGGATATTCATAAATTGCGCGATCTCATCAAGCGTGAAGAAAAGCGTCAAAAAAAGAAACCGCTTGGGATTCAAGTGGTCGCAAAAATCGAACGTGCAGACGCCATCCATCGCATGGATGAGATTATTGAAGCTTCAGACGTCATTATGATTGGGCGCGGGGATTTGGGCGTAGAGATTCCGCTTGAAGAAGTGCCGATCAGGCAAAAGGAGATTGCGCACAAGAGCCGCTGTGCCGGAAAGCCGGTGATTGTGGCGACGCATATGCTTGAGAGCATGCGTCAAAACGTGCGCGCCACGCGAGCGGAGATTTCCGATGTGGCCAATGCTGTCATTGATCATGCGGACGCAGTGATGCTCTCGGCCGAATCCGCATCGGGAAAATTCCCCGTAAAAGCCGTCGAGACGTTGACCAAGGTGATTGAGGAAACCGAGAAGAGCGTGTACGACAATGTGCGACCGGATGAGTTATGTGTTGACAGCACAGACGCGGCTATCGCCAAGCAAATTCATTTGGCGTTTGAAGGCGGGGGTGTTGATGGCATTGTGACGGGGACGCAATTTGGAGACGTGGCGATGTTGATCAATCGTCATCGGCCGGAAGTTCCTCTGTTCATTGCCGCGAATACCGAGCTTGAGCGCAACCAACTTGCGATGAAGTGGGGAGCGCGACCGTTTATGCTCAAAAAAGCACGCACAACGGATGTGTTTGAACGAGAAGCGCGAAAACAGCTCACCGAACTCAAGTGGATCAAAAAAACGGATCGTCTGTTATTTGTCACGTCGGTATAGCATTTATCCACAGGGGTTTGACCCCTTTATCCACAAGGCTCGCTATTTTTTTCTCATCTCGCTACGGAGGGTCAAAAGCAGTAGCGACCCCATCAATGTGGCGGCGCTTGCCACAACAAACAGCGTGTTGAATCCAAGTGAGTCGGCGAGGTAGCCGCCGATGGCCGCCGCCGCCGCCATCCCACCGCTTAATGCTACGTCGTAGAGGCTCCACTCAAAACCTTGTTTGTCTTTGTCGACGTGCCGAGTGAAGATGGAGAACCAGCCGGGATAGGCAATGGCTCCGCCGATCCCAAGGAGGATCTGTAGCAAATAGAGATCAACGATCGAATCAATCTGCGTGTAGAGGAGTAGGACGACTCCTGTGATAGCCGTACCGATAACCGCGGAATACAAATCATCTGTTTCGCCCCGTTTTTTATCAATGTACCGTCCGACGGGAACAACGAAAACGGATTTGGTGATGAGGTAGATGCCCGATGCGATACCGATGGCGGCAATGGTTCCTCCCGTGAGATTGTTCTCAACGAAGATTGCAAAGACCGGAGCGAACAGCTGATTTGCGGACCAGATGACAAAGTCCGAGACAATCAGAACCTTAATGACCCAGCTGATGTTATAGGATTTTACGAAGTGCGCGACGTGTTTTGCATACATACGGTTTTCATTGTAGCACAAACCAAAACCTCCGCATGTTGCGGAGGTTTGGTGTGTGTATTACTTTGTTTTACACATTTTACACATGCCGCGGTGCGAGAAGATCATCACCAGAGCGGCAACACCGACAAGCGCGTAAACGACGCGTTCAACGACCGGCCATGTCCCAAGAAGCCATTCGACGAGGTTCCAGTCAAAGAACCCGACGAGTCCCCAGTTGAGGGCGCCGATGATCACAAGGACCCAGCACAGTTTGCAGAGCCCACATTGTCCGTTCTTCATAAAAAGCGGCTAAGAATGAATACATGATGTGTTCATTGTAGCAGAATTATGTAAGGTGATGCCCTATAGCGTGTGGATAAAAGTTCATTCCAACCACAGAAAAAACCCCGATGAGCGGAGTAGTATCTGTGGTCATCCTCCATAGCTCTACTTCGTGGAGCGACGGGGGATGGCGGACCGGACGGGATTCGAACCCGCGATCTTCGCCGTGACAGGGCAACGTGTTAACCGGGCTACACCACCGGTCCACAGATGAAAAACGTTGTTGTTTTGCAGTGCCGCACGATCATAGCACCATAAATTCATGCGCGCAAGAGTGGCCTACCGACAGGACGCCTGTGCTACAATAGTGCCATGCAAATCCGCGTACACAAAAGAACGCTTTGCAAAGCCATGGGGCAACTCTTGCAATTGACCGTTGTAGCGATGCTCTTTGTATCCGTGCTGACAATATCGTGCGACACCGTGCGGCATGGCGCTTCACAAGCCGTAAACGCTTGCGTCGAGCATAGCGTGGACGTCGGCTTTGCGGTGGCCGCGGATGCGTTTCAACATGTCACCACTTTTGTGGCGCTCCCGCTTATCATGCTTTTTGTACTCGCGGGCATCTCTGTTCGCATGATTCCTCGGCGACTTGCCACGGCCATTATTGAACGCCAACGCCGATTGCGCGGATTATGGGCGCGACGGATGCCGTTCGTATCGTCAAAACGGTTTCTTCTGAATTTTGCTCCCGTGCGCGATTTTTGAGCGGTCTAAACAGGAGGCTTGCATTATTCCTATAACCATCGCTCATTATGGAATCTTCAAAAGGATTCTTTGACGGCGTGCCGTCACAGACCAGTTTTATCTTCGGGATCATTACGGGCATTGCCGTCGTGCTTATGGTGTCGTATCTGTTTGGACTTCCGGGGACGAGCGCGACGTCGCGCACGAATGCGCGCGTTGCCGAGAATGAAGCGGCTCTGGTAGAGGCGCCTGCCGCAGAGCTAACGCCGCCGCCTTCAGCTCCGGTTGGTCCTCTGCCTGTGATTGCCAAGGACGATCACGTTCGAGGAAACGCGAGCGCCAAGGTCGCGATCATCGAATACTCGGACTTTGAGTGTCCGTTCTGCTCGCGCTTCCATCCCACCATGCAACAACTCCTGCAGGAGTATCCCAACGATGTCAGGTGGGTGTATCGCCACTTCCCGCTGTCGTTCCATCCGAATGCTTTGCCGGCGGCCGTGGCGTCCGAGTGCATCAACGAGCTTGGTGGCAATGACGCGTTTTGGGCGTTTGCCGACAATGTGTTTGGCAATCAGGGGGGTGTGGGGACGGCACTCTACGAAAAGATTGCGCAGGATCAGGGTATTGGTCTTGAAGCGTTCCGATCGTGTGTGGGTTCGGGCAAGTACACGCAGGAGATTGCGCAGGAACTGGCGGCTGGACAGGCGGCTGGTGTCACTGGAACCCCCGGTTCATTTCTTGTGGACGCAAACGGACAGACACAGCTGATTTCCGGCGCGGTACCGTACGCGCAAGTAAAGGCGGCCGTGGATGCGGCGCTCTAACATCAGACACGGCTCCTTCTTGAAAACGAACAC
>MGDX01000040.1:0-2351 GCA_001791035.1 Candidatus Uhrbacteria bacterium RIFCSPHIGHO2_02_FULL_53_13
GTTGCTTCAAGACGGTGGCTTGAACACATTTCCGGTACTTCAAAAACAGCTTGAACACTATATTGGTTCAGCGAGTTACGCGTAGGATGCTCAAAATATTCAATTTGTTCAAAGTGTTTATTTCGAGTTAGTCCGTCTGTCAGTGCGAACCATGTGAAGCAATCTCTATTTTGCTCCACCATATGCGACGTTGACAAACATTTTGACATCATTATTGTGGTACCATGAAAAGCAGAAGCACAAACTCCATTGTGAAATGTCTCCAGAAAAGAGACATGCTATTCAGGTTCATTATGTAAAATTGAGTTTTTGGTTTGCTTGGTTCATATTTACTTTATTTGGATTATTCAAAGAAGGGTTCTCATTTATTGTTCTTCTAGCGATGGGTTGGGGCATAATGCTAATTTATTATGAAACCATCAAACTGACAGACACAAAAAATGATACTGAGATTTTAAAAAAACGTAAAAAGGCCATGTGGGAATCTTCAATTGTGATCGCCTATCTCACTTTTCGGGTGCTGATTGTTGTAATCCCAGTAGTGATCTTGTTGGTGTATATTTTAGGAATAACAAAATGGTCATTTGTTTATCTTTTTAGATGATGACTGTGTTTAAAGATAGTTAGTGACAGGTATGGACAGGTGTATGAGATGATGCTATTTTTATAACATGAAGCAACCATCAAGCAAGAAAAAAGCTGATCGCGTTCAAGATCAAAGCCGTTTAGTGACGGGATACAGTAAAAAATCAGCAACCGTGTTGCGCCGTCGCTTCACTGGTGCATTGAGATCGTTGGGTGCCAAGTAGCATGATACGCTATCTTGATTTGGAATTTGTTCGATTGACCATTATTCCGGTTATCCGGAATATTTTTGAACAGTATCATGAGCCGGTACCTCAATATGAGGATGACATAGATGGTTTGCGTAAACTGGAAGGTTGTCTTGAGCGAGTAAAATTTCAGTACTACTCAACGTTAGTTTCAAAAGCTGCGGCGTTATTCATCTCCATTAATTTAGGGCACTATTTTTCCAACGGAAACAAGCGATTGGCACTCGGTGTTCTTGTTACATTTCTTGTAGAGAATCATGTGCATTTTTTGAACCTTTCCTCTGAATCCTATCAGCAATTAATCACAGATTTATTTCCGTACTATATGGTTCTGCATGAGCAACAACTGACGGGATTAGATTATGGTTACTACCATCTCGCGGTTGCGGTAGCAGATAGTAAAAGAGCAGGGATGTTGCACGAAACATTAAAACAACGCGTTGAAGCATTTATTTTGGCGACGACAGACGCGGAAAGAGCAAATTCTCACTAATGGACTTCCGTTATGGGCGATAGGTTTGGCAATGCGATCGGTGAGAAATCAAGGGGAGGATCCTGCACATACCCAAGCCCAAGCTTGAGCGCATGTTCTGCTTTTTGTAGTTCGTGGCCAATATCAAACGCGTGGCCAATTTGAGAAACGAGATGCAACTGCGCCATTTTGAGTGAAACATCCTTGGCCGATTTTCCACGATATTCTCCGAGAATTGCTCCATTGGGTCCTTGGTGTTCGGCGACAATCTCGTCGCCTTCCAGACGAATCAAAAACGAGCCGCGCGGGTCGGCACCGGCCGCATCCCATACGCGCTTGGGTTTGCGCTCAAGGTGTGAACACGCAATCATCTTCTCGGCGTGCTCAAAATCGCCTTCATAAATATGGGCAGAGTTGGATACGATCGAAAGCGAACCGCGCTCAAAGCCGGTCGCCTCTGCAATCTCGTCGTGCATGCGCAACAGTCCGAATGCGTTTGGAATGGCGGCTTTAAAAATGTCGTGACTGCGGAAAGTGCAAAAAAGGTGCACGCGGCTGTCGCTCTGAAGCGCCTGAACGGAAATGAGACATGGCGGTTCCTTTGCCGCGGCATCTATTGTTGGAATAATCGTAGTGGCTACCGCGCGCCGAGAATCCGGGCTGTGTGCCATGTTCCCAATCACGGCGGTCGCGATTTGATTAACCGCGTCTTGAGACGCGTCTGTTTTCCATGAGCGCAAGCGGCTTCCGTACGTGTAGGCAATGCCCTCGCTTGGTGTTTCGTTCAAAAATACGTCGTGATATTGCTTGATGGCCGCTTCCGTGAGCCCGACCGTTTCAAGCAGGTTTTGCGGCCAATCGTCGGGAATCTCGCTTGGGAATGAATCGGCCTCACGCTCCACGACCCATTGCACCGACGGCAGTTCGCGCTGTTTCATGCCGTATTCCGTGCCTTTCACGATGCCGTAGCGCATGATGTGAAAGACGACGTTCTGCCAGGCTTCCATAACGGTGCTCCCGCGCAGAGTGAAGCCGACAGTTTCATG
>MGDX01000040.1:2370-12637 GCA_001791035.1 Candidatus Uhrbacteria bacterium RIFCSPHIGHO2_02_FULL_53_13
CGCGGCGTTGGCGGATCGAAAGCGCGCGGCTCCATGTACGCCTCGCCGGCGTCCGTGGGGAGCTTTGCGGACGTCTCGCGGATGTCAAAATCCGAGAGATCAATCAGAGCGACGTTTTTGCGGATGTTCTCTACGACACTCGCGTCAATCTCCGGTTCAATGTCAAACTCGGTGCTGGCAATCCGGCCATTTTCCTCAAGCCCATCTTTCCACAGCGCGCGCAAAATGTTGGTGCCGCTCTTGCCAAACGGCGTTTGCGAAAGCGGGCCGTGTCCCCAGAGCGCGAGTGTGCGAATGTGGGGATTGAGCGCGAGGTTGCGCAGAAGGGGATTGACGCCTTGGCGTGAGTACAGCGTCCCAATAATGGCCGACTTGTTTTTGATGTCGGGCGCGGCTGTGAGCACCGGCTCAATGTTGTTCCACACCGTGCAAAATCCAACGCTGGCGCATTCATTGCCAACCGTGACTGGGTATTTATTTTCTTGAAATAAGATCATTACTTTGAAATCTCTAGTTTTGCCACACGCAGAGGTAATTCCTGCGGCCGCATTCTTTCAACGAGCGCCCGCACGTTCGGCGTGTCCTTCGCGGAAACCACGTTTGGAAATCCAAGCCGCTTTGCTTCCGCGGCGCGGCGCTTTTCCTGCGGCGCGGTGCGAACCTCGCCTCCTAAACCGACTTCGCCGTACAGCACCGTCTTTTCCAGCAAGGCTTTTTCTGTGCGCGAACTCACCAACGCGGCGCACACGGCCAAGTCCGTTGAAGGCTCGCGCAAAGTCATGCCGCCAACCACATTGACAAACACATCTTGTCCGGCAAACGAAATCTTACCATGCTTTTCCAAGATGGCGAGCAACATCTGCAAGCGGTTCGTTGAAAAGCCGTTCGCGCGGCGAACGGGCGTACCGTAGCTTGACGGATTCACCAGTGCCTGCACCTCGACCAAAAACGCGCGCGCGCCTTCGAGCGTGCAAGTGATGGCGGTGCCGGGCGCCGACTCGTGATGATCCAAAAACACATCCGAAGGATTTGCAATGCCGACCAAGCCGTCTTGCGTCATTTCAAACACGCCCACCTCGTGCGTACTGCCAAAGCGGTGCTTCGTCGCGCGCAGTAACCTGTAGTGATGGCGCGTGTCGCCGCGAAACTCGAGCACGGTGTCGACCATGTGTTCCAAAAGTTTTGGTCCGGCGACGGAGCCGTCTTTTGTGACCTGTCCCACGATTATGACGGGAATATCGGTTTGCTTAGCGAGTGCCACAAGTTGTGCCGTCGCCGCGCGCAAATGCGTGGGACCGCCAGCGGCGCCGTCGTGCTCGAATGTCGAAAGACTTTGAATGGAGTCCACCATGAGCAGGGCGGGACGATGCGCGGCCGCGGCCGCCACTACGGCCTCAACGTGCGTGTCGGTGATGAGCTTAATGTGCGCGTGAGGGGCTTTGAGACGCTCAAAACGCATCTTGAGCTGTGCAGGAGACTCTTCGCCAGCCACATAAAACACCTCGCCGTGCGGAGCAAACCCACTGGCCAAATGTGCAATCAACGTGGACTTTCCGATCCCAGGCTCTCCGGAAAGAAGAGCGACGTGTCCTGGCACAAGGCCGCCTTCAAGCACGCGATCCCATTCCGAAACGCCGCACGAAAAGCGCGTCGCGTTAGCCGTCGCGTCGCCAAAACCAACAAGCTCTGCCGCGGCGACATCCGAAAGGGAAGCCTTGGCAGAGCGGCCGGAAGACTCTTCCAAAAGCGTCCCCCATTTTTGACATTGTGTGCAACGCCCGGACCACTTAAGGTGCTGTGCGTCGCAGTGTGCGCAGGTGAACATGAAAAACTATTGTGGTGGATTTGTTTCCAATTGCTCGACAGCTTGACGCTCATTTATGCATTGTCCAGTTTTGAAGTTGACTTTCCATGGGCATTGCCAGTATTCAAAATTAACAAATGCATTTTCTGCTGCGCTCCATTTTTTCATTGTACCAATCTCCCAGTTACAGTCCGTGCCTTGTTTGGAAATAATATTGCTTTGGTATTCAAAGTGCCACGGTTCTCTAAGGAGACGACACCATCCCTCTGATTGCATGACCTGCTCCATCTGAAGATGATGTGGAACAAACGAGATGAAGTTTGCCGAGGTGGCAGGCCACACGTCAACGGCGAACCCGGTGTTATGAGGGCACGTTGTTTTCCCATAATTTACTGCGTATGTAACGAGGTACTGTTTGAGTTGTTCATTTGTACTGATGTCGCCGCCCTCCTCGAATTGGTTCAGAACATCATTGGTGACGACGTATTTTTTGTTGTCATCTTTTAAGACAGGTCCAGATCCGTCGCGTGGAAACGGATTGCATGTTATAGGGTCGCATGTACCACCCTTAGCCAAACAATTTTCATAGAACATTCTTGCCTGCTCTTGGACACTACGTCCACCGGATGAGAGTTTGAGCTTGATGCCTTCACCTGTTTGTTGACATGATCCAATCGGTCCCGTCTTATTAGGTTTAAATGGAGTCCACTTTCTATCAATACATTTAGATGTTTTGTCATAAAATGTTCTAGCAACTTCTGGAAAATCCGCCCAAACGTCTTTATGGATACCTTGTGTTCCATTGGTAATGAGATATTTATTTGGTGTTAGTTCAAGGAGATTGCCGTCTGCAATGCCAGGATGGACACTTTCTCCTCCAAAAAGTGTGCTTCTTGATGTGTCTTCCTTTGGAGTCACAATTTCCAGTTCAAGACCGGTGAATGAGG
This sequence comes from Candidatus Uhrbacteria bacterium RIFCSPHIGHO2_02_FULL_53_13, assembly GCA_001791035.1. Taxonomy (GTDB): domain Bacteria; phylum Patescibacteriota; class Patescibacteriia; order UBA9934; family UBA11717; genus 2-02-FULL-53-10. The sequence continues at coordinate 5,122 of MGDX01000040.1, forward strand.
CAATACTTGGATTGACAAATGTCAGAATAGCGTGGGCGGATAGAAGAATGACAAGCCCTGTGACCGCGTTGACCATGCGCTTTTTCCCGGCGTCAATGGAACCGGCGGCGCTCCCGACCGCATACTGTGCTCCACCAACCATAATCAAAACGATAGCGAACGTGACGGAGGCTCCGGCGGCAAACCGATACACACCATTCAGATAACTGTCTATCGTTTTTGAGCAAACGTATCCTACAGGGCACTCGTTTTTTTCTTTTCCTTCGCCATACACAATACTGTTGTCAAGATTTAATCCCGGAATATTAACCTGTAAATCTGGTATGAGCAATTTTGCCCCTTGTTTCGCGTCTTCTTGGGCTTGTAGTTGTGCTTGAAACTCTTCTTCTGTTGGCTGTTCTTCGGCGCGCATGGCCATTGGAACGAACATCAAGAGTAGAGCAGTAAAAATGTATATTCGAGTTTTTGAGAGGCTCATAGCGTGTCAATAAACGCTTCGATGCCCGTTTTTGTAAGCGGGCCTGTGTACAGTGTACCATTGATGAACAGTGTCGGAGTGTTTTGCACGCCAAGTGAAAAGGCCTCTTGCAGGGTGTGCAATACGACGGGACGCGTGACCTCCGAGGCCATGCACGCGTTGAATGCGCTCACGTTGAGCGTGAGTTGTGCGGCGAGCTGTTCAAGCTCCAGCGCGGACGAGAGCGTGCCACGAGCGTCGAATAGGCGATCGTAGTACGGCCAGAACGCGCCTTGATCTTGCGCACAGCGCGCGGCAAGCGCAACGGTCATGGCTTCGGCGTGGGCGTCCACATTCGGCGCATCCTTCCATACAAATCGGCGCTGTTGCGGCTTCTCTTCCACGAGCGCTTTGATGTCGGGCGCGAGCTGTTGGCACAGCGGACAGAGGTAATCGCCGTACTCCACAATGGTCACGCGCGCGTCGGGGTTGCCGCGTATTGGGTCGATGAACGTAATCACGGGAGTGTCGAGCGTTTTTGGAACATCGGCAAGTTCCTTTGGCGCGAGCACGCGTTCGGGCAAGACCACCAAAAACAGCACCACGAGCACAGTGAGACCGAGGATGCCAAAGAGTCCTATCAAAATATGCGCGCGCATATCAGCGTAAACGAATCGTTCCGAGCGTTCCGTTGATGGCGTGCTGGTAGTACAGCGTGTTGCCGTCGCCACTCACGCTCAAGTTCGTCATCGGGATGTCCGTCTCCGGCACGGCGACGAGCGATACTGTGTTAGTGCGTGTGTCAATACGGTACAGCGAGTCGGGCTTTCCAAACGCGAGTTGTCTTTGCAAACCGCTACCGGGCGGTAAGCTCTGTGGTACCGCGCAGTACGCCGTCGAATCGCTGGCATACGTACATTTGTCTGCCCACGTGTTCAAAGGGAGACTGCGGCGATTTTGCCCAAGTTTTTGACCCTCGCCGTCCACGAGCCACACTTGTGGCTGATAGTTGCTTGTTGGTCCGGCGGTGCTGTACAAAATTTGCGTTCCTTTTGTTGACCACGTGGCGTTAAAATCAAACCCTTCAACGACTAACCCGGGGAAATTCTCGTCATTCTTTCCAATGGGGATGATGTGATTGCGCCCAAAGCCGCTCAAAGGCACGCCCGTGTCGGAGAATGCCACGACCTTGTCGTTTGGCGACCAGCTCACTTGAACCTTGTCTTGATTGTTGCCGAGCGCGGCGATAGTGGAGGCGCCAGAGCCGTCGGGATTTGAAATCACGAGCCAACGATTGCTTGGATCCACACCGATGCTCTTTGAAATAATTTGCTGTCCGTGCGGCGCAAAGTCAAAATCCTCCCAGTGTTGCGGAAGGGGGACGACTTCCTTGGTGCTAAAATCAATGGAAACATTCGCGCCGTCGGGAAATTCGGCAATGGCGATATTGGCGTCAGGACTCCACGAGATTTCTTTCACGTCGGGGAAACGCTCTGGATGGAGTTGACGCACCGAACCGTCGCGGTCGGTGGTGTAAAAACGACCGTCGCTTGGATCGTAGAAGTTTATTGACGAACCATCGGCGGCGAGCGTCGGGTTTTTGACGGGCGTGAGCGTAATGGGAGTCACGGCCGTGATGCCGCCAGCGGCGATTTCAGAAACGGGAAGGGCGGGGCGTTCTACGAGCGCTTCAAAAATGCGATCGGTGCTCGTGGGCGCTGTTGGAAGCGTTCCGAGCTCTTTGGGCGGCTCGGAAATCGCCGGAGAAATTTCCTTCGGCACGCGAGCGCGAAAGAATGTGGCGTACAACAGCCACCCTACGATGATGACAAATGCCAAGAGTCCAAGGCCGATGAGAATTTTTTTGAGGCGTTCGGTCATAAGCTAGAAGCCGACAAGCGAGAGCATCATTTCGCGTATTTCTGGATCAAGGAGTATGGCGACGCCAAGAGTGGCGACGATATATGGAAAGAACGTGACAATGAAGTTAATGATGACGCCAACCAAAATGGCGGTGTCAAACAGTCCCGCCGCCATGAGTCCCGTCCACGGTGTAAAGGTAAATATGCGCTTCTTTTTTGCGTTCGGAAGCATGTCGAAAAAGCCTTTGGCGGTGAATCGGAATGCGCCAAACTTTGATTTGCGAACCCCCGGCGCGGAAGCGATGACGCGCGCGTTGAGCAAACTAATGGAGGCAAGCGTCCCTGCGGGAATAGCCATGAAGCTTGAAACGAAAAATTGATCGAGCCGACTGCGAATGAGCGCTTCGACCCTGTTTTGGAAGCTGGTATTCGCACCTCTACCCTCAACGACATCCTCCTTTTTTTCTTTGCCGTCTCGTGCGGGATTTACGGAGCGCGTGCGTGCGTTTTGTGCTGTGCGTACAGAAGGCCTCATGCGCTCGCCGCGGTCGTTGCGCGGTGCACGCTCGGCCACACGCGGTGACGGCATTCGTGCGTTTTGAGGTTCAGTGTTGGCGCCGCGGGGAAGATCAACGCGCTCCGACAGACTCGAAACCTGTCTCGCGCGTCGCGCGCGCGCGCCGTTTGCGCGGTATGTTGCCGCGTGTCGTGCTGAAGGTTGTGCGGAAGAAGCAGTCGAGGCCATGGCCTCATTCTACCGTGTCTGCGCGCGAAGGTCGATGGCGTTCTTGTTGATAGAAAGCACAAGATTGGTTTGCGACGGATGCGACACCAGATGATCAGCCACAAGATCGGTAATCCGTGTTTGCACGCACTGCTTCATGTGGCGTGCGTTGCGGCGGCGCGGCTCGTTTTGCGTCAACAGGTGCGAGATGACAGAGGCCTTCCATTGCAAGCGCACGTCTTGTTTTTTGAGACGGTCCTTGAGGTCGCGCAACTCCTCATGAATCACGCGCTTGAGCGACGCGGCATCAAGCGGCTGGAAAATTTGAATGTGATCGAGGCGGTTCAAGAGTTCAGGACGAAAGCGATCTTTGAGTGTCGCGTGCACGCTCTCCGTATCCAGCGCGTCGGTTTCGTGAAATCCGATCGAGCCGTTTTCAAACAACTCGGCTCCGACGTTTGATGTGAGAACAATGAACGCCTGGCGGAACGATACGGTGCGGCCAGTGGCGTCGGTCAATTCGCCGTGTTCCAAAATTTGCAAGAGCAAATGATGCACGTCCGCGTGCGCCTTCTCGATTTCATCAAACAAGATGACGGAGTTCGGGCGTTGCTTAACGGCATCGGTAAGCCGTGCGCGGTCGCGGTAGCCTACGTAGCCGGCTGGAGAGCCCACGAGTTTGGAAATGGAATAAGCCTCTGCGTACTCGCTCATGTCCAGGCGAATCAAGGCCTTTTCGCTGTGGAATACTTGGCGCGCGAGTTGGCGCGCTAGCTCGCTCTTACCGGTGCCGCTTGGCCCAACGAACAGGAAACTTCCAAGTGGACGCAACGTTGACTGGATGCCAAGCGACGCGCGGCGCACCGCCGACGCGACGCGCTCAATTGCTTCGTCCTGTCCAAAAATTGTGGTTTTAAGCATTGCCGCGAGCGTGCCGAGCGCCTGGCGTTCTTCTGCCACCGCGGCCATGACACGCGCGCCGGTTTTGCGTTCAATGACCTTGGCAATCATCTCACGCGTGACGGCGCCGTAATGCGCGTGCTCCTCTTGCTCTCGCGCCGTTTTGATTTGCGCCTCTATTTGATCTTCCTGCTGCTTGTGCAAACTCGCGTCCAAAAACCGCTCTTCGACAACGGCAAAGCGCTTTTGATCGCGCAGAGTGCGCAGGTCGTTCACAAGCCCGCGCCACCCTGTGTCGGTGACGCTTGCCACGCGCAACATGGCGGCTGCCTCGTCAATGAGGTCTATCGCTTTGTCGGGAAGCGCGTTGGTGTGAATGTGTTTGACGCTGGCTTGAACGGCATACGCGAGTGCGTCGTCCGGAATCGTTACATGATGATGCTGTTCGTAGCGCGAAGCCAAGCCGCGCAGAATCTGCAACGATTCCTCCTCACTCGGTTCGTCCACGTGAATTATCTGGAAGCGCCGCTCAAGCGCTCCGTCCGACTCAATAGACTTCTTGTATTCCGATGGCGTGGTGGCGCCGATACAGCGAATCCAACCGCGCGCGAGAGCCGGCTTGAGCAAATTGGCCGCATCGAGCGAGCCGGAAGCCGACCCCGCGCCCATAATCATGTGTACCTCATCCACAAACAGGATGATGTCCGGCTGATGGCGCACCTCGTCAATCATCTGTTTCATGCGTCCCTCAAATTCACCGCGGTACACCGTGCCGGCAATCAGACTCCCCAAATCAATAGAGAAGATGCGCTTATTAAGGAGCGCGGGCGGTACGCGGCCCTCGACAATGCGCCTCGCCAATCCCTCAACGATGGCGGTTTTGCCGACGCCCGGATCGCCTACGAGAATGGGATTGTTTTTGGTGCGCCGCGACAAGATTTCAATTGCGCGATTTATTTCGATGTCGCGGCCGATCACCGGATCGATGGCGGTCACAGCGTCGCCGGTCGTAAGCTCGGTCGCAAAGTACTCGAGCGTCGGCGCGTCCGTGTGCGCCAAGTCTTCTTCAAGCGGGCGGTCGTCTGGTTCATCGTCGTCGATGTCGACGGGCGGATGGTTTGCCGGTTGCGGCACGAGGTGCGGAAACGATCGTGTGCCTTTCATGATGAGATTGAGCTGTCCGCGAATCTCGTCAATGTGAACGTCCGTGCGTTTAAAAAAATTGGCGAGATTTGGACTACTGACTTGGAGGATACCCGCTACCAAGTGTTCGGTACCGACGTAGCGGTGTTCATACACGGTTGCGGTGAGTACCGCCTTTTCTATGACACGCTTGGAAGCTTCAGAAAGGCGCGGAAGAGCGTCTGTGGCCGAGGCGGAATCGTCCGATATTGCCACAGGGACGCCAATGAGTTCGCGCAGAGCATCGGCATTGACATTCGATTTGCGCAGAATCTCCGCTCCCACCGAGCCACTCTCGGTCGCAACGCCCCACAGCAGGTGTTCTGGAGTGATGGTGTCCATGCCCGTTTCGGCAACCAACACCAACGCTCGCGTGAGCACATTTTTTAAATGAGTGGTAAATTTTTCGACAACGTCAGACATACATTATTGTATCGCTCCGCGCAAACGGGCGATGCGCTTTTCGATGGGGGGATGCGTGGCAAATGCGCGCGTAAGGAACGACTCCTTGAACGGTTCCGTGATGAACAGATGCGCAGTGGCGTGTGTAGCGCGCTTGAGGCGATGGGGGTCGCTCTTGAGTTTTTCGAGCGCCGAGGCGAGCCCTTCGGGGTAGCGCGTCAGGAGCGAACCGGAGGCGTCGGCCAAGTACTCGCGCTGCCGTCCTATGGCGAGCTGAATCAGCGTGCCGATGAGCGGGGAGAGGATGAGCAACAGAATACCGACGATGGCGAGCCAACCGCCGCCGCGTCGGTTTCCGCCGATCCCGAATCGCGTGAGATCCGCCAAAATCGCGAGTGTCCCAACGAGCACCACCACGATCGTCATGAGCCGGATGTCTTCGTTTTTGACGTGTGACATCTCGTGTGCGATCACGCCCTCGAGCTCCGTCTTCGTGAGGTTCGTGAGCAGTCCTCGCGTCACGGCAACGACGGCGTGCTCCGTGTTGCGACCGGTGGCGAACGCATTCATGGCGACGTCCTCGATGAGCGCGACACGCGGCATGGGAAGCCCGGAGGCAATGGCAAGCGTTTCAACCGTGTTCCACAACAGCGGATGGTCTTCTTTTTTGATGATGCGCGCGCCGGAGGTGAGCAGAGCCACGCGATCGCTTTTGTAGTAGCTAAAGAGCGCGTACACGCTCGAAATCACTCCGGCCAAAATAAGCCCGCCCCACGGGTTGCCTTGCGCGTATCCGTAACCGTATCCGGCGAGTGTGACGAGGGCGATGAAGACGATCACGAGAATGACGGTGCGTCGTTTGTTGGAAGCGATTTGTTGGTACATGGTGTGACCGATCAAGTATCAGGTATCCTCCCATCTGTCATTGCGAACGAAGTGAAGCAATCTGTACGCGTCACTTCCCAAGCGCCGCACCAACGTTCGGAACGGCGCGCTCGCTATCGTCGGCTAGCTCAAAAAAGTCGCGCGCTTTAAATCCCATCGTGCCGGCAACCATTACCGCCGGGAACTTTTGGATCATGGTGTTGAGGTCGCGGACTTGACCGTTGTAGAATCGGCGCGCGGCTTGTACTTTATCCTCCGTGGCCGTGAGCTCATTTTGGAGTTGCAAGAAGTTTTCGTTTGCTCGCAACGCCGGGTAAGCCTCGGACACGGCAAACAGCGACTTCAAGGCGGACGTGAGCATATTCTCTGCTTGCGCGAGCGCTTTTGGATCGCCGGCGCTTTGCGCTTGCATGGCGTTGGCGCGCGCCTGTGTCACGCTTTCGAGCGTCTGTCGCTCGTGGGTTGCGTACGCCTTCACGCTTTCCACAAGGTTTGGAATCAGGTCGTGGCGGCGCTTCAGTTGCACATCAATGTCCGACCAGCTCTCGTCGACACGGTTGCGACGCGTGACGAGCGCGTTGTACAGGAAGAGAAAGAACGCCGCGATCAAAATAACGATGGCGAGAATCACGATGAGCGCTGTCATTGGCATAGACGTATTGGCTATGGTGTTATGGTTGAAATTTTTCCTCCGTTTCCTATATCCTATAGTTATCTTCTCATTTTTTCCCTCAAAAAGCAACACGTATGCTCGACATCTCCTCAAAACAGCTCTTCGTATTTGATTTAGATGGCACGTTAGCCAAAAGCAAAACGCCTATGGACGCGGAAATGGACGCTCTCCTTTCACAGCTCTTGGAGCGGCGCCGCGTGGCTGTGATTGGCGGCGGATGGTTACCGCAGTTTGAGAAACAGTTGTTGGAACCGCTCACGTGTTCCAAGGACACACTGAAAAACTTGTTTTTATTTCCAACAAGCGGGTCGTGTTTTTTACGCTACAGCGACGGATGGGAGGAAGTCTATCGCCACGAAATTCACGCCGATGATCGTCGGCGCATTTTTGACGTGTTTGAACGAGCGTTCAAAGAGGTGGGGTATGAGCAT
>MGDX01000040.1:12789-12931 GCA_001791035.1 Candidatus Uhrbacteria bacterium RIFCSPHIGHO2_02_FULL_53_13
CCTTCAGGATTTTGAGATCAAGATTCCCGGGACGACTTCGATTGATGTCACCATGAAGGGAATCGACAAAGGATACGGCATTGAACAAATGCGTGATCGTTTGGGGGTCGCCGTGCACGAGATGATTTTTACTGGGGACGCA
>MGDX01000041.1:0-2794 GCA_001791035.1 Candidatus Uhrbacteria bacterium RIFCSPHIGHO2_02_FULL_53_13
CGATGAAAACGTATCATGTGCGCAAATTTCTGTCAAGAGCCGCGGAGAACTGATATACTAAGTGCATGTCAAAACAACCCCTGCAAAAAATCACCATCTCTACGCGCACGATCGTCACTACGCTCGCCATGTTGATTGGGCTTGGTGTGTTGTGGTTCATTCGCGACATCCTTGTCATCTTTTTTGTGGCGATTCTTTTGGCGGCGCTCATTGATCCTTTCGCGCATTGGTTTGAGGCTCACAAAATTCCGCGCGGCGTTGGCGTCATCATCGTGTACATTCTTTTGCTTGCCATTGTCACCGGCGCCGTGATCTTGATCGTGCCGCCGTTTGTAGAACAGCTCGGCGAACTGGTGCGCAATTTGGGAGGCACTATCGGCTCTGCTAAAGACGCGGCGGTGGAGGTGCAGGCGTTTTTTGAGCGGTTCGGTCTTTCGCAAAACGTGGAAAACAGTGTAGCGGGATTGCAACAAGGCATCGCAGAAGCGATTCAGGGAATCTTTTCTACCATTGCCGGCGTGTTCGGCGGGATTGCCACATTCATTCTCGTGCTCGTAATTGCGTTCTACATGGTGGTTGAAGAAGGGCAGGCAAAAAAGCTGTTCCGCCATGTGACTCCAAAAAAATACCGTCCGTACATTTCCGGCCTCATGGGACGCATGCAGGAAAAGCTCGGCGCGTGGTTGCGCGGGCAAATCATTCTGATGATTGTTGTGGGAGTGCTCACCTACATCGGTCTGTTGATTTTGGGCGTAAAGTACGCGCTTGTGCTGGCCATCTTTGCTGGCATTGCCGAAATTGTCCCGTACGCCGGTCCTATTATCGCCGCCGTGCCGGCCATTGGCATCGGTCTTACCATGTCGCCGTTCAAAGGGATGATCGTCGCGCTTTTGTATTTTGGCATTCAACAAATTGAAAACGCAGTGCTGACGCCGAAAATTATGCAAAAATCTGTCGGACTCAATCCGGTGGTGAGCTTGTTCGCACTCATGGTTGGGTTCAAATTTGCCGGTCTTGTGGGCGCACTTTTGGCCATTCCGGTCGCTACAATAGTGGCCGTGTTTTTGCGCGATCTCATTGGCCACGAAGAAGAATATGTCTAAACATCTCGTATGGTTTCCATTTTTGATGCTGGGACTTACCGTTATTTTAGCGGTGACGATTGTTTTTGTGGACCGCGGGCGCAACGCGCCGCCGCCTGTTATTGTGGTGGACGGCGCGCTCAATGTCGAAGAAGGATTTCCGGAGGAAAAACGCCAAGCGTATTACGCCGATCTTGAGCGGATTTCAGAGCCGATTTTTCGTGCGGCGGAAACGAACGAAGGAGATGCAAGCGCGGTACGCATCGCGCGCGATCAATTGCTTCGCATGACGGTGCCGGGCGATGAGCGCGAAACGCACATTCGATTGATAGCCGCGGCTAACGTGCTCATGGATGGCATAAGTGGCGACGCGGACGCGTTTGCAGACGCACAACTGCGCGTTAAACAACTTTATGGCGAACTAAAATGGCTTCAGTAGATCACACAAAGCGCGGAACGAGTATCATCAAGTGGACCGGCATTGGATGTCTTGGCACCGTGGTGTTGGTGGCGCTGATGACCCTGTACGCCGTGGCTCGCACGGGTATTGTGCGTGTGCCACTTTTGGGCGCCGGCTTTCGTCCGCCCGAGCCGACGCGCGTTGTGAACGTGGGCGACACGCGTCCCGAACTACTGCTTGAGAGCTTGTTTGCATCAACAAAACTGTCGCTCACCAAAGGCGGTGTGACGATTGACCTTTCCGAGGAACTCATGACGCAGTTGATGCGCGACTCACTGTCACGCGAGCAGGTGCCGGATTTTTTGATTGTCGAGGAGATGCAAGTGGCCGCGCTTGCAAGCGGTGTTCTCGAACTGTATGTGCCGGTGGAAGTGAAAGAGGGTCGGCGCACGGCCATGATTGCGCAAGTGAGTATGGATGTTGACGAAGAGGGAAGCGTGGTGACCGCGATAGAGCAGGTTTCTATTGGCAACCTCAAGTCGCGCGGCGGCGCGCCGTCGCAGGAGCTCGACGCATGGCTCGGCACGATGCTTGACAGCCTGCTTTCGGACGCCCAAGATGTCGTCACTATTACGGACATTGAGATTTTGGAAGGCCGCGTGCGCGTGACTGGCAAGATTCAGCCCGGCGCGGCGTGGTGAGACCTTTCCCATGTTTGTCTTTGAGAGTTCTTTCTCGTCTGTCATTGCGAGCCCCTTCGACTTTGCTCGGGGTAGACTCCGCGAAGCAATCCCAACTCCATGATCCTCCTCAAACGAACCTTGCCTGTGCTCATTGGCCTCCTCACATTCGTCGGGATCTTTTTGATTTCATGGTGGCAAGCGCACATCTGGATTTTGCTCGCGCTCACAGTGCTCGTCGTCGTGCTCGGACTTGGCATGCTTTCCGGCTGGGGAGCGGACTTGGAGCGTTGGGGCGTCATTGCCATCACTCCGGCGCTCTTTGTTTCAGCCGCCGTGGCATTTATGCTCTTTGTGCAAGATACATGGCTTTTAGTCGTCATTGCCACCACCACCGCCATTTTTATCGCGCTGTTTCTTGAGCATGTGTTTCGATTCATCTTCGCGCCCGGTTTGTATCAACCGTACGCGCTCGAACACACGTCGATTGTCTTGCACATCGCTTCCGTGTACTTTTTTACGACGATGTTTTACGGACTCAACATGTTTTTGCATGTTCCGATTTGGATTTTGGCGCTCATCTTTTTCGTTCTCGCGATGGCGTACGTGTACGAAACGCTGTGGGTGAGCAA
>MGDX01000041.1:2803-3034 GCA_001791035.1 Candidatus Uhrbacteria bacterium RIFCSPHIGHO2_02_FULL_53_13
CGCAACCGCCGTGACGGTGTCACTGCTTGGCGCGTGGCTCTTGGTGCAGTTGTTCGTGGCGGTTTCATTTTTGCCGACGAGCTTTTTTGTGGACGCGGCGTTGATTTCCGTGGCGTTTTATGTGCTCTTGGGTGTCCTGCGCGCACGCTTGCTTCAACGGTTGTCGGAACTGGCAATGCGTCGCTATGCGTATGGGGGAGGGGCGCATTGCCAGTTCCGACAACCGTTGAA
>MGDX01000041.1:3060-5318 GCA_001791035.1 Candidatus Uhrbacteria bacterium RIFCSPHIGHO2_02_FULL_53_13
TGTCGGCAAGCGTGCTTTCTACGCGCCGTCCGCCCGCGGTGCCCGGCACCTATGCCGAGGCCGTTGATGCGGTGCAGGGGCGCGTGGCGCCGAGCGTTCTGCTGCTTGTTGGAACGAGTCGCGTGGCACTGCAGGGCGTTGACATCACAGACGCTCCGTATGTGGCGACGATTCTCACGAGCGATGGTTGGGTGCTCACCGACGCGCGCGCATCGTCACTCGGCGTGTTTCTCGAGCGCGCGTGGTTTCCGTTTGACGCCTTTGTGCGCATTCCAGATACCTCGTTCGCGTTCGGGCACATCGAGCGTGACTTGAATCCCGTGGTGACGTTCGGTTTGCCCGAGGACGTTCGTCTTGGCACGCAAGTGTTTGTGTACGACGGTACCTCGCTGTATCCGCGCACGCTTTCCGCGCTCTACGCGGGCGATCGTCCCGCGCGTGAACGGGCCGAAACGCCGTGGCGGCTGTATCGGCTTGACCGTGAGGTTGATGTCAAAGGCGGCGCGATTGTGGTGGATGCCTCCGGCGCGCTTTTGGGCGTGATAGAAGACGAAATACATGTGCGCCCGTGGCACACGATGCGCGGATTTTTGAAGCACGCGTTTGCAAGTGAAGGTGCGCTCAACGCGCCTGTGTTCGGTGTTTTGGTGGTTGATCGCACGGCGGTGTACGACGAGGATGCGTTTGACGGCCTTGAAGTCGTGCGCGTGGACGCGCGTTCTTTGGCGGCCAAGTCGGGTATCAAGGTAGGCGACATCATTACGCACATCAACGGACACGACGCCAACGACCGCCCGCTTTCGGAACGGTGGCTTATGGATATCGGCCTTTCAAGCTGGACCGTGCGCGTGGAACGTGACGGAGAAACACTGGAGATTGTGATAGAATTATCCCCATGACCTCTCACCGCATCACCACCGTGCTCACGCGCTACAAAACCACCGTGCTGTTGTTTGCGGTGGCGGGTTTACTGCTTGGAACGGTGTTGAGTTTTGTGCGGCCTTTGGAATACCGCGCATCAACGCGTCTCTTGATCACGCAAGGAACATTGAGTGCCGATGCGTACACCGCAAGCCGCAGCGCCGAACGCATTGCCGACGACTTGGCGCAGATTGTGTTTACCAGTACATTTTTTGAGCAGGTGATGGACGCCGGCTATAACATTGACAAGGATCAGTTTCCGCCCGAGGAAACGCAAGGGGCCAAGCGGCGCAAAAAGTGGTCGCGCACGGTGGGAGCGAGCGTGACACGCGGCACGGGATTGCTCACGGTGAGCGTGTTTCACAAAGATCCAAAGCAAGCGCGCCAAATCGCCGAGGCGATTTCGTTTGTGCTCACTCAACGCGGATGGCAGTACACTTCGGGGAAGGATATTACGGTGCGCCAAGTAGACGCATCGCTGGTGACAAAGTATCCCGTGCGTCCGAACATTCCCGCAAACGCATTTGTAGGGTTGGTGCTCGGCGCGCTCGTGGGAGGCGTGTTTGTTGTCGTGCGAGCCGATCAGGAAGAGCGTCGCGGACGGTTTATGCACCGCAGTTAGCTGACTCTTGACGCCTTTTTTGCCCTTTGATAACGTATCCTCGTGAACCACAGATCCCGCCTGTGTGGTGAACATCTTGCAGTGCCTCCTCCTCACCGTGAGATGTTCGCCACAGAGTCGGGGTCTTTTTTGTTGGGCATGAGCCTTGACTATTGACATTTTTGCTAAAATATGATATGTTCGGGCGTCAATAATCCCACGATTTTCGCCAGCCTGTCATTGCGAGCGTAGCGAAGCAATCTCAAATAGTGGGGGATTTTGACGGTTTATTTAAGACATGATGTTTCTAGTAGCCAATGGCTAAAAGCCAATGGCCAACCTAGACCTTCATATCGCGCGGGATTGATTGAGTCCTCCTCTCATTCATCTCGTGCGTTACGAGGGCCTAACTGCCAAAGGAGAGGCACCTCGGCCTTACAATTTAGAAAACAAAGCGCGATAGGTACTCTGTTGTAGAGTCAACCTCGCAGGCAGCCATTCGGTTGTCATGGCAACCCCACAGGTTGTCATTGCGAGTTCGACGAAGCAATCTAAGTGCATGTCGCGCTAAGATTCGCTCCCGCGGTCGGCAATGGTGTCGGCTGTGGGATTCCTCGCGTTCGCGCGAGAGAGGCCGTCCAGGCCACCTGATCGGCCCCTCCGCGGGCATTCGTGTCCCGCCGAGAGCGGGGAAAGGTTGAGAAGAGATGAGGAACTTCCTCGTTTTCGGCTTGAC